>PMCY01000230.1:0-24251 GCA_003154255.1 Candidatus Aminicenantota bacterium | reverse complement strand
GTGGCGATGAAGAAGGAGTCGCGGGGGCGGCCCTTGAGGACCTTGCCGATGACGCCTTCGTTGGTGCCGCGCTGATAGCCGTGGGCGGTATCCAGATGGGAGATCCCGGCGTCCAGGGCGGCCTGGATGAGGTTCTCGTTGTTGGAGTTCATGACCCCCATGGAGACGACGGGGAGCGTNNTGGCCGCGCAGGGCCGAGGGGAACGCGGAGAGCGCGCCGAGTCCGGCCGCGCCGGCCAGGCTGTTCTTAAGGAACGATCGCCGATCGATGTTTTTTGAACTCATTTTTCCTCCTACGAATATTCAATTATACCACAAGCCCCTTGGGGGTCAGGTCTCAACATTCAACAAAGTCCGGAAACGCGCTGATTCGGCGTGAATTGGGCTTCGCGTACCCTCGTTTTGCCGGCGGTTTGCGCCGTTGTGCGTTCCCGCAAAATGTTGAATGTTGAGACCTGACCCCTTTTTCCCCTTTTTACCGTTCCGGGAACCCGTATAATAGGGGTCATCCAGGAAAAGGATGTGCAGATGACCCCTGAAAGCTCGGCCCCCTCGACATTGAAAAAATGGATCGTCGCCGCCCGGCCCTGGTCCTTTCCGGCCTCGACCATGCCGGTCATCTTCGGGACGTCCCTGGCCTTCGCTATCGGCGGCGTTCGGCTGGATGCACTACGTTTCCTCATGGCCCTGCTGGCCATGGTCATCCTGCATGCGGCGGCCAATATGCTCAGCGACGTCTTCGACTTCAAGCGCGGCTTGGACACCCAGTCCACTCCGGTCAGCGGGGCCATCGTCCGCGGCTGGCTTTCGACCCGGGACGTGACCCGCGGAGCGATCATTCTTTTCGCCGTCGGCATCGGCTTGGGCCTGGTCCTCGTGGCCCTCACCGGGACCGTACTCCTGATCATCGGCGCCGTCGGCGTGGCCGTCGGCGCGGGCTACACACTCCTCAAATACAACACCTTGGGCGATCTCGCCGTCTTCCTGAATTTCGGCATTCTCGGCGGGTTGGGCTCCTGGGTCGTCCAGACGAAGTCGTTCTCCTGGATCCCGGCCGTCTGGACCGTGCCCATGGCCATGCTGGTCATCGGCATCCTCCACGCCAACAACTGGCGCGACACGATCTCGGACGGCGAGCGGAAGGTCCGGACGTTCGCCGCGGTCCTGGGCGACAAGGGCTCGTTCGCCTATTACGGCTTTCTGCTCTTCGGTTCGATGGGATTGATCTTCGCCTTCATCCTCGTCCCNNCGGTCCGCCGCCGCGCGCCCCGCCAGCCGATGGATTTCATCATCCTGGACGGAGCCACGGCCCAGTACAATCTCCTCTTCGGGGCCCTGTGCACGGCTTCCGTTTGGGCCTGGTACGCCCTCGGCCTGCTGAGGAAATAGACCAGACGGAGGCCCCCATGCCCGGCTCGCCGCTCCTGCGATCGTTCCTGGTGGCCGCCCTGGCCGCCGCCATTTTCGTCCCGCTTTTCATCTTCCGCGCAGTCGGCCCGTTGGATTTCTGGTGGTGGATGAGCGCCAATCTCGTCTTTCTGATCGGTCTGGCGACGGTCCTGGACGCGGAATACAGCCCGTCCTTGCGGAGCGACTTCGGCGACGGCTTCGGGCGCAAGATCGGGCTCGGCCTGCTGTCGGCCGCGGCCCTTTACCTGATTTTCTTCGTCGGCAATTGGGCCTCGCGCCTGGTCCTGCCCTTCGCCGCCGCGGACATCGGGCAGGTCTATGGTTTCAGGACGGGCGCGCCCGTCCTGCGCATCGTCCTGTTCATGGCCCTGATCATCGGCCCGGGCGAAGAGCTGTTCTGGCGGGCCTTCCTGCAGCGGCGCTGGCAGAAGCGCTTCGGCCCCGTCGCCGGCTGGCTGGCCGCCACCGCGCTCTACGCCCTCGTCCATGCCGGAAGCGGCAACCCGATGCTCGTGCTGGCCGCCGCCGCGTGCGGGCTCTTCTGGGGTTACCTCTACATGAAGACCGGCTCGGCGCTCCTCGTCATCGTCAGCCACACGGTCTGGGACATCGGCGTCTTTCTGATCGTGCCGTTCCGCTGAGGGCCGCCATGCTGCTCATGGTCATCGAGACGTTCGCCGCCGGCAAGGTCGACGCGATTTATACCCGCCTCGCGGATCGCGGCCGGTTGCTCCCCGCGGGCGTCGTTTACATCGACAGCTGGGTCGCGGCCGACCGATCGCGCTGTTATCAACTGATGGAGGCGCCGGACGAGCCGTCGATCAGGGAATGGACCCGCCATTGGGACGATCTCGTGTCCTTTGAAATCGTATCGGTCTTCCCATCCATTGAAATGCAAGCCCGCCTGAAGGCTCCAAAATAATCAGCGGGTGATCCGTTGGCCGGCTCGATGATCGAGGACTCGCCCCATTCGTTCCAGGTGCTGACGAAGACCCCATCCGGCCGGGCCGCCAGCGCCTTTTCCCAGGTCATCTGGCTGTAGGCGCCGTCCCTGCGCGGAATGAGCAGCGGATGGGGGCCCCAGTACAGGGTGGAATCGATCCCGGGGCNNAGAATTTCTTGTCCGGGCCGTAGACTTTCACGGCCGCGGCCATCGAAGCGTAAGCCTCATACTGGGAGGGGAAATAGGCGGCCCCGAAATCGTAGAGTCCGTCGAAGGCCGATAGGTACGCCAGGTTGTAGGTCCCGGCGTAGAAGACGGTGTCCGGATATTTCTTGCGGGTCTCGTCGATGACGATCTTCCAGTCCGCCGGGGCCAGGCCGACGTATTCGGCCAAATAGACAAAGATGGCGGGCTTGGCTTCGACGGGGGAAAGGATCGACAGGAGCAGGTCGAAGTCCGCCTCCGCGTCGAGCCGGGCCAGATTCGCCAGGGTGGGCGGAAAGAGCATGTCGTAGTCGAAATCGAACTTGACCCGGTTGGTGAACCAGGAAACGCAAAAGGCGTCGATGCCGGCGTCGCGGGCCATCCGGATGTGTCGTTCGTTCACCGCCGGCGACTGCGTGTCATAAGGGATCACGGTCGGCGTGTAGGCCGACCAGAGATCGGCGGCCCGGGGCCGGGGCGGCGGCGGCGTATAGCGCTCCGAGAACCAGGGGAAGTAGGCGCACACGACCTCCCGGTCCGGGGCCGAGGGGAACGTCTTGGCCGGGGAGATGCGGACGTCCACGTATTGGCGCAGGCGCGAGCGGGCCGGCATGAACGCGTCCGGCTCGATGTAAATCCGGGTCGAGCCCGCCCTCAGGGCCGTGTATTCGCCCTTGGCGTTGAAGACGCCCAGCGGGTCGGCGGAGTCCTCGCCCCAGCAGAACATGGCCGCCGGAAGATAGGTGAAATTGTAGGGGATTGGGAGCGACACGGCCAGGTTCATCGTGCTGCCCTGGCGCAGATAGACCGGATTGGGGGAGACGTGCACGCGCAGCTCGAGCGCATCCTGGCCGGCCCGCAGGCCCATCCAGGCGGCCAAGGGAATGAACGCCAGAAGGTAAACGGCCGCGCACCTCATCTTTATCCCGAAACTGCGCAAAATGCCAGGGTTCAGGGAATAGTGATGATCGAGGCGAAAACTGATGAACAAGGCAGGGTCATAGACGCGAAAATTTTAAGATCAATCCCCTTGCTCGACGAAGCGGCCCTGGCCGCGGTCAAGCAATGGATTCATGAGCCATACATCCTCAATGGAAAACCGCAACCCCTCATTTTTACGGTGTCCGTCAATTTCACGATAAAATAAAACGGCGTCCGGTTCTTTTTCGGTCCGGAGAGGCCCAACGGACCTCAGCGGATCGTGTAATCCTTATCGGCCGATAGAAAGACCGCCTTGGTGTAAGGCTCGTCCCGGATAAAGAGCGTAAAGCTCGTCGCCCTCGACTCGTTGTCGGCCTTGATCGTGATGGAACATGTCGCCTTTCCGTTGACCGGAGCGATGTATTGATTATACCAGAGGTTTACCTTTTGCCCGGGCGGAGCGGCTGAAACGCAGTTGCTCAGATCAAGGTACCAGCTGAACTTCAGCGTGGCGATCGAAGCCGGAATATTCTCGGCCGTGGCGCTCAAGGTGATGGTTTGATTGGTCCGGAGATTATCGAGAGGCGACAGATCCATGCGCAAGACCGGCTTATCCGTCCCTTCGCCGGCCGGAACAGCCTGGAAGCAATAGACGAACCTGGCCCCGGTTCCGGAATCATTTTCATGCCAGATAATGGCCGAATCGGGCGTGGCCGAGACCTGCGTTTCTTGCGGCGGGAGGCTGGACTCCTCGAAAAAAGCGACTTCCGCCGAGCGTCCGAAGACGATGAAATATCTCTTTCCCCCTTTTAACGTAACCGGCCCGTGCTTCTTCCAAATCCATTTTTGGGGCGGATCGGGAGTTCGCGGCGCATCGGCATAGACCAGCCAATAGTTGCCCGGCTTTTGGCTGGTCCCGGCACCCGCGATGCGAAGCGGCTCGAGGGGGCCCCAATAATGATCGCATGGCAGAATCGAGGCGGGGCCGATCGCCGCGGTCCAATTCCCCGTCCAGGTTCGATTTCCATCCGCGTCCGTCATCGAGAGGGTCCCGATCGAGGCTGCGGCGGCGATGGTTCCCTGGATGGGACCTCGTATGGTCCAACGGATCTTCCGGCCCCCGTCAACCACGTCGACCCATCCGGTCATGAGCCCATTTTGAATGATGCCGGCCTTATCGTAATTGCCTTGCCAGGCCAGAGAGTAGAGCGTCTTGTCGAGGCTTCCGTTGAAAACTCCGTTGAACGCCCGAAAACTGAAGGGAAACGTGTCGATGCCGGGGATGGTGCAGGTGCCATTATAAAGCCCATTCCGTTCGGCGGATCCGGAGGGAGGCAGAATCGCCCGGGTGACGAGTCCGGCGCCATCAAAATCGACCAGAGTGCCGGGGGGATATGTCACGGAACCGCCGTCCCGGGATTTCAAGGTTGCTTCCCGCGCCAGCGTGCCGTTCATCGCGCAGCCGTCATAGCCGAATTCGACGGTTTTTTTGCCCATGAACACCAGGGATATCTTGCTGTTCGAGGCCGTACTGACGACGCATAAAGAGGTGTCATCGAGAAGGGTGCCTTCCTTCACGCCTCCGGCCTGTTCGAATCTGATCGGCCCCGGCCCGAAGCTCATTTTGTTGTTGGAGTTCCAGATTTTCAGGATCGCCGTCTGATCCAATGGACCGCTCTGGACACCCCCGTCGAAATCGTCAAGCCAGCAGATCCCCGGAGCAAACCAGAGCAATTCGTTCTTGCCCCAGGCAACGGGACGGAGCTGCGTTCGGACGGTCAGGACCTTTTGGGTTCGGGCTTCGGCGGGAAAATAAATCGCCGAGAAAGCCGCAAAACAAGAATACAAACCCAGCCTTAGCCAAAAAGAAGTTTTTTGGTTCATGCCGCCCTCCAATAACCAATGATGCAACTGATTTTACGCTACACGAGAAACGTCTACAAGGTCAAATCGGCCGTTGAGCTTATTAGGGCGAAAAGTCGATTGGGGCGAATCCAACAGGCCGCTCGGAGCCCCCGGATTTTTCCGCGGGGCGATTCCGCAGCGCTTATCGGCGGCTAAGATCGACAGATGATCCACAGATCCACAGATGAGAGTTGTCCGTCGTTCGCCGATGCGATATATTCAAGGTCTCATGACCGGACCGAAAATAGGCACTTATCGTTGGCGTATCCTGGCCCTGCTGTTCATGGCCACGACCATCAACTACATGGACCGCAGCATCCTGGGGATCCTCGGCCCGACCCTGCGAGACCACGTTTTCGGCTGGACCAACCAGCAGTACGCGGCCATCAACGTCTCCTTCAAGATCGCCTACGCCATCGGTCTCCTGACCATGGGCGCCTTTGTCGACCGAATCGGGGCGAAAAAGGGCTACCTCTACTCCATCGGGACCTGGAGCCTCTTCAGCCTCTCCCACGCCTTGGTCACCCGGGGCATGGGCTGGATCGGCTTCGCCGCGGCCCGCTTCGGGCTGGGTATCGGCGAATCGGGCAACTTCCCTTCCTGCATCAAGANNACGTCGGGGCCGTGCTGATGCCTCTTTTCATCACCGTCCTCGTGGCCGCCGACGGGCACGGCTGGCAGAGGGCCTTCTTCGTGACGGCCGCCTTCAGCGCATCGTGGATCGTGCTTTGGCTGCGCATCTACCGCAAGCCTGAAGAGCACCCCCGCCTGTCGCCCGCCGAGTTGGCCTATATCCAGAGCGACTCGGCGCCTGAGAGTGCCGAGCGGCTGCCCTGGTCCCGGGTTCTGCCCGTCCGCGAGACGTGGGCCTTCGCCGCGGCCAAAATTCCCGACGCGGTCTGGTGGTTCTATCTNNTGGACGATCAATCGGGCCCGCAAGACGACGCTGCTCATCTGCTGCCTGGTCATCCTGCCGGTCATCTTCGCCACCCAGACGTCCCGCCAATGGGTGGCCGTGGGCCTCATCGCCTTGGCCGCGGCCGGCCACCAGGCCTGGTCGGCCAACGCCTTCACCCTGGCTTCGGACGTCTTCCCCAAGAAGGCCACGGCGTCCGTCGTCGGCATCGGCGGGATGGTCGGGGCGGCCGCCGGGCTGGCCGCCGACCTCGGGCTGGGAAAAGTCCTGGACCAGAGCGGCCGCAAGGGCTATTTCTTCGCCTTCCTCATCGCCGGCCTGCTCTATCCCCTCTGCCTTCTCCTGATCCACCTGATCATGCCCCGCATGACGCCCCTGGGAGAGGATCTCAAGCCCATCCCGCAGCCATGAACATCGTCGCCGACGGGAACCTGCCCAGAGCCGTGGAGGCCTTCGGCCCGCTCGGGAGCTTATCCCTTATCGACACGGTTGATTTTCGCCCCGAAACGGTCCGGGACGCGGATGCCCTGGTGATCCGCTCGGAAACCAGGGTCGGCCCGAGCCTCCTCGACGGCAGCCGGGTCCGTTTCGTCGGCACGGCTTCCATCGGCACCGATCACCTCGACGTTCCATGGCTCGATTCCCACGGCATCGCCTGGGCTTCGGCCCCCGGCTGCAACAGCCGCTCGGTCACGGAATACATCGTCGCCGCTCTCCTGGAGGCCGGCCGCCGCCTTGGGCGGTCCTGGTCCGGCCGGACGATCGGCGTCGTCGGCGTGGGCGCCGTGGGGAGCAAGGTTTCCCGCGCCGCCGAGATCCTGGGCCTGCGCGTATTGCTCAATGATCCGCCGCTGGCCCGCCAGACCGGAGACCCGAAATACGTCCCTCTGGACGCGCTGATGGAGGCCGATGTCCTGACGCTCCATGTCCCGCTGACCAAGGACGGTCCCGATCCGACCTTTCATCTTTTCAATGCCGGGCTCTTCGCCAAGCTTAGATCCCGACCGCTCTTCCTCAATTCATCGCGCGGATCCGTCGTCGAGACGGCGGCCCTGGCCGCTGCGCTGGATTCCGGACGCGTCTGCGCGGCGGTCCTGGACGTCTGGGAGGGCGAGCCGGCCATCGATGCCGGGCTGGCGGAGCGGTCGTTGATCGGAACGGCCCACGTGGCCGGCTATTCGTTGGAAGGCAAAATCAGGGCCGTCGTCCAAGTCCGCGACGCGCTGGCCCGGCATCGCGGAATCGATTCCGCCGCACTGCCGCCTCTCGAACCTCCGCCGGCGGATTTTCCCCCGATCGTCATCCCCGATGGCGCCGGCTCCGACGAGAACGTCATCCGCCAGGCCGTCTCCTCGGCCTGCGATATTGCTCTCGATGACCGGCTTCTGCGAAAAAGCCTCTCCGTTCCGCCGTCGGAGCGCCCCCGCGCTTTCGCCCGCCTGCGTATAGCGTATCGCGTCCGCCGTGAATTCGCCGCCTGGACTGTGAGTCTGCCGGTCGAAAGAATCGAGGTCGGCCGTACTCTGGCCAATCTTGGCTTCAAAGTCGCTTTCAGGGCTTGATCGCTAATACGCCTTGAATCCAGTAAGGAGGAGATCGCATGGCCGAGTCACCCAAGAAAAACAGCAATGAGCGGGTTTATAGGATCGCTTTTGGCAGCGTTTACCCTCTGTACATCCAAAAAGCGGAAAAGAAAGGGCGAACGGCGAAGGAAGTCGATGAAATCATCACCTGGCTGACGGGTTATGAAAAAAAGGCCATTGAAGAGAAAATAAAAAACGGAACCGATTTTCAAACTTTTTTTAAAGACGCCCCGCGATGGAATCCTCAGGCTTCAAAAATAACGGGAACGATATGCGGATATAAAGTCGAAGAAATTGAGGATAAAATAATTCAGAAAGTGCGGTATTTGGATAAATTAATAGACGAATTGGCAAACGGAAAAGCCATGGAAAAGATCCTCAGAAAAAATTGAAATAAGGACATAGAGGACTTTCTGATTTTTCGCTCCTCGTAGTATGATTTCCCTCCATAAGAAGGAGCGGCTATGAGCCTGACGATCAAATCCGCGGCGGAAACGGAATTCGACCTTTTAACCCTCGGCGAATGTATGGTCCGGCTAAGCCCGCCGGGGCACCAGCGCATCGAGCTGACCCCGGTCTTCGAGGCCTACGCCGGCGGGGGCGAGTACAACGTCTCCTACGCCCTGGCCCGCTACGGCCTGCGCACCGGCTGGGTCTCGCGCCTGGTCGACAATCCCCTGGGTGCTTTCATCCGCAACCACGCCCGGGCCAGCGGCATGGACCTGAGCGAGGTCAAGTGGGTCCCTTATGACGGGCTGGGCCGGGACGACCGGGTCGGCCTGAACTTCACCGAGGTCGGCATCGGCGTGCGGCCCAGCGTGACCATGTACGACCGGGGGCACTCGGCGGCTTCGCACATGACGCCGGCCGACGTGGACTGGACCCGCCTCTTCGGCCGCCGCGGCGCGCGCTGGTTCCACACGGGCGGCATCTTCGCCGCTCTGAGTGATTCCTGTGCGGAAACGACCCGGACGGCCATGGCCGCGGCCCGGGCCGCGGGGACGGTGGTCAGCTACGACCTGAATTTCCGGAGCAAGCTGTGGACGAGCGAGCAGGCCACGGCCGTGACCCGCGGCCTGATGCCCTTCATCGACGTCCTGATCGGCAACGAGGAGGATTTCCAGAAATCGCTGGGCCTGCGGGTCGAAGGGACGGACGAGCGCCTGCGCACCCTGCCGGTCGAGAGCTACAAGAAGATGGCCGCGCGCCTCTTTGAGTCCTATCCCCACCTGAAGGCGGTCGGAACGACCCTCCGCGAAGTCGTCTCCGGCTGCGTCAACAACTGGTCGGCCATCCTGGCCATGGAAGGGACCGTCTATGAATCCCGCCGCTTCGAAGGTCTGGAGGTGGAGGACCGCATCGGCGGCGGCGACGGATTCTGTAGCGGACTCATTTACGGCCTCTTGAACGGCTGCCCGGCCCGGGAATGCGTCGACCTGGGCGCGGCCCACGGGGCGCTCCTGCAGAGTACCCGGGGCGACACGAGCATGGTGACGCTCGAAGAGGTCCGGCACGTCCTGAAAGGCGGCGGCGCCCGCATCCAGCGCTGAGGAATTTCCGCCGTTGATCTACGCCCTCGTCTTTCTCATCGCCTTCGGCCTCAACCTCCTGCCCGTGTTCACGCCGCCGACCTGGACCGTCCTGGCCTTTTTCCATATCCGCTGGCACCTCGATCTCTGGATCCTGGCCGTGGGCGGGGCGGCGGCCGCCGCTGGGGGCCGGTTCGTCCTGGCCAAAGCATCCTCGGGACTGGTCCGCTATTTTCCCAAAAAGTACGCCGAAAACGTCGAGTATCTCCGCGGCTATCTCAAGAAGAAGGAAGCGGCCGCGACCGGGTTCGCTTTTTTCTACGCCGCCGTCCTGCCCGTTTCGTCCTCCCAATTTTTCGTCGCCGTGGGACTGGCTCGGCTGAACCTGGCCTTCATCCTGCCGGCTTTTTTTGTCGGGCGGGTCATTTCCTATGCCATTCTCGGCTATTCCGCCGGGCTCGTCGCCTCCCGGTTGGATAAAGTCTTTTCCAAGTACTACGGCAACGTCCTGGTTTTCATCCTGGAGGCGCTCAGCATCCTCCTGCTATGGGGCCTGGTCAAGATCGATTGGCGGACGCTTGTCGAAAAGCGGAAGCTCCGCTTTCGTTGACCGCCCCCGTCGACATTATTAACCCGTTGATTCTAAATGATGTCAGCGCCGGCCGCGTTGACTAAATCCGGGAAGGCGTTTATAGTATCGCCTGCCGTTTCAAGGAGTGGCCATGAAAAAAACCGCATTTCTCATAGGGCTCATCCTGGCCTTGTTTCCGGCCGCCATTGCCCAGAAAGACGAGCTCGGCTCCGTCCTTCGCGTAAGCAAGGACGATCCGATCGTCAAGGTCAGCATCGTTCCGCCCCCGGCCGGACTCAAGGCCGGGCAGACCGCCGTCCTGACGATTGAGTTGAGCATCCGGGCCCCCTACCATATCAACGCCGATCAGCCGTCCGAGGATTATCTTGTCGGGACGACCGTTGATTTCAAGTCTCATCCGGGCGTGACCTACGGGCGACAGGTCTTTCCGCTCCCGGTCATGAAACGCATGGGCTTCTCGGACAAGCCGCTGGCTATTTTCGAGGGCACGGCCCGCATCACCGCCGAGGTGGCTGTGGCTCCCGATTTCAAGGGACGGGAGCTCGTGGTCGAGGGATCGATCGGCTACCAGGCCTGCGACGATCAATCCTGTCAGCCGCCCACCGACGTCGCTTTCAAGGCCGTCTTTCCGGTGTCGGGCGGCACACCCATCGCCGAGGCTGCCAAGACCGCCGAAAAACCCGGGGACAAGCAGGCGCTGAAAGCCGATGACAAAACTAATGCCGCCACGCCTAAAGATGTTTTGAAAGCCGCGCCAGCCGGGGCCGAGAATAAATCCAAAACGGCCGAACCGCTCCCCACGGGCGCCGTTTCAGAATCAATAAAAGACGCCCCGGCCTCCGTCGAGGTCAAGCCGGCCCCGGCCGCTGCTCCCGCGGGCGGCATCGACTTCGGGAACAAGGGCTTGCCGATCATCTTCCTGCTTGTCTTCCTGGGCGGGCTGGCCCTGAACCTGACGCCCTGCATCTATCCCCTCATCCCCATCACCATCAGCTACTTCGGCGGCCAGGCCCAGGGCAAGAAGGGCGGCGCCGTGCTCCACTCCTTCGTCTACGTCTTCGGCATGGCCATGACGTACTCGATTCTGGGGGTCATCGCCGCTTTCACCGGCAGCCTTTTCGGCGTGGCCCTGACCTATCCGCCCGTCCTGGTCGCGATCGCCCTAATCATGCTGGCCCTATCGCTCTCCATGTTCGACGTCTACGAGTTCCGCATGCCGGCCTTTCTGAACAAGGCCGCCGGGACGTCCAAGAAGGGCTATTTCGGGACGTTCTTTATGGGTTTGACCGTGGGCATTATCGCCGCGCCGTGCATCGGCCCCTTCGTCCTCGGACTGCTGACCTACGTCGGCAACAAGGGCAACGTCTTCCTGGGATTCTCCTTGTTCTTCGTCCTGGCCTTCGGCCTGGGCGTGCCGTTCCTTTTCCTGGGCATCTTTTCCGGCAGCATCAACAAGATCCCGCGCTCGGGCGCCTGGATGGTCTGGGTGCGCAAGATCTTCGGATTCATCCTGGTGGCCATGGCCATCTATTTCCTCAAAACGCTGTTCCCCAATCCGCTGGCTTATGACCTGACCATGGCCGTGACCCTCCTGCTGGCCGGGATCTATATGGCTTGGATAGAAGCCACACCGGCCAAAGGCAAGGTCTTCCCCTTCGTCCGCAATGTCATCGGGGTCATTTTCTTCGTCCTGGCCGTCTATACCGCCGTGACCGGCATCCAGGGCTATGTGAACGCCCGAATGACCGAGACGCTGAAATCGATCAATGCGGCCGGCGGCCGGGTCACGCTCAATGCGGTCGATTGGCTGCCTTATTCGGAAGAAGCCTTGGCCGCCGCCCTCAAGACGGGCAAGCCGGTCTTCATCGACTCGACGGCCGATTGGTGCATCGCCTGCCACGAGCTGGACGCCAAGACGTATTCCCAGCCCGAGATCATCGAGGCTTCCCGGAAATTCATCTGTCTGCGGGCCGATCTGACCCGCAACAACGACGAGCGGGTCAAGGCCTTTTATAAAAAGTACGCGGCCAAGGGCTGCCCGACGCTCATCTTCCTCAAGCCCGGCGGCCAAGAGATCAACGAGCTGCGGGGCGTGGGCTTCGAGGACAAGGACGTCTTCCTGGCAAAGATGAAGAAAGCGCTGGCCGCCGCCGGACAATAATCAAATTTGTCGTTTTGGGGGCGCGTCTTAAATTGCCGAATTTTTCCATCGGTTTTTGCAGAAGATGGACGGCCCGAAATATTTGGCCTGAATTACTGGTAATTTATGACGCGACCCCAATCTTACAATTTTACCTACCGCGCAGCATCCGGCCGAGACCACGCAGGAGCCAGTAGACGCCGACGACGATTATTCCCCAGGTGACATAATAGCCGCCGCCGAGCTGGGGAGCCAGGGCCCGGCCGCCGAGCGTGGCGATCAATCCCAGGGCGATGGCGACCAGCCCATTGCGAATGTCCGTCCGGCCGGCCACTCCCGATTTTTTCGCCGGCGGCGCGATCGGGCCGCCTCCTCCCCCCGCCGGAGGCTTGGCCGGCGCCGGTGCGGAGCCTTCCTCCTTGACGGTGGACGTGTCGCCGTGGATGAACCCTTCCCGTCCCTGAAGGTCCCGAATCCGGACCCACGTTCCGCCCTCGCCGGGAACGTTGTGGAGCAGATAAAATTTTTGTCCCCTGGTCAGCCGGGCCTTCCGGGCGCCGTGGAAGGACGGCTGCTCGAGCATGTCCGCCTCATCCTGTTTGAGGGTGGTCAGCTTGATTTCGTGGATCTTGGTCGGCCCGGCGATATAGCCGCGCCGGCCGTCTCCCAAAACGGCCTCCACCCAGTCGGCCCCTCCGGATTTGACCGTGTGGCCCAGATCGATCTCCTCGTGCGCGGACAGGCGGGCCAGAGGGATGGACGTCCCGTCGGGCTTGGGGAAAACGGGAACCTGATCGTCCAGAAGATAGACGCGCATGGCGGCTCCTCCTCGGGCTGGGCCCAATATAAAAAAGATCGCTTCCCTCGTCAACTGCGCGCCGGTCTTATCGGGCGGCCAGCTCGGGCAGGCAGAAGGCGATTTCCTGCGACGCGCCGCAGCCGCGGCAGGCGACGGCCGCCTTGAGAGTCCGGCATTTCTTGCCTTGGACGATTTCCGGTCGGACGGTCCACGTTCCCCCGCAGGCGGCGCAGGCGGCCGGCAGGACGAGCCTGATTTCGATCGTCCGGCGCGGCCGATCCGGCAGGGGCAAGCGGAGCGTCTCGACCCGGAAATCCAGGTCGTGGACGTCCCTCAATTCCTTAAGCAGGCCGGCGTAGAATCCCAGCGAGTCCTCCGACTTCCGCGCGGCCATCGCTCGCCCTGCTTGGGTCCGCATATTGAGCGGCAGGCAGGCGGCGTAGGTCAATTCCTTGCTCAGGGAGTTCATGACCGCCGTCCGCAGCGTCCGTCCGCGCAGGGTCGATTTGATGAAGAATTGGGCCACGCCGAGCAAGCCGAACTTGGACAGGAAGTCCGCGTCGTGGACGATGTCGGCCAGCGGGTGGGGGCCGGCGCCTTCCTTATAAAGCGCGCCGAGCGCGGAGAGGATCGATTCGCGGTCGGCGGCTGGGACGCGGGAGCGCTTGAGCAGGGGTTCGGCTAGGACCGCCGCGGCGGCCTCCTCGGCCGCGTCGCCGGCGTGATAGCGCCCGCCGGCGAATTTCCCGGCGTCATGGAACAGGGCCGTGATCGCGGCCAGGAGCGGGTCGCGGCGCTCCTCCTCGGCCAGCTTGAAGGCCAGGGAGGCGACATGGACGGTGTGCTCCCAAAGATAGCTTCCTTCGGACTCAGGCGCGTTTCCGGCGAAAGCCTTCTCCGAATCCTCGATCAGCCCCTGGATGCGGGCCACCAGCCCGGGATACCTCTTGCGGATGACCCGGAAGGCGCTCTCGGGCCGGGCCGGTTTCTTGGCTGTCTTCGTCACGCCGCGATTATACCAGAAGAGGGNNATGGCCGCGCGGATTGACACCGCCGAACGGCCGGCGCTATAGTGCCGGCGATGCGGGCCGATTCGCCGCTCCGCTCTGAGAGAGAACCCTCCTTTGTTTGAGGAAGCCGCCGTATGAGAATCCCAGCGTTCCTTTCTGTCGCCCTGATCTTCTCCTGGGCCGGCTTGGGCCGGCCTGCAATCGCCCAAAACCCCGCCCCGCCCGCGGCGCTTAAAAAAGGCGCGCTGGAAAACGTCATCATCGTCTACAAGACCCATTTCGACATCGGCTATTCCTCGACCGTCCATGACGTCGTCCACGAGTACCGGACCGAGATGGCTGACCGCGTGCTGGAGGCCATCGAGAAGAACGGCCGTCAGCCCAAGGAGAAGCAATTCGTTTGGACGCTTTCCGGCTGGCCGATGAAGCAGATCCTGTGGCCGGGCCAGACCCCGGAGCGCCGGGAGAAGATCGAGCAGGCCATCCGCTCCGGCAACCTGGCCGTCCACGCCTATCCGTTCACGACCCACACCGAGACGGCGGAGATCGAAGACTTGGTTCGCGGCCTGAACATCTCCTCGACCTTGGCCCGGCGCTACGACCGGCCGCTTTCGGTCAGCGCGAAAATGAGCGATGTACCGGGCCAGTCCTGGATCCTGCCGACGCTTTTCGCCCACGCCGGGATCAAGTTCTATCACATGGGCGGGCCGCTGGTGAACATCACCCTGGGCCTGCCCCCGATGTTCTGGTGGGAGGGCCCCGACGGCTCTCGCCTGTTGACTCTCTACAACAATGGCTACGGAAGCGGCGATCTTCCTCCCGACGGGTGGCCGCACAAAAACTGGGTTTCGATCCGCATGACCGGCGACAATCAGGGGCCGCCGGAACCGGAAACCGTCAGTCGCGACCTGGCCTTCTATAGCCGCCTCGGCGTCCGGGCCAAGGTCGGGACCATGGACGATTTCGCCGATGCGATTCTGCGGGAAGATCTGAGCCGGCTCCCGGTCGTCCGCAGCGACATCGGCGACACCTGGATCCAGGGCCCGATGAGCCAGCCGGAGGCTGCCCGCGTCGCCCGCGCCACCCGGCCCTGGATCGGCGGGTTGGAGGGACTGACGACGCTGGAAAAGATCTGGAGCGTTTTCCTCCCCGATTACGGCGCGGCGGTCGCCGCCGCCTACGAGAAAAGCCTCCTCTACAGCGAGCACACCTGGGGGCTGGCCAATCAGCACTACATCAAATTGCCGTTCGGGCGGGATTGGGAAGCCCTATGGGAGCGGGGCCTGCCGCCCCAGTTCAAAATGATGGAGGATTCCTGGAGAGACCACGCCGATTACGCGTTCTTCATCCGCAATCTCCTCACCGAGCCCTATGCCGACGCCATCGCCGCCCTGGCGGACGGCGTGAACGTGAAAGGCCCCCGCATCGTCGTCTACAATCCCCTGCCCTGGCCGCGAGACGGTGAAGTGGTCGTGGATTCCCGCATCCTGCCTGAATTCACTTCGCTCAAGCCCGCCGACGGCGGCCCGGCCGCACCCATTTCCCATGAGCACCCGTCCCTCGAGGACGCCGCTCCGGTAACCCGCTTCATGGCCCGGGACATCCCCCCGCTGGGCTATCGAACGTTCACCGCGTCGCCGGAGGTTCCGGCCGCCGTCGAATTGACGGCCGACGAGAAGAGTGGTGTTCTGGAAAGCCCCTTTTTCAAAGCCGTGCTGGACGCCAAGCACGGCCGCATCGCCAGCCTGGTCGACAAGCGCTCGGGCCGTGAGCTGGTCGATCCCGCCGCGCCCCAGGGCTTCGGGCAATATTTTTACGAGCGCTTCGGATACAAGGACATCGCCGACTGGCTGGGCAAGTCCCTCTATCCGCAGTACACCATGCATCAGCTCATGTTCGCGCCCTACGACATGCCCAAGGACGGCGTCTATCAATCTGCCCTGCCCGCGGACATGATGTTGACGATGGAAAAGAGCGCCATCGACGTATCGGCGGTCCTGACGGGCGTCCTTTCCGGTCCGGGTCCGGCGCAGAAAATCTCAATTCGGTTGACCCTGCCGGCCGGGGCGCCGGCCGCCGACGTCGAAGTCGCCTGGCAGAAGCAGCCCGAGGTCTGGCCGGAAACCGCATGGATCTGCTTTCCTTTCCGCATCGCCCATCCCCGTTTCCGCCTCGGCCGCCTCGGTGCGGATGTCGATCCCGTCCGGGATTTCATCGTGGACAACGCCAATTACCATCTCTTCTGGGTAAACGGCGGCGTCGCCGTCTACGACGGGGATTCCGGATCGGGCGTCGGCCTTTGCCCGCTGGACTCGCCCATGGTCAGCCTGGGCCGGCCGGGCCTCTATCAGTTCGACAAGCGCTGGGAGCCGAAGGATCCGTACGTCTATGTGCAGCTCTACAACAACCAATGGCGGACCAATTTCGCCGCCTGGATTGGGGACGGCGGCCGCATGACCTCGCGCGTGCGGCTCTGGGCCTTCGACAAGTTTACTCCGGAAGCGGCGCTATTCTCTCCCTCGATGGAAGCCCGCGTTCCCCTGCGGGTCGGACGGTCGAGAAGCCATCCCGGTGCCCTGCCGGCGTCGGCGGCCGGGCTGACGCTCTCCCGTAAAGGAATCGCGATCACTGCCTTCGGCCCCAATCCGGACGGGGAGGGAACTGTGCTGCGCTTCTGGGAGCAGGGCGGCGTCGCCGGCCCCCTGGCCGTGACGCTTCCCGCGGGCGCTTCCTTCGCCACGGCGACACCGGTCGATCTGCGTGGAAGGGCGATCGGAAAGCCTGTTTTATTGAAGGAGTGCCGGCTGTCCTTCGATCTGGGCGCCTATGCGCCGGCCAGCTTCATTCTAAGAAGAAAGTAGCCGTGTTCAAAGGCAAGTCCCGGAAGCAAATTTTTTGATTTCTCGATGAAAAGGCGGATTTTTTAAGGTGATTTCCGGATTTTGATCTAAGACGAGGATCGCTCTATCTTAGAACCCGGCGGGCAGGGAATAGAAGACGAACCGCCCCAGGATCTCGGAGATGAACGCTGCCGCCAGGGCCGGAACGAGAGCCGAACCGAATCCGACAAACGCCAGGGCCAGTCCCAAGAGGGCCAGGCGCATCGCCTGGACCAAAGCCAGGCCGCGGATAGGGGCAGCAACTGGAAACGGCTCCTTGCGGGCGAAGACTCCGAAGCGGGGCGCATAGAGGATGGCGATCACGAAAGAGGCGCCCAGAATGATGACCGCGGCGCCGGTCAAACCGGAGTGGAAGCGGGACTGGTCCAGCCCCGGAGTTCCGATCGTTCCGGATAGAATTGCCCCGATCAAGGAACCCAGGACCAGCGTCGTCGACGCGAACGACACCGGTGTCGCCGGCGAGAACCAGGCCGGAACCGCGGCGATCGTATAGATGCGGGCCATGCTGTAAATGAAGGCCCCGGCTTCGGCGACGACGAGCACGGATAGAGTGGTCGAGGCCGCCGAGCGGGGCATCTTCCAGGCCAGGACGGCCAGAGCGGCCGAGGCGATCCCGAAGATCATCTCGGCTGTGACCTCGCGGCTCAGCCAGGACGAACCGGATTTGGTCAGGGCGCGGAAGGCCCGTTGGGGGCGGCCCAAATGGAAGAGCGAGAAGACGGCAGCCGCGCCGAGCAAGGCGACGATGGCGGCAGGACCGGCAATACGCAGTTCGTCCACGCTTCGGATGGCGGCCCAGCCGGGAAAAATATAAAGAGGCAGGACGATAAAAAGCGCCGCGCCCACGGCCGCCTGCCCCAACACGGTGAAGAGGACGAGCGGCCATTCGCGGAGCTTCATGTCAGGTCTCCTCGCGGTTCTTGATCAGGCCCTTCTTTTCCCGGGCTTTGGCGGCGTCCCGGTGCGGCCGGATGGTCAAGGACGGATCGGTCATGGTTGAAGGCGGCAGGGGATGGATGTCGGCCGTGCCGCCGTAGCGCCCGCGCAAATCTTCGATATCGCCGAATTCCAGGGCCCGCATGGGGCAGGCCCGCACGCAGGCTGGGCTCGTTCCGACATCCACGAGATCGGCGCACAAGTCGCACTTGGTCATGATCCCGGCCTCTTCGTCGTATTGCGGCGCGCCGTAGGGGCAGGCCCATTCGCAATAGCGGCAGCCGAGGCATTTGTTCCGATCGATGACCACGATACCGTCGCTGCGCCGGACGATGGCCCCCGCGGGGCAGCCCTCCAAGCACTCCGGCTTCTCGCAATGGTTGCAGGCGATCGAAAGATTGTAGGCGACGAGGTCGGGGACCCAGGCTTCGCCCTCCCGGCGCCAATTTCCACCGGCGATCTCGTAGACGCGCCGCCAGCGGACCCCGGACGGCAGGTCGTTCTTGTCCCGGCAGGCCATGGCGCAGGCCTTGCAGCCCGAGCAGGCCGAGGCGTCGACGAAGAAGCCGAGGCGGCGCGGCATGGTCAGCGCCTCCCGGCCTTGGCCGCCTGGGCCATGATCGTGTGTTGGGCGTTGCCGAAGGCGTAGGGCGTCCAGCGCTCCGAGCTGAGGACGTTGACGTTGCCGCCGCGGTCAAGCCCCTCCGCGTCCGGCGCCCACCAGGCGCCCTGGGGGATGGCCAGAACGCCGGGCATGACCCGTCCCGTGATCCGGCAGGGCAGGACGAGGGCGCCGCGCCCGTTCCAAACCTTGACCGTGTCGCCGTCGCGAAGGCCCCGCCGCTCCGCGTCGAGCGGGTTGATGAAGACCCGTTGGGGGAAAGCCTCGGCGAGCTCGGGCACGTTGCCGTGCGTCGAATGGACGCGCGACAGGGTGTGGTGGCCGATGACCTGGAACGGGAAATCCGCGGCCTCGGGCCCGAACGGGCTCTCCCATTCGCGGATGTACTTGGGCACGGCCGGGATGTCGTCCGGCCTTTTCATATCGAAGAGCTTTTTGGAGAAGATCTCGATTTTCCCGGACGGAGTGGGCAGCGGGTGGGCGGCCGGATCGCGGCGGAAATCGGCGAAGGCCACGGCGGGCGTTTCAACCGGGCGGGCGTAGAGGCCCGCGTTGGCCGCTTCCAGCGCGTCCAATCCGGGAATTTGGGGGAATCGCATCTTCCGATAATGATCGACGGCCCATCCCACCCAGCCGTGCTCGTCGCGGCCCTCGGTGTAGGCCTCGGCGACTCCAAGCTTCGCGGCGATCCCGGCGCCGATGGAGTAGTCGCTCTTCACCTCGCCGGGCGGATCGACGATCTTGGGGGCCAGGATGACTTCCTCGCCGTACTTCCAGCCGTCCTGGATGCCCCACGTCTCGAACTGGGTGCAGGCCGGCAGGAGAAGGTCGGCATAGCGGGCCGTGGGGGTCAGGAAGTTGTCCTGGACGGCCAGGAACTCAACTTTGTTCTCGTCGGCCAGGATCTCCGCGGAGCGATTGACGTTGCTGTGTTGGTTGATGAGGATGTTGGAGGCCACCGACCAGATGAGCTTGATGTCCGTGCCCAGCCGGTCCGCGCCGACGACGCCGTCGGCCGGCCCCATGGTGTGGCCGCGGAGGACGGCTTCGGACCATAGGAAAGACGGAATGAGGGCTTGGACCGGATTCTCGCCCACGGGCAGGATGGCCCAGCCCACGCCGCCGTCAGGGGCCTGCAGGGCGATGCCGCCGGCCCATCCGCCCGGGATGCCGACGTTACCGGTGATGGCCGCCAGGACGCATCCGGCCCGGACGGCCTGCTCGCCGTAGGCCCGCCGCTGCATCCCGTAACCCTGGTAGAGGACGGCCGGCTTCGTTGTGGCATATTCGCGGGCCAGCCGGGCGATGGTCGCCCGCGGCACGGCCGTGAGCGCCTCGGCCCATTCCGGGGTCTTGGGGACGCCGTCGCGCGAACCGAGAATATAGTCTTTATAGCTCTCCGCGCCTTCCATGCCGGCCGGCATTTGTGTTTCGTCGAAGCCGACGCAATGCGTCCGGATGAAATCGCGGTCATGGAGATTTTCCGTGATCATGATATAGGCCATGGCGCTCATCAGGGCCGTGTCCGTCCCCGGCCGGACGGGAATCCATTCGTCGGCCAAGGCGACGGCGCTCAGGGTCTGGCGCGGGTCGAGGCAGACGACCCGGGCCCCGCGCTCCCGGGCCTTCTTGATGAAATACTCCGAGTTCGTCCCGTCCCGCATCTCGGCCGGGTTCCAGCTCCACATCAGGATCAGGCGGGCGTTCAGCCAGTCCTGGCGCTGGTTCCCGGTGATGGCGGTGCCATAAACCGTGGGCGTGGCCGCCGAGATGCAGGCCCAGGAGTAGCTGTTGTAAAAGCCCAGCGAGCCGCCGACGAGGTTGAGGAGCCGCTCGGCCGTGGAGCGGCCGTTGGTCAGGCTGTAGCTCCCGGTGCCGTAGGGGACGAAGAGGGAAGCGGGGCCGTGAGTATCCCGGGTGCGGACGATCCGTTCCGCCATCGTCTCGAACGCTTCGTCCCAGGAGACGCGGGCGAACTTGGCTTCGCCGCGCTTGCCGGTCCGCTTCATCGGGTAAAGCAGGCGGTCTGTGCGGTTCTGGCGGAATCGATAGGCCCGGCCGCGGATGCAGGCCCGCAGTTGAGGATCGGCCGGCTCGTCGGTCGGCCGGTCGTCGGTATCGATGCGGATGATGGTGTTGCCGCGGACCCAGACGCGGAGAAGACAGCGGCCGCCGCAGTTGTGGGCCGGGCAGCCCGTCCGGACCATGCGGTCGGCGCCGGGAACGGGTTCGATCATGCGGTCCGGCGCAGCAGGCGCGGCGCGGCGGCGAAGAGGGCCGCGATGAGAAGTCCTTCGAAGAGGATGGCCAAAGCCGGGCGCAGGGCCATGGACGGTCCCCGGCCGGGCAGGGCCAAATCGGCCAGCTTGACTGATGCCGCGATGAAAGACGCCGCCGCGATCGAGCTTGGGCGGCCTGTTTCCGCAAAAACCCGGCCCAGGATGAAGATCCCGGCCGGGATCATGACCAGGCCGGCCAATCCGGGGATGGGAATCCAGTGCAGGATGTGCCCGACGCTGGCTTCAGCCGCGCCCCAGAGCAGGCCCCAGGCCAGGATGGAATTTCCGATCGACGGGCGAGGTCCGTATCCGCTCATAGGGTCATTGTACGCGCCTCGCCCGCCCCGTCAAGACGGAGGGTGCTCCGGGCTAGGATCGGGGACGGGCGGCGAGGAAGGACCGGTAGGCGTTGACCATGCCTCCTCTCCACACCCTTTCCACCTTCCGGGCGGGAGAAAAGTTAAGCCGGACGGCCTAGCGGCCGAGGGCCAGCTCGGCGATGGTCTGCTCCAGCACATGGTTGAATTCGCCTGGAGCTTCCAGGAACAGAAAATGCCCGTGACCGGTCATGATCCGGGCTCCGAAGGAAGCGGCCATTTTACGATTGCCGGCGATGTTGGTGGGCCGGTGGTCGGAGTTGATGACCCGGATCGGTACTCGGACATCCCTCAGGGCCCGTTCGGGCCGATAGCTGAACAGGGCCTCCATGACGGCCATGGAGATATCAGGGTTGGCGGTCGTCATCCCCCGGACGACGCGCTCGACCAGGCTCGGGTCGACGCCCCAGGGGAACATGGACCGGGCGATCATCTCCATGGCCGTCTTGAAATTGGCCCGATAGTAGGTCACGGCCGAGGCGATCTCCTCCGGGCTGATGGTTGCGGCGAAGTCCTGGAAAGTGTCCACGCCGATGATGCCAACGACCCGGCCGGGCAGGAGGCGGGCCGCTTCCAGGCTGATCTCGCCGCCCATGGAGTGGCCG
The DNA here is from genome assembly GCA_003154255.1 of Candidatus Aminicenantota bacterium. Classification (GTDB taxonomy): domain Bacteria; phylum Acidobacteriota; class Aminicenantia; order Aminicenantales; family UBA4085; genus UBA4085. Next base: position 2,580 of record PMCY01000230.1, on the reverse strand, counting down.
ACGAGGAGGACTCGCTTCAGGCCCTCCTCCTTGACGACCGCGGCTACGTCGGCTCCGAAGGCCGGGATGGCCCAGAACTTCCGCTCCGAGCCGGACTCGCCGTGGCCGGCCAGGTCGATGGCGACCACAGTGTGGGTCCGGGCAAAGTAGGCGACCTGGTCTCGCCAATAGGAGCGGTCGCAGTTCCAGCCGTGGACGAAGACCAGGGCCGGCGAGCCCTTCCCTTCGATATGGTAGACGATGGTCACGCCGTCGGGCGAATCCACGGCCCGGTCGGGCCCGCGCGGTGCGCAGAACGCGACCGCCAGCAGGGCGACCACGGCCGTCGCCGCCGCGATTCGCCTCGCATTCCCGCCGGCCGTCTTCATATTTATTTCACTTTATTTTCAAAAAGGGGGACACAATACTGTGTCCCCCTTTGAAAAAATATTTTCAAATATTTATTTGAGGAAGCCCCTCCGCTTAAGCAGGGGTTCGACCTTGGGCTCGCGGCCGCGGAAGGCCTTGTAGGATTCCATCGGCTCCCGGGTGTTGCCCTTGGACAGGATGTTGTCGCGGTAGCTCTTGGCCGTCTTCTGATCGTAGAGGCCGGTTTCCTTGAAGGCCTGGAAGGCGTCGGCGTCCAGGACCTCGCTCCAGAGATAGCTGTAATAGCCGGCCGAATAGCCGCTGGAGAAGATGTGCTGGAAATAGGGGCTGCGGTAGCGGACGACGATCTCCGGGATCAGGCCGATTTTCTTCAGCGAAGCGGCTTCGAAAGCGGCGGCATCCTGCTCCTTGGGCTCGGTCAGAGTGTGCCAGTCCATGTCCAGGTAGCAGGCCGACATGTACTCGACCGTGGTGAATCCCTGGTTGAACAGCCCCGCCTTCTTGATCTTGTCGACCAGGGCCTGGGGAATGGGCTCGCCCGTCTTGTAGTGCTTGGCGTATATCTTGATGACCTCGCTGTCGCCGGCCCAGTTCTCCATGAGCTGGGAGGGCAGCTCGACGAAGTCGCGGGGCACGTTGGTTCCGGACAGTGACTCGTACGTGACGTTGGACAGCAGGTCGTGCAGGGCGTGGCCGAATTCATGGAAGAGGGTCGAAGCTTCCTCGAAGGTGATGAGCGAGGGCTTATCGGCCGTGGGCTTGGTGAAGTTGCCGACGTTGTAGACGATAGGGGTTGTCTTGACCCCGTTACGGACGCTCTCCTCGCGAATGGCGCTCGACCAGGCCCCGCCGCGCTTGGCCGGGCGGGGGAAATAGTCCGAATAGAGGATACCGATGTGGGTGCCGTCGGCTTCCTTGACCTCAAACGTCTCGACGTCGGGATGGTAGACTGGGATGTCCGTCCGCTTCTCGAACTTCAGGCCCCACAGCTTGCCGGCCACGTCGAAGGCGCCTTGGCGGACGGCCTTAAGCTCGAAATAAGGCCGCAGAGACTCGTCGTCGAGGTCGTATTTGGCTTTCTTCAACTTGTCGGCGTAAAACCACCAGTCCCAAGGTTCGAGCTTGCCGGCGATGCCGGCTTTGTGCATCATCGCTTCGAGCTCGCGGGCCTCGGCCTTGGCCGTGGCCAGGGCCGGCTTCCAAACCTGGTCGAGGAGTTTGTAGACGCCGGCGGGCGTTTTGGCCATGTTCTCCTCCAGGACGTAATCGGCGTGGGTCTTATAGCCTAGCAGGTTGGCCCGGGAAACCCGCAGGGCGGCGATCCGGCTCAGGATCTTTTTATTGTCGGTGGCGTTGTCGTTGTCGCCGCGCTTGATGAACGCTTTGAACAGCTTCTCCCGCAGGTCCCGCCGCGAGGAGTACTGGAAGAAGGGGATGCAGCTGGGCTTGTGTAGGCTGAAGGCCCATTTCCCTTCCTGCCCGGCGGCCTTGGCAGCTTCGGCCGCGGAAGTAACCATGTCCTCGGGCAGGCCGGCCAGGTCTTCCTTCTTCTCCAGGACCAGCTTGAAGCCGTTGTCCTCGGCCAGGACGTTCTGGCCGAATTTCTGGGACAGCACGGCCAGCTCCTCGTTGACCTTGCGGAGCTCGGCCTTCTTGGCCTCGTCCAGGGCCGCGCCGCTGCGGACGAACCCTTTATAGGTCTCCTCCAGCAGGCGGGCCTGCTCGGGCGTCAGGCCCAGCGTGTCGCGCTTCTCGTGGATAGCTTTGACCCGCTCGAAGAGCCTGGCGTTGAGGACGATGTCGTCGGCATGCTTGGCCAGAACTGGGGCCAGCTCGGCCTGGATCTTCTGCAGGACGTCGTTGGTGTTGTTCTCGGTCAGGGCGCCGAAGACGTTGCCGACCTTGGACAGGAGCGCCCCGCCATATTCCATGGCTTCGATGGTGTTGGCGAACGTCGGGGCCTCGGTCGAGGCGGCGATTGTCTCGACTTCCTTCTTCTGCCGGGCCATGCCTTCGTCGAAGGCCGGCCGGAAATGGGCTTCCTTGATTTGATCGAAAGGCGGCGTCCCGAAGGGCGCCGTCCATTCGGCCAGGAGGGGATTTTGTTCTTGGATCACGGGCGCGGGAGTCTCCTTTTTAGCGCAGGCCAAAGCCAGGACCGCCAGGGCGGCGATCAGCAGCAGCGTTTTTTTCATGATGCCGGTTCTCCTT
>PMCY01000274.1 GCA_003154255.1 Candidatus Aminicenantota bacterium | reverse complement strand
AAGGAAGCCATCCTGCGCAAATGTCACGCCGCCCTTCCGTCGGGAGGCGTGCTGGCGGTCAAAGATATGGACACCCGTCCGCGCTGGAAATTCGTCTGGAACATGCTGCAGGAAACCCTGGCGGTCAAGATCATCGGCTTCACCCTGGGCAGCCGTTTCCATTTCCAGAGCCGCAAAGATTTCACCGCTCTCCTCGACCGGGTCGGCTTCGACGTCGAAGTCGTCCCCCAGCAAAAAGGCTATTGGTATCCGCATATCCTGTATTTGGCGAAAAAACGCTAAACGCGGGCGCCGCGTTGAAAAGCCCCGCAATTGTGGCTTACAATACGGCGATGAAAAATTCGCTCCTCGTCCGTCCGGACTGCGTCTATTTCAAGGGTGAAAAACCCTGTAAATTCAAGCGCGCCTGCGACGGCTGTCCCCAGTTCAAACCTTTCGGCCCCAAGATCCTGGTCATCAAATGCCGGGCCCAGGGCGACGTCCTGCGCACGACGCCGATCCTGACCGGGCTGCGCCGCAAATATCCGAACGCCTTCATTACCTGGGTGGTGGATGAAGAAAGCCTCGAATTGCTCGGCGACATCCCGCTCATCGACCGCCTCCTGCCGCTGAACATTGAAACAGTTCTGGCCCTGCAGGGCCAGCGCTTCGACTCCGTCTACTCGCTCGACAAGGACCCCGGCCTGGTGGCCCTGGCGGGGCTTGTCTCCGCCCCGCGCAAGTTCGGCTTCGGCCTAAACGAACACGGCAACCTGACCGTCTTCTCACCGGCCGCTGATTATTCCATGCGCCTCGGCGTGGACGATGACCTCAAGTTCAAGGTCAATCAAAAGTCCTACCAGAGGATGATCTTCGAGGCCGTCGAGCTCGACTATCGAGACGACGATTACGTTTTCGTCCTGCCCGAAGAAGCCCGGGCCAAGGCCGCCGCCTTCTTCAAGGCCCGGCGCGTCCCCGCCGGACGCCCGAACATCGGCTTGAACACGGGCGCCGGGGCCAAGTTCACGACCAAGCAATGGCCGGAAGCGCATTTCCTGGCCCTGATCAAGCTGCTCAAGCGAACGATGAAGGCCAACATCTTCCTGTTGGGCGGAGAACGCGAAAAGGCCCTCAACCGCCGCCTGGCCGGCCGGGCGGCGACGTTTGTCTTCGACACGGGCACGGACAATTCGCTTCTTGAATTCGCCGGGTTCCTGGAAAAGATGGATGCCGTCGTCTGCTCGGACACGCTGGCCATGCACATCGCCCTGGCCTTGAAACGAAAAACCGTCGTTTTATTCGGACCCACCTGCCCGCAGGAAATCGAAACCTACGGCCGCGGCGTCAAGCTCTTGGCCGGAGCGGAGTGCGCCCCCTGCTACAAGCAGACCTGCCCTGATCCCGTCTGCATGGAATCGATCACCCCGGTCCAAGTGCTGGCAGCTGTCCGCGGCTTGCTGGAAACGAAATGACCGAAAACCGCCGCCCGCGCGTCGTGGCCATGGTTCCCACGTACAACGAGCGGGAAAACATCGGCGACCTGATCCAAGCCATCCTGGCCCTGCCCCTGCCCGATCACGACGTCCATGTCCTCGTGGCCGATGACAATTCTCCCGACGGCACCGGCGCGCTCGTCGCAGAGCTTTCCAAAACCGATCCGCGCGTCCACGCCTTGGTCCGCTACAAGCGGCGCGGCCGCGGTTCCGGAGGCATCGACGGCTTCAAGGCCGCGCTGGCCCTGGGCGCTGATTTCGTCATTGAGATGGACGGCGACTTTTCCCACCAGCCCAAATTTATTCCCGATCTGATCGCCGCGGCGGGCCGTTACGACCTTGTCCTCGGCTCGCGATTCGTGCCGGGCGGCCGGGACGCCGACCGCGGCTTCCACCGCCGCATTATCACGTTCTGCGTCCGGGCCTTCATCCGCCGCTTATACAAGATCGACGTCAAGGACGTATCCTCCGGCTTCCGCTGCTTCAAGCGTTCCGTCCTGGAGGCCGTCGACCTCGACGATCTGATCTCGGTCGGCCAGTCCGTGGTTCTGGAGATTCTGCGCAAGGTCCAGCTTCTGGGGTTCTCGATCGGTGAAGTCCCCATCATATTCATCGACCGAACCAGGGGCCAAACCAAGCTCGATTTCCTGGCCCTGCTCGAAACCCTGCTCATGGCCGTCAAGTTCAAGAAGCGCTACACCCCCTCCACCGTCAAATCCGGCCGATGAAGAAATCGCGCCGGCACGCCCTCGGCCAACACTTTCTGCGCGACCCCAACATCCTGAACAAGATCGCCGCCGCCGTGCACATCGTGCCGGGTGAGACAGTGCTGGAGATCGGAGCCGGGAAAGGCCCCCTCACGGCGGCCCTGACTGCCGCCGGCGCTCGGGTCGTCGCCGTGGAGAAGGACCCGCCCCTGGCCGCGGAATTGGCCAAGCAAGCAATAGCCGGTTTGACCATCGTTGAGGGCGACATCCTCGATCTCGACTGGCCGGCGCTGATGAAAAAACACGGCGCGCCGGACGGACCGTTCGCCGTGGCCGGCAATCTACCCTATTCGATCTCTTCGCCGATCCTCTTCCGCGTCGTCGATCTCAAGAAAGCGATTTCCCGGGCCGTTTTTCTTATCCAGCGGGAAACCGCCGAACGCATCACTTCCGGCCCCGGATCAAAGGACTACGCTCCTTTGGGAATCCTGCTGCAGATCCATTTTGAGGCCAAAATCCTCTTCCGCCTGCACCCCGGCTCGTTCATCCCCCCGCCCAAGGTCGAATCGGCGGTCCTTTTGCTGACGAAGCGTGAGCGCCCACTGGTAGCCATCGAGGACGAGGCCGGGTTCCGCAAGTTCCTCTTCGCCGCTTTCGCCCAGCGCCGAAAAACCCTGTCCAACAATCTGGCTGCGGCCGGATACCCATCAGAGAAAATCGCCCGCGTCCTTTCCGGCCTTGAGCCGAGAATCCGGTCGGAACAGATCGAGATTCCGGAATTCGCGGCGTTATGGGAAAAGTCGGGCACTGGACTATAATAGCGCCCCATGATGACCCGATCCGCGTATTACAAGCGCCTGTGGC
>PMCY01000137.1:7060-8491 GCA_003154255.1 Candidatus Aminicenantota bacterium | reverse complement strand
CCGGGATTCTCCGAACGCGAGCTGGCCAACCTCAAATTCAGCCTGCGCTACGACCTCATGGAAAAGAACAGGGACCCGGAGTATGTCGCCCGCCGCCATCTCCTGCGCCTGCTCTTCCAGGGCCACCCCTACGCCAAGTTNNTATTACCGGCCCAACACCGCCCATCTGGTATTTATCGGCGACATCCAGGCCCCGGCCGCGGCCAAGAAGGCCGTCCGCTTCCTGAGCGCCTGGCAGTCGCGCGATGTCCCGGCCCCGTCCGCCTCCGCGTTGCGCGTTCAGGATCATGACCGCGTCTGCTTCATCGACGTCCCCGAAGCCAAGGTCTGCGCCGTGGCCGCGGGATTTCTCCTGCCCAACCCTGATATTCCCGGCCGGTTCACCCTCAGCGTTCTGAACCAGATCCTGGGCGGAACGACGGGGTCGCGCTTGTTCATGACCCTGCGCGAGGGCAAAGGCCTGGCCTTCAGCGCTTTTTCCGAGATCAATTACTTCCGCAGCGGCGCGGTTTTCATCGCCCGGGCCCTGACCCCCGTCGCGACGATCGTGCCTTCGGTGCAGGAAATGGTCAGGATTCTCCGCGCGCCGGGCAGGGAACCCATCCCGCCCGAAGAGATTGAGCTGGCCAAGTCCACGCTCATCGGCAATTTCCCCCTGCGCCTGGCCCGTTTCGAAGACTTCGTCGCCCGGGCCGGGCTGATCGAAGCCGTCGGCTGGGGCCCGGAAGCCTGGAACCGCTACTATGAGCCGATGTGGCTGGTTGGTCCCGAGCGGGTGGCCGAAACCGCCGCCCGAAGCCTTCAATCCCGGCTGATCGTCGTCATCGCCGGCAGCAAAAAGGACTGCGACGAGCGTCTGGCCGAATTCGAGACGGTCGAATACTACGACGCCAAGGGCCAATACCTGTACCGCAAAGACCGCAACACAAAGGAGCCTTAGATGAAGATCGTGGAGTGCGTTCCCAATTTCAGCGAGGGGCGCGACAAGGACAAAATCCGGGCCATCACCCGGGAAATCGAATCCGTACCCGGCCTCAAGCTTCTGGACGTCGACCCGGGCGAGACGACCAATCGCACTGTGGTGACCTTCATCGGCGGGCCGGAAGCCGTTCAGGAAGCGGCTTTTCGGGCCATCCGCATGGCCGCCGAGGTGATCGACATGCGCGGCCATAAGGGGGCCCATAGCCGAATCGGGGCCACCGATGTCTGCCCTTTCATCCCGGTATCCGGGGTGTCCATGGCCGACTGCATCGCCTTGGCCCGCGGGCTGGGACAACGGGTCGCCGCGGAGCTGGGAATTCCCGTCTACTTCTACGAAGAGGCGGCCTTGAAGCCGGAGCGCCGCAATCTGGCCGCCATACGCCAGGGCGAATACGAAGGCCTGGCCGACAAGTTCAAGGACCCGGAGTGGGCCCCCGACTGCGGCGAGCC
>PMCY01000137.1:4657-6991 GCA_003154255.1 Candidatus Aminicenantota bacterium | reverse complement strand
TGCCCGGCCGGTTTTCCAACGTCAAGGCCGTCGGCTGGTACATCGAGGATTATGGGACGGCCCAAATCTCCATCAATTTCACCAACTACAAAACGACCCCCGTCCACGTCGTCTTTGACACCGTCTGCGAAGAAGCCTGGAAGATGGGCCTGCGGGTCACCGGCAGCGAGCTCGTCGGCCTGATCCCCAAGGACGCCCTTCTGGCCGCCGGGCGATATTATCTGGAGAAACAGGGCAAGAGCGCGGGTGTGCCCGAGGAGGAGCTGATCCGGACCGCGGTCCGCTCGCTCGGACTNNGATTCGCCCGCTCCGGGCGGAGGGAGCGTGGCCGCGCTATGCGGGGCCCTCAGCGCGGCCCTGTCGGCGATGGTGGCCAACTTGACCGTGGGCAAGAAAGGCTACGAGGCTTCCCAGAAAACCCTCAAGCGGACCGCCCTGCGCGGACAGGAATTGAAGGACGAATACCTCCGGCTGGTCGATCTCGACACGGAGGCCTTCAACAAGGTCATGGAGGCTTTGCGCCTGCCGAAAGTCACGGATGAACAGGCCGCCGAGCGCCGGGCCGCCCTGGAAGCGGCGACCAAAGAGGCGACCCTGGTTCCCTTCCGCACACTGGAAGGGGCGTTGGAGCTGCTCAAGCTGGCCCGTAAGGCCGCCGAAAAAGGCAACCGCAACTCGCTGAGCGACGCGGGTGTCGCCGCCCTGGCCGCCCGGGCGGCGGCCGAAGGCGCCTACTATAATGTCCGCATCAATCTGCCGGGCCTGTCGGACGAGGAATTCAAAACCCGCACGGCCCGCGCGGCGTTGTCCCTGCGTCGGCGGGTTCTGCGGGGAGCCGGCGAAATCGGCCGTCTGATTGAAAAAGGTCTCCGGAAGTTGTAAAAAGACAAACGGAGGGATCGCTGATCATGCCCAAACTACCGGTCGTTACGGGAGGATTGAAGAAACGCCTGTGGACGATCATCGTCATGGTCGGGGCTTATCTCATTTATATCAGCCTGGGCGACCTCATCCCCCAATACTGGAATTGGATCGGCTTCCGTTCACTGGAACGGTCGATCCTGACCTTGGGATTCGTCGTCATCCTGGTCATCGCCCTGAGCGGCCTGGCCCTCAGCGACAAGCTGACCACCCTGGCCATCAAAGACGGCCTGACCGGGCTGTATAACCAGAGCTACATCAAGTCCCGCCTGCAGGAGGAGATCTTCCGCTCCGAACGGTACAAATATCCCCTCAGCATCATGATGATCGACTTCGATGATTTTAAGAACCTCAACGACCGCCATGGTCACGTCGCCGGCGACCGCGTGCTGAAAGCCATGGGCGAGCTCCTCCAGGACATGGTCCGGGCCTCGGACATCTGCGGCCGATACGGCGGAGAGGAATTCCTCATCCTTCTGCCCCAGACGGCCTGCCTCGACGCGGCGGCGGCCGCCGAACGCCTGCGCAAGGAGATCGCCCTCTATCCCTTCCGGTCCGGCGGAGACGACAAGACCTGCCACCTGACGGTCAGCATCGGCGTTTACGCGACACCCTACTATAGCCAGAATATCGAGGAGATCATCAATCTGAGCGACGCGGCCCTCTACCGGGCCAAGAAGGAAGGCAAGAACAAGGTGGTGGTCTTCATCAAGTAGGCCGGCGCGTCAGCCCCGNNATGACGACCGAGAGGGCCGCCACCAAGGCCGAGGCCGCAATCGCGCCCCGGAAATGCCGGGCCACCCGCAGCCCGGCCGCGGCCGGAATGACCAGCAGGGCAGCCACGAGCAGGATCCCGACGATCTTCATCCCCAGGACGATGGTCACCGCCGTCAGGACGGTGATCAGCGCGTCCAGGCGCCGGACGGGTACGCCGGCCACCCGGGCGGACTCCCGGTCGAAGGTCATGTACATGAAGCGATGATAATAGAAGGCCACGGTCGCTACGACCGCCGCGGCCANNTCGATGGCCAGGATGTCGCCGAAGAGATAATTGAGGATGGCCACGTTGAAGCGCCCCGAAATCGAGGCCAGGACGATGCCCAGGGCCAGCCCGACACTGCTGAGGATGGCAATGGCCGTGTCGCCGTGCAGACCCGCTCCCTGTTTGAGCTTCATGATCCCCAGGGAGGCCAGGACCGAGAAGAGGAGGGCGACCAGCATCGGCATCCAGCCGAGAAACAACCCCAAGGCCACCCCGGCGAAGGTGATGTGGGACAACCCATGGCCGATCATGGCGTCCTTGCGCAACAGGAGGAAGACCCCCAGGACGGCGCAGGCTAGGGCGATGAAAAGGCCGGCGGCCAAGGCCCGCTGCAGGAAGGCGTAATGGAAGAAGGCGCTCATGGGTCCGAG
>PMCY01000137.1:0-4636 GCA_003154255.1 Candidatus Aminicenantota bacterium | reverse complement strand
GCGACCTTGGTGATGTGTTTGTTGACGATGCCGATGTCGTGGGTCACCAGGACGATGGTGATGCCTTCGCGGGTATTGAGGGCGCCCAGCAAATCATAGAAATGCTCCTGCGTCCCGGCGTCCACCCCGGCCGTCGGCTCGTCCAGGAAGAGGATTCGCGGCCGGCTGACGATGGCCCGGGCGATGAAAACCCTCTGCTGCTGCCCGCCGGAGAGACGGCCGATGGTCCGGTTGCGGTGCTCGTCCATGCCGACCAAGGCCAGGGCCGACCGGACGGCATCCTCCTCTCCGCGCCGTGACACGCCCCGGGNNTCCTGGAATTCGGAGGCCGGTTTTCCGAAAAGGACGATCCGGCCGCGGTCGGGTTTGAGGAGGCCGAGGATGAGTTTGACCAGGGTCGTCTTGCCCGACCCGTTGGGGCCGAGCACGGCCAGAAAATCGCCTTTCCGGATGGACAGGGAAATATCCTCCAAGACAGGCCGGAAGCCGTAGGAAAAGCTCAGCCCCTCGACGCCGACGAGGACGTCCGGATCAGCGGCATCCCAGGCCATTTTTCAGGCTCTCCAAGTTGGCTTCCATAAGCCGGAAAAACGTTTCCCCGGCCTTGGCCTGTTCGGGCGTGATATTGTGTCCAGGATAGAGGACGCGGACGCGGGCCCCGGTTTCGGCGGCGATCAGGCGGGCCATTTTGTCTCCAACGCCCGGCTCATAGAAGATCGTCGTGGTTTTCTCCTTGGAAGCCCGGGCGATGATCGCGGCCGTCTCCCTGGGCGTGGGGGCGGCGTCGGGGCTGGCGCCGTAAACGGCGACCTGGCGAAGGCCGTAGCGGCGGGCCAGGTAGGCGAAGGCGGCATGACCGCCGAGGATGAAATCGCGGCCCCGGCACGGCCCCAGGCCTTTCTCGTAAGCGGCATCCAGGGCGTTCAGGCGGGACTTCAAGTCCTCGGCCGCACGAAGGAATTCCGGGGCTCCGGCCGGATCGAGCTTGGCCAAGGCGGCGGCGATGTCGTCGGCGATGCCCCGATCGGTCCGGAAATCGAGCCAGATATGGGGATCGAAGGCCCCGTGGCCATGATCGGCATCGTGTTCATCGGCGTCCGGCGCGGAAGGCAGAAGGTCCCGGCCGGCAGCCGCTTCGAAGCGGGTCAGGCGGGACGTGTCCGCGCCTTTCAGGAGGCTGCCCAGCCAGGGCTCCAGGCCGCTGCCGACGAAGAGGAGGAGATCGGCTGTCTCCAGGCCGCGGATATCGCTGACCCGGGGCTGCCAGGTATGGACGTCCGCGCCTGGAGGGAGCAGCATCCGCACCTCTGCCCGGGCGCCGCCGATCTCTCGGGCGAATTCGGCTAGGGGAAAGACGGTGGCGATGACCCGGACTTTGCCGGGCGCCGCGGCGCCCACCGACAGCTCGGAGAGCAGAACCCAGATCAGGACCGGGAGGATCAAGATCCGTCGAACTCGGGCAGGCAACATGGTATCCTTTAAATGCCGAAGCGCTTGCATTTTAAGAAGGGGTGGCCCAAATGTCAATGAACCTCCATGAACCCCCGGCCCCCCTTTTTCGTATTTAAGGTCGGATTCGGTTTATTAAACTGGGAGACCATCATGAAATTCACGCTCCTCGCCGCTCTTTCGATCCTGGCTGCATTTGCGTTGGCCGCCGGCCTGCCTGCTTGGGCCCAATCGCAAAATCCGGCCAAGCCGGTGGACCTGGCCAAGATCATGGCCGAGATCGCCGGCACGTACGATTTTGACGCCCAAGGACAGGCCATGGTCATCAATTTCTATGTTCAGGAAGGCAAGCTCTATGGCATGCCCGAGGGGGAAACCGCGGAATTGCTCACGCCCATGAAGGGCGACAACCCCCTCAAATTCGACGTGACGGTGTCCGGCAACGGCCAGTACTATGAACTTGAATTCAGCTGCGACGAAAAAGGGCTGATCGTCAAATGCACTCTCAAGACGCAGGGCCAGGAAGTCGTGGCCAAGAAGCGGGCCAAAACCGTCTGATCGCCGTCCTTCTATAGGCCCGACCGCTTGATGAACACAAGCTCACGGCCGGCCGCGCGGGTCAGGCATTTGACGATCTTGCCGTTCTCGTCCCGGACGAACTCGAGCTGGGGCCGGGGCTCGCTGAGCGCGGCCAGCTCGAACTTGAGGCTCTGCCCGGGGACGGGCACGCAATCGACGGGCATGGTATCGGCGTGGACCGTCCTCAGCCTGCCATTTTCAATGAAATATGTGACGAAAAAGGGCCGGCCGTCGACCCGGGATTCGTAGACGCCGGCGATTTCCCGGTAAAGCGCCAGGGGGTCGGGTTTGGAATCCTGGGCCGCCGCAGGGCCGATCATAAGCGCCAGGGCCGCCGCAANNGAAATTCCTATGGGACCCGGCGGCCCAAAGAGCGTCCCGGTCGAGCGCCCGCAATAAACACTCCGGTCGGGACGCCCGGCGGGGATTGGCCATCCCGGGTTCAAAGCGAATTCCTTTCTTCACCGATAAATTTAAAGCAAGAAAGCAGGGAGCATCCGCTTCAAGCAATCGAATTAATTTCCCGTAAGGGAAAGGGAATAGTCACTCCGCTTGAGATATTCGTTTCCTGAAGGATCGGTCTCGACAAAATATACGGCTTTTCCGGAGATGAAGAGCGGAACCTGACGGAGAGTCGTTGAGCCCAGGAATTCCCCTCGAAGAGAGAAGACGTCGACGGCGATGGAATTGTCTTCACGGGTGATATCCCGAGCGACGCGGAAAACGAAAATATGCCGCGGCGAGACCCTGACGGCCCGAATGATGGCTTTAAATTCGGGGATTTTTTTGCCAAGTTCCCGGGCGGCGCGTCCCGGCCAACGGCGGGCTTCTGAAAATTCCCGGATTTCCTGTTCCAGGCGGGCTCTCTCGCTTCCGCTAATCCTGGCAGGTTCAAGGCTTTTTCGAACCGACCCGATAATTTGTCCTTTTTCATCCAGCAGGGCAAGATCATAAAGAGTACTGAGTCCCGCCAGTCCCACGCCTCCGCCTTGGCCGAATATCAACTCCGGGACATAGGCTTCCGATGAATAATTGAACATAACGGCGCGGCCTGTTTCATCGGCCAGGGTTGTTGAGAATGAATCCCTCGGCTGGGTCTGGAAAGCGGCCATGATCTTGTTATGCCCATCCAGCAGCACCTGCTGCCGGCCCTCAGGCCGCCAAACCCAGCCTAGAAACCGATCCGGACCAATATAGACGAGTCCAAAGCGATCGCTGAGATTAAGCTTCCGGACAAAGCTCCCATTGGCTTTAAAGAAGGAAATATAGAAATCTTCGAGGACCACAACCTCGGCCTGCGGCGTGAAGACGATAAGATGCGGGGATTGGAAATCGCCGGGTCCCTGCCCTTTCCCCCCGAATGTCAGGAGCAAACGGCCCGCGGGTGAAAACTTGAAAACCTTGAATTCCTTCTCGTCAAGGACAAAAAAATTGCCTTCGGGATCTTCGCAGATCGAGGCGAAGGAGCCGAAAAGGAGCTCTTGGCGGCCGATTTCGATCGAGCTTCCGAGTTTGATCTCGACCCGCCTTTCTGCCGGAACGAGAGCGATCGACGGCCAAAGAATCGAGATCATGACAACGCCGGTCCGGAATCTCAAGAGAGCCGTAGTCGTCAGGCATTCCGGCTTCCTCGCGCCCATATCCATATCCTTGTCCGCGGCCCCGGTTCGTCGGCCGAAGCCCGCACCTAATATACGGCTTCTCCGGTCAAATTCCCAACGACCCCCGAGCCCTCCTTGCCTATTGGCTCTCCTTTGTGTCATGATTCGGTCAAGATTTTTTTGAGGAGGCCGCCATGTCCGAGTTATCCGAACTCAAGCCCAACCATCTGTGGAAGCATTTCGACGAAATCCTGAAGATCCCGCACGGTTCCGGCCACGAAAAAGCCCTGGGCGAGTACATCGTCGCCCAAGCCAGGAAAAACAAGCTGGCTTACAAGAAGGACAAGGCCGGCAACGTCATCGTCAGCAAGCCGGCCACGGCCGGACTGGAAAACGCCCCCGGGGTCATCCTTCAGGGCCACCAAGACATGGTCTGGGAAAAGAACTCCGACATCGTCCATGACTTTCTCAAGGACGCCATCCGGCCCGTCATCCGCGAAGGCTGGGTCACCGCCTCCGGCACGACTCTGGGCGCGGACAACGGCATCGGCGTTTGCGCCGCCCTGGCCGTCATGGAAGACGCGACGCTCACGCATGGGCCGCTCGAGTTCGTCTTCACGACCGAGGAGGAAACCGGGCTGACCGGCGCCCGCTCCATCGATCCCGGCTCNNGGCGCCGATTCGGATATCTCCCTGCCCCTGGCCCGCAAGGCCTCCAAGGTCAAGACCGCTTTCCGCCTGAAGATCAGCGGGCTGAAAGGCGGGCATTCCGGCCTCAACATCAATGAGGGCCGCGGCAACGCCATCAAGCTGCTGGCCCGCGTGCTGTGGCAGGCCCAGGTCAAGTTTCCCCTGGCCCTGGTCCGATTGGAAGGCGGCAACAAGCACAACGCCATTCCCCGGGAAGCCTGGGCCGAATTCGTCGTCGAACCGGCCAAGATCAAGAAGCTTTCTTTATTCCTGCAGGACGCGGGCGACAAGATCCGGGCCGAATATAAAGTCATCGA
>PMCY01000077.1:3108-14001 GCA_003154255.1 Candidatus Aminicenantota bacterium | reverse complement strand
GGCTCCTTCAGGAACACAAGCGGCGAGCAGGAGCGACGCCGGCGGGTATCATGGACGATCTGCAGAAATTCTCCCTGGCCACGGGAGGAAAAGCCTTCATTTTAAACACCCCGCCGGAGCTGAAGGGTGCCCTGGGTGAGATCCGCCGGGAGTTGAGCCACCAGTACCTTATGGGGTATACTTCCAACAAGGAATCTGGGGGCGAATATCGAGGCATCAGCGTCCTGACGTCCAATAAAGGATACCGGATCAGGACGCGTCAAGGATATTGAGGGAACACCAAGGAGGTTCGCATGAAGAACGCCGCGAAAGCCGTTTTCGTCCTGGCCGCGATCACGCTCGTCCTGGTCCTGGGGCCGGCCTGCGCGACCAAGAAGATGGTCATCGAACAAATCGCCACCCTGGACAAAAAGGTCGAAGGGGTGGAGACGTCGGTCGAGGAAAACCAGAAGAGGATCAAAGAGCACGACGAACGTCTGGCCGCCATCGGCACGCTGGTCGGCCAGCACGACGCCCAGTTCAAGGCCGTCGACGGGAAGATCGAGGACGTCCGGAAAGTCGCCCAGGGCAATCTCCTCTACAAGGAAACGATCCGGAATAATGACGCCCATTTTAAGTTCGACAGCTTCGAGCTGAGCCCGGAGATCAAGACCGCGCTGGACGCCTTCGCCCAGAAGCTCATTACCGAGAACAAAGGCGTCTACCTTGAGATCCAGGGGCATACGGACTCCGTCGGGCCCGAGGAATGGAACCTGATCTTGGGAAAGAAACGGGCCGACGTGGTCCTGGAGTATCTCTACAAGCAGCACCATATCCCCCTCCACCGCATGCAGGCCATCAGCTTCGGGAGCACCACCCCGGTGGGCGACAATAAGACGAACGAGGGACGGGTCCAGAACCGGAGAGTGGAAGTCCTGGTCTACGAATGACCTGAGATTTTCGCGCTCGGCGGCGGGATCGCCGGAGAGGGGCGGCGTTCGGCTCCCGCCGCCCTCACGGTTCCGTGCCGCAGCGCTTGCCGGGGTCGGACAGGAAACCCAGGCCCATCTCGCTGTCGGCGTCGATGACGACGCACATTTCGCAGCCGCCGCAGGCCGCCGGCACGTCGATGACCCGTAGAACGTTGGCCAGGTGTTCGTATTCAGGCAGGAGCTCGGGCAGGACATTGGGCGAATGGAGGAAGAAATCCCGGGCAAAAATGATGCCTTCCTCGTCCGGATAGAGGGCCAGGTAATAGATGCGCGACTCGACCAGGTCCTGGAAGAAATGCGTCCCGAAGGACAGGTCGGGGACGTAATTGCCGACCTTGCGGGCGATCTCGATCAGCATGGCCGAGTTGTTGATGTCCGAATAGGTGACCTTGACCCCCAGCTTGATGTCCCCCCGGCTCCCCCACCGGCCCGGGCCCATGAGGACGAAGGAGCGGCGCGGCAGCAGGGCGTTGAGCCGGCTGACGGCGTCGCCGATGGCGACCATGTCGCCGTGCGAGGCCACGGCCGCATACTCATCCGGATCGACGTAGACGATGGTCTTGATCCCTCCGACCCGGGCATTGGTCAGGAATTTGTTGGCGGAGAAGAGCTTGCGCTTTTCGGGGATCCAATTGGGGACGACGACGGGCTCCTCGTCGCCCATGCGGCTCTGGGGCCGGCATTGGAGGATGTGGAGCATGCTCCCGTCATGGGCGAATTCGACATCCATGGGGATGCCGAAGGCCTCCTGCAGAACGCGCATGATTTCGCGCATCTGTTTGAGGAAGGGGGTGTTCTCGATCAGCCCGGCGAAAGTGACCACCAAGGCGTCCTTGTCGAGGCGGGTCATGACCCGGCTGGCCTTGCGGACGGTGCTTCCATCGTATACGGAGAACAGGCGGTCCCACAGCGGATATTCTTCGCCCATCTCGAGCAGGATGTCCTCGATCGGGTGCGTCTCGAAACGGCGGGTTTCGAGATTGATGACGTCGATCGACTTCTGGGAATAATGGAGGATCTGTTCGGGGGTGACGTTGACGCGGATCCCCGGCTGGCCGGGGCTGATAAGCATGGGATAGTCGTTGCTCAGGCGGTCGACGGCCCGCGTGCCCAGGCCGGTCACCAGGCGCAGGACGCCGTCTTCGCGCTTGATGCGCGGCGACCAGCGGAATTCNNTTGTTGCCGAAGGCCACGCCGGCGAAGGCCGGGAAAAAATACTTCCCGATCCTTTTCCCGACGACGCGCTGGATGAGGACGCCCATCTCTTCGTAGTAATCGAGCAATCCCCTCTCGGCCCGATACTGGATGGCGTCGGGGTTGAAGATGGAGGCGTAGACCTCGGCCACGGCGTCGACCAGGGCGGCCAGCCGCTCCTCCTTGGACCCGACGTTGGCCAGGAACAGGCTGCGGTACTTGCCGGAGAAGGCCGAGCCGCGGCTGTCCTCCAGCAGGCTGGAGGAGCGGACGATGAGCGGCCCCTCGCCGGCGTCCTCCAGGATGAGCTTGAGCTGGGCCATCATTTCCGGCGAAAAGAACGACTGCTTGCAGACTTGCTCGAGGTAGGGATAGTTGTGGCGGATCTCCTCGATGGGCGAGAACTTGAAGCTCTGCAGGTCCTCCAGGAAGTTGTAATGGATGAAATCCATCAGCCCGTCCGAGGTGAGAAACCAGGATTCGGGCACGCGGAACTCCCCGATGGCCGGATTGCCCAGCGCTTTCTTCCTCAGGATGTGCTCGCCCAGGACCATGCCCGCCGATTTGCCGCCCAACCGGCCCGTGCCCTGGCTGGGTCCCGTAACCCGGGACAGGACGCGGTTGAAATCGTGGATGCTCATATGGTCGCGGGCGATGCGGATGAACTGCAGCCGGTCGCTGAGGAAGCGGCGGATCAGGGCGATGCGGGCCTGGAGGTCGTCCGACTGGGACAGGGCCTGTTCGTCCTGGCGCGTGGAACGGCAGAAGCGGTTGACGATCTCCTTGATCTCGAGCAGGCTGATCTCCCGCTTCTCCATGGCCACCATGAAGAAATTCAGCTTGTCCTGGCGGGCCCACTGCTTGATNNATCGGGGTTGCCGCCGAAGAGCTCCGGGGCAAAGTGGTACAGGAGGCCCTGCACGCCCGGCACTCCCTGCCAGTGGAGGTGATTCATCAGGCGGCGGAGGATGCGTTTGTAGAGCAGCGGGTCGGTTTCACGCAGGAGGTCGAGGATGACCTCCCAGTCGGACTTGCGTTTGGCGGCCGCTTCGACGCCGGCGGATGAGCCATAAGCCGGAATGGCATTCTCCCAGTCCTCGATGAGCCGGCCCAGGCGGTTGGCGATGAGCTCGATAAGCTTTTTCTCTTCGAGCAGGAAGGGATCTTCGCGGCGGGCCGAGACATTCTCGAAATAGCAGACCTCCAGCACGCCGACGGGCAGGGCCCGGGACCGCAGGGGGACCCGTTGGATCCATTTGGTCTCAACAAATCCGGGGGAGAAGAAGACGGCCTGGCGATACTTGATTCGGGCCCGGCAAAGCTCCGGATACTGCCAGCCCGAGGGGATGGTATCGACGACTTTCTGAAGGATTTTTTCCGAAGACAGCCCGGGGGTTTCGAGGAGGCCGACAATCGCCTGAAGGCACTCCAGTTCCTTGACCCGCTCGCGGAGCGGGCCACCCGGGAATTCGGCCGGCGTCCGGTTTTGGCTCATACCCGCCTCCCTGGGGATTTATCCTATCATGAACGCGGAGAGAAGAAAAAAAACGTCCTACCCCTCCCGCTGGGGCGGGAGGGAGTAGGACGAAAAAAACCCTGCGTCAGGGACGGACCGGCTTAAACCCAGCCGCGCAGATGGCTGGCTTCGGCCACGCGCGAAACGGCGATCATGTAAGCCGCGTCGCGCATATAGAGGTTTTTCTTGCGGGCCAGCTCGGAAACGGCCTTGAACCCGGCCGTCATCTTCTCGTCCAGGCGGCTGAACACCTCGTTGAGGTGCCAGTAGAAGTTCATATTGGACTGGACCTGCTCGAAGTAGCTGCAGGTCACGCCGCCGGCGTTGCAAAGGAAGTCGGGGATCATGAAGATGCCCCGCTTGTGGATTTCGACGTCGGCCTCGGGAGTGGTGGGGCCGTTGGCGCCTTCGGCGATGATTCTGACGCGCTTGTGGATCTTGGCCACGTTGGCGCCGGTGATCTGGTTTTCCAGGGCCGCGGGTACGAGAAGGTCGGCCTCCTGCTCGATCCAAGCATCGCCGGGCAGGACTTCGTAGCCGACCTGGCGGGCTTTGGCCTTGTCGATGGAGTTGAACTTGTCGGTGATGCCCATCAGCTCGTCGGGATCGACGCCGCTTTCGCGGCGGAACGTATAGGAAGTCTGATCGATCTGGTCCCAGCAGGACACGCAGAGGGCCTTGCCGCCATATTCCCGGAAGAGCTTGACGGCATACTGAGAGACGTTGCCGAAGCCCTGGAAGGCGCCGACGGTCTTCTTGATGTCGATGCCGAGCTCCTTCATGGCCTCGCGGACGGTGTACATGACGCCGAACCCGGTGGCCTCGGTGCGGCCCAGTGAGCCGCCCATGCCGACCGGCTTGCCGGTGATGAAGCCGGGGAACTTGCCGCCGCGGATGCGTTCGAGCTCGTCCAGCATCCAGAGCATATGCTGGCCGTGGGTCATGATGTCCGGGGCGGGGACGTCCTGAACGGGTCCGATGTTGTAGGCGATCTGGCGGACCCAGCCCCGGCAGATGCCTTCCTGCTCGCGGTCGCTGAGGTTGTGCGGATCGCAGATTACGCCGCCCTTGCCGCCGCCGAGGGGGATGTCGACCACGGCGGTCTTCCAGGTCATCCACATGGCCAAGGCCCGGACGGTGTCGATCGTTTCATTGGGGTGAAAGCGAATGCCGCCCTTGCAGGGGCCGCGGGCGTCGCTGTGCTGGCAGCGGAAGCCGCGGAAAACCTTGTAGCTGCCGTCGTCCATGCGGACGGGAATCAGAAAATGGTACTCGCGGAGCGAGCTGCGAAGCAGGTCCCGCGTGGCCTGGTCGAGTCCGAGCTTCTCGGCCGCGGCGTCGAACTGCTGTTGAGCCATTTCAAATGCATTGAACGGCTTCTTCTCCATACATTCCTCCTGATGAGAACGAGTATATATTGGCTTCCCCAGAGCGAGACTCCGAACGAGGAGTTTCTCATATCGGGGAAATAAAAACTATACCGCCTCCGGGGCGGCAAGTCAACCCGAGCCCGGTCCGGTATGCCCCGCTTCGACCCTTTTTTTAAACCAGCCCGCCCACAACACCCATTCAACCGTGATCGTGAGGAGGGCTCCGAAAAGGACGTCCGTGGGATAATGCACTCCCCAGATCACCCGCGAGGCGGCCACGATCAGGCCCCAGGCGATGAAACACGCCGCGGCCAGGCGGCGCAGGACGGGTTTTGTCCGGGGAATGAGATAGGCCAGGGCCAGCAGGACGAAGGCGCTGGCCGTATGGCCGCTGGGAAATCCGTTGTCGCTCCGGTCCGGGCCGATGGCGAAGAGCGGGAAAAAACCCAGTCCGTTGCCGGGCCGGGGCCGGTTGATCGTATACTTGAGCCCGAGATTGAAAAGGCCGGGCCCGACGAGTTCGGTCAGGAGGAGAAAAAGAAGCGCCGGGCGGAGGGGCTTCCAACGCCCGATCCGGAAAGACAGGCCATAGGCGATGGCGGCCAGTCCGACGACGGTCCAGGTCGGAATCTCACCGTAATTCTCGACGACCCACCAGACGGTCCAATTGTCATGGGCCCGAGGCAGGTGCCGGGCCCAATTCGCAAGGGCCAGATCATGCCGGGCCAGAACGACCGTGGCAGCGATCGCGGCGGCCGCCAATAGAAGCGTCCAAAAAAGAACGGCCGGCCGCAGAGGTTTTTTATACATATCCGATGGCCTCAAAAAAGAACCGAAGCCGCTCAGCTTCCGTCGAACTATAGCATACCCGCGGCGGACGATGAAACTCCGCCTTGACAAACTCGCTCCGGCCGGTTAATTTTGCACAAGAATAGATAAAGGAGACAGGCATGGGATTGCTCAGCGAAATTTTAAAGAACGTGGCGGGCGGAACGCTGACGACCGACAATCACAATCAACTTTTCGACACGGTGGTGGGGATGCTGACGAATTCCCAAACGGGAGGATTGCCGGGTCTGCTGGAGGCATTCAAAAATAAAGGCCTGGGCGAGATCGCCGGCTCCTGGGTCAAGACCGGGCCGAACCTGCCGGTTTCCCCGTCCCAGATTCAACAGGTCCTGGGGAAGGGCCAGATCCAGCAAGTGGCTCAAAAGATGGGCCTGTCCACAACGGACGCCGCCGATGCCGTTTCGAAACTCCTCCCCGAGGTTGTCGATAAATTGACGCCCAAAGGGAACATCGAACCCTCTGCCCTGCTCGGAGAAGGGCTCCAAGTCCTCAAAGGGTTTTTCAGCTGAAGGACGCTTGACGGCGGCTTCGTCGTATCGTAGAATCCCGTTCCCGTGAAATCAGGCCGCCCATCGACATTGCTCCGCGCCGTCGTACTGGGCGTTTTTCTGGTTTTCACACTGCTCATCGCCTTCAGCCACACGGAAAAAACCCCCCTCGACGAATCCCGCTGCATGGCCTGTCATTTTCTCGGGCTTCTCCTGCAGACCGCTCCGGCCCTTTTTGTCTTTCTCATCTCCTTCATCTTCTTCTCACTGGTCCGGCCGGACCGGGCCCGCCGTTTGGGAACGATCGTCGCCCCCTTCTGCTTCCTCCGCGCCCCGCCGGCGGCCTGACAACATCCGCCGTTCTCTCCCCCTGCGGTCTCCCCTCGTTCGGGACTGTTTCCCCGGAGGAATTCATGCGATCTCCATGTCAAGCGAATTGGGCCGCCGCCGCGGCGGTGGTCTTGGGCATCTTTTCCTTGGGCGCCGAGAACGCGGCCGTCGGCGTCCGCGACGCGGTCCGGCTGGCCCGCGCCGGCAATCCCTTCCAGTGGGCCAAAAAAATGGACGCCGACATTTCCGCGGCCGATCGGATCACGGCGGGGCTTCTGCCCAATCCCCAAGCCTCCGGCCAGGCCATCTTCATCCCCGACTCCCGCCAGCGGACGGACGCCGGACTCCTGGGCGGGCCGAACACCCAATGGCTGCTCCAGTTTTCCTATCCCGTACCCCTGGGCGGAAAAAGGAAACGGGCCATGGACCTGGCCGACCGCAACGCCGAATGGGCCTCCTCCCAGGTCGCCGATGCCGCCGTCCAGACGGCCTTCGACGCCGGCCGCAAGTGGCTGGACGTCTGGTTCGCGGCCATCAACCGTCAACTCGTCGAGGAGGCCAAGAATAACATCGACAACCTGGTGGCCATCAACGAGGCCCGGGCCCGCAACGAGGTCATCACCAAGGTCGAGCTCATCCGGACCCAGATCCTGCAGGAACAATACAGCCTCCAACTGCGGTCGCTGGAGCGCGACGCGGCCAACGAAAGCCGCAGTTTGCAGATCATGCTCGGTTTGCCCGAAGCCCGGCCCATCGACATGGGCGACGCCTTCGCCCCGGTGGCCGTGCCGGAATCCATGGACGCGCTCCTGGCCTATGCCCAGGTCCATCGTTCCGACAAGCGGGCCGCCCGGGCGGCGCTGGCCTCGATGGCGTCCTCCCTGGCCTATCAGCACGCCCTGGCCGTGCCCGACGTCAGTGTTTCGGCAGTCTGGAACCCCCAGAACGGCGTGCCCTATGCCGGCCTCGGAGTCGGGATCGATGTGCCCGTCTTTTCCCGCAATCAGGGCAACATCCGCAAGGCCGAGCTTTCGGAAGAGCAGGCCCGGCGCGCCTTGCGGGCCGTCGAGCAGAGGATCGAGACGGACACCCGGAACGCCTATGAAACCTATCGGGAGCGCTTGGAAACGAACCGCCGCTATGCGGCCATCATCGCCCAAGCCGGCCAAGTCCTGGACACGATCCGTTACGCCTACCTGCGGGGCCAGACGACGCTGATCGATTTCCTGGAGGCCCAACGGACTTGGTTCGAGACCCGGAAACAGCTCTATGAAACCCTGCTGTCCTTCCGCCAGAGCTACTGGGACCTGCTCCTGGCCACGGGATTGATCGAGGAGATCTGACCATGCCCAAAATCCGACGAACGAGTTTCATCCTGGCGGCGGCCCTGGCCTTGGGCCCGGTCGGGGCCTGCCGAAAAGCCGAGCCGCCCGATCCGGCCGGGCAGCGGCCGGCCGCGGAAGCGGAGCCGCAAGTACGGGACAACGGCGCCTGGATCGAATTCCCCGCCGGCAGCGCCCATGCCCGCTTGTTCGAGGGCGCGGCGGCGGACGACAAAACCCTGACCTTCCGCTTCGACGCCCCGGCGGCGGTCGTGGCCCGGGTCAAGCGGTCCTCCGGGCCCGGTTCCCTGCGCCTGATTCTTTTCGACACCCCCGAGCTCTCCGGACTCTATTCATCCTACCTGCAGAGCGACATCCAACTCAAGACGAAGAGAACCCATTTCGAGCGCCTGAAGGATCTCCTGGCCCACGGGGCCTGCACGGGCAAAGAAGTCGAGGACGCCTCGGCCGAGCTGCGCAATTTGGAGACGACCATGGCCGAGAACGAGGCCAAGCTTCATGAAACGGGCTTGGACCCCGAGGGGCTGAACGCCGCTTATCCGGGCACGGTCTGGCTCATCTGCGATCTCCCCGAGTCCGAGCTCAACCTGGTCCGCCGGGGACAGACCTACAAGCTGGAGTTTCCCAGCTTCCCGTCCGAATCGGTTTCCGCCCGGATCGACGCCTTGGCCGAAGTCGTCAACACTCAGACGCGCAAGATCCGCATCCGCCTGTCCCTGCCCGACCCATCCGAGCGGATCCGGCCCGGCATGTACGCCAAGGTCCTCTTCGAGCTGCCCCACCGCGGCCTGATGGTCCCAAAGACGGCCGTCTTCTGCGCCAATGCTCGCTTCTATGTCTTCGTCCGCCATTCGGACTTTCTTTTCGAGCGGCGCGAAGTGACCATCTCGACGGAAGTCGGAGACTACATCGAGATCGCCGGCGGCATCGGTCCGGCGGACGCCGTGGTCAACCGGCACGTTGAACTTCTCAAGGGACTGTCCTCGGGCCTGTGAGGGTGGAGATACCCATGGACCGGCTCATCGCCCTCATCCTGAAGCACCGCTTTGTGGCCGTTGGGGCCGGCCTCCTGATCGTGGTCCTCGGCCTGCTGGCCTGGCAGGGTCTGGAAATAG
Source organism: Candidatus Aminicenantota bacterium (assembly GCA_003154255.1). Classification (GTDB taxonomy): domain Bacteria; phylum Acidobacteriota; class Aminicenantia; order Aminicenantales; family UBA4085; genus UBA4085. Next base: position 4,825 of record PMCY01000077.1, on the reverse strand, counting down.
AGGCCTATCCCGACATCAGCGACAACGAAGTCAACGTCATCACCCAGCTCTCCGGCCTGCCGGCCGAGGAGATGGAACAACAGGTGACGATCCCCATCGAGCGGGCCCTGAACACCGTCCCGGGCGTCATCTCCAAGCGCTCCCGGACGATCTTCGGCTTGTCCAAGGTCAGTCTGATTTTCAACGACCGCATCGACCTCTACCTGGCCCGCCAGCTCGTGCTGGAGAAGCTCCGCGAAGCCGAGCTCCCCGAAGGGACCCAGCCCGTTCTCGGCCCGATGACCATGGCCATGGGAGAGATCTTCCGCTATGTCATCGAAGCTCCGCCGGACGTGCCCCTGGAGCGCCTGACCGAGCTCCAGCAGTACGTCATCATTCCCAAGCTTCTGCAGGCCGACGGCGTCGTCGACGTCTCCAATTTCGGCGGCCTCATCCGCCAGTTCCAAGTCGTGGTCGATCCTCTGCGCCTGGAGAAGTTCGGACTGGGGATCCAGAACGTGGCCGAGGCCATCGCCGCCAACAACCGCAATTCCGGAGGCGGCTTCCTTCGTGTCGGCGTCTCGCAGATGAACATCCGCGGCCTGGGCCGTATCCGCGGGGCGGACGACATAGGCAACATCGTCGTCGACAACCGGGCCGGCGTCCCCATCCTCATCAAGGACCTGGCCGGCATCGAGATCGGCCACTTTCCGCCGAACGGCATCCTGGGATACTGGGACAAGGGCCGCCCGGCCGCGAGCGATATGAACATCGAGGGCATCGTCCTGCTCAAAAAATTCGAAAACCCCTCGCGGACGATGGCCGACGTGACCGAAAAGATCGCCGAGCTGAACGGCGGACTCCTCCCCGCCGGCGTCACCGTCCGGCCCTTCTATGACCGCACCGAACTCGTCCGTCTGACCGTCCACACGGTCGCCCGGACGCTTCTCGAGGGCATGATCATCGTCATGATCCTCCTGACCATCCTCCTTGGATCGTGGCGGGCGGCCCTCATCTCCGCTCTGGCCATCCCCTTCGCCCTGGTCTTCGCCTTCATCGTCATGTATCTCGTCGGCATCCCGGCCAACCTGCTTTCGCTGGGGGCCATCGATTTCGGCATCATCGTCGACTCGACCGTGGTCATGGTCGAGGCCCTGACCCGGGCCATCGCCGCGGCCCGCCGGAAGGAGAGAGGCTGCGGTATCGGACCGGTGATCGTCCGGGCCGCCGGCCAGGTCCAAAAGCAGATCTTCTTCACCGTCTTCATCATCATCCTGGCCCTGCTCCCGATGTTCACCCTCCAGCGCGTCGAGGGCCGCCTCTTCTCCCCCATGGCCTGGACGCTGGCCTTCGCCATCCTGGGATCCCTTCTCTACGCCGTGACCCTGGGCCCGGTCTTCGCCTCGTTCCTGCTGGGCCGGGGCGGGGAGGGGAAAAACCACGTCTGGGCCCTGATCCAGGGCGCCTACCGCAGGATCCTGCCCCGGCTTCTCCTTCACCCGCGCAAGGTCTCGGCCCTTATCGGCGGCATCGTCCTGGCCGGAGGCGTCCTGGCCACGCGCCTGGGAACGGAATACCTGCCCGAGCTCGACGAAGGCTGCGTCTGGGTGCGCGTCTTCCTGCCGCCCGGAATTTCGCTCGAAGCGGCCCGCGTCTACCCCGATTCCATCCGCCGCGACATCGGCCGGCTGGAGGAAGTAAGCGGAGTCATGACCCAGCTCGGGAGGACGGACGACGG
>PMCY01000077.1:337-3093 GCA_003154255.1 Candidatus Aminicenantota bacterium | reverse complement strand
GAAAACGCCACCGGATCGTCCTCGGACCTGGCCGTCTTCCTGCGGGGCAAAGACCTGGAGAGCCTGCGGGCCCTCGGCGCCCGCGTGCTGGATGTCGTCAAAAGCATTCCCGGCTCTTCCCAGGCGGCCATTGAGCAGGAGAATAAGCAAACCCAGGTCGTGGTAGCCGTCGACCGGGCCGCGGCGGCCCGCTACGGCATCAATGTTGCGGACGTCCACCAGGTCCTGGAGACGGCCGTCGGCGGCTTTCCGGTGAGCTCGGTCTGGGAAGAGGACCGCAAATTCGACATCGTCCTGCGCTTCACCCGGGAAGCCCGCAACACGCCGGATTCCCTGGCCAAGATCGTACTCCCGACCAAGAGCGGGCTGCGCATCCCCATGTCCCAGGTCGCCGACATCCGGCTGGCCGAGGGGCAGTCGGTCATCTTCCGCGAGGACCAGGAGCGGTTGATCACGGTCAAGACCAACATCCGTGGCCGCGACCAGGGCGGTTTCGCCGCCGAATTGCGGGGCAAAATCGCCCGGCAGATCGAGATTCCCTCCAATGTCCATTACAGCCTGGGCGGACAGTTCGAAAATCTCCAGCGTTCCCAGAAACGGCTGACCCTGTTCGTGCCGCTGACCCTGGCCCTCATCTTCCTGGCCCTCCTGGCCCTTTTCGGCTACGATGCCGGGCACGCGCTGATCGTCATGGCCAACGTACCCTTGGCCGCCGTCGGCGGGATCGCCGCCCTTGGCCTCCGGCATATGAACCTGAGCATTTCGGCCGGGGTGGGCTTCGTCTCCCTGGCCGGGGTCAGCGTCATGGCCGGGGTCCTCTGGCTCGGCCATCTGAACCGGATGAAGAAGGAAGGCGGGGACCTCCTCGGCCGCGTCGTGGAGGGCTCGGCCGTCCAGTTCCGGCCGGTCTTCCTCGTCCTCATCATCGCCGTCATCGGGCTCCTCCCCGCGGCCCTCAACGCCGGGGTCGGATCGGACATCCAGCGCCCCCTGGCCACGGTCATCGTCGGGGGCCTTCTCTCGTCGCTCCTGATGACCGTCTGGATGACACCCATCCTGTACTTCCTTTATGAACGGCGGCGGGAGCGGCGGCCGGCCGATCCCCAACCGGCCGACTGTCCCGTGGATTGAGCGGAGGGCGGCACCGTGGAAGGCGGTCCGTCAAGCTTAGAGCGCTTGACAAATAGGGGTCGAAGAGCTAGCCTGTTTCTTAATCAGGAATGATTCCGGTTTACCAAGGATGACGAAAGAATCGCTTATCGGCCGGATGCGGGAAAGTGGATTGAAAATCACCCCCCAAAGGCGGGCCGTCATCGATGTCCTGATTGAACAAAGGCATCATCATCCCGGTGCACGCCTCGTCTTTGAGAAGGCCAAAAAGAAAAAGCGGGGACTAAGCCTTTCCACCGTCTATGCCACCCTGAACGAGCTTTCCAACCATGGCCTCATCAAGACCCTGCAGTTTGACGAAATGGAAAACCGCTACGAAGGCAATCTTGAAGAGCACGTCAATCTGATCTGCGGCAAATGCAGGACAATACAGGATTACCGGGCCTCCCTGGCCATTGATCGGAAGGAAGTCGCGAAAAATACCGGGTTCTCGATCACCGACAGCCGGCTCGAATACTACGGGCTCTGTCGGGAGTGCCGTGAGGACTCGGAAAGCAAGAAAGGCAACGGCAATAAGGCCGCTTCGATTAATAAGAAAAGGAGGTCCGCGTGAAAGACGAAAAGAAACTGACCACCAGGAACGGCGCTCCCGTCGTCGACAACCAAAACACGATGACCGCCGGACCGCGCGGCCCGGTGCTGCTGCAGGACGTCTGGTATCTGGAAAAACTCGCCCACTTCGACCGGGAAGTGATTCCGGAACGCCGCATGCACGCTAAAGGATCGGGCGCCCACGGGATTTTTACCGTGACCCATGACATCACCCGGTTCACCAAGGCCAAGATCTTTTCGGCCATCGGCAAGAAGACCGAACTTTTCGCCCGCTTTTCCACGGTGGCGGGCGAGCGCGGCGCCGCCGATGCCGAACGGGATATTCGCGGCTTCGCCCTGAAATTTTATACGGAGGAGGGAAACTGGGACCTCGTGGGAAACAATACCCCGGTTTTCTTCATGCGCGATCCGCTCAAGTTCCCCGATCTCAACCATGCCATCAAGCGGGATCCCCGCACCAATATGCGCAGCGCTTTGAACAACTGGGACTTCTGGTCCTCCCTCCCCGAGGCGCTCCACCAGGTCACCATCGTCATGAGCGACCGGGGCCTTCCGGCTTCCTACCGGCACATGCACGGATTCGGCAGCCACACCTTCAGCTTTTTAAACGGAAAGAACGAGCGGTCTTGGGTCAAGTTTCATTTTCGGACCCAGCAGGGAATCAAGAACCTGTCCGATGAGGAAGCCGAGGTCCTCGTCGGCAAGGACCGGGAAAGCCACCAGCGCGACCTTTTTGAGAGTATCGAGAAGCACGAATTCCCCCGCTGGACGATGTTTATCCAGATCATGCCGGAGAAGGACGCGGCGAAATATCATTTCCATCCCTTCGATCTAACCAAGGTCTGGCTGAAAAAGGATTATCCCTTAATCGAGGTTGGCGTCCTCGAATTGAACCGTAACCCGGAAAACTACTTCGCCGAGGTCGAACAGGCGGCTTTCAACCCCGCCAACATCGTACCCGGCATCGGTTTTTCACCGGACAAGATGCTGCAAGGCCGGCTCTTCTCCTATGGCGATGCCCAGCGCTACCGGCT
>PMCY01000077.1:0-314 GCA_003154255.1 Candidatus Aminicenantota bacterium | reverse complement strand
CCCTTCTCTTTGCCAACACGGCCCGAGCCCTGGGGGATGCCCCGCTTGAAATCAAGCTCCGGCATATCGGCAACTGTCTAAAGGCCGATCCGGCCTATGGAAAAGGCGTGGCCGAGGCGCTGGGCATCCCGCCGGATCAATGGCCCCGGTAAGCTCGACGCCGATTTGATCCTGGAGCGCGATGGCTGCGCGATGAGGCCCTGATCCTCCGTGGGGGCCGTCCGCGCGGCCATTCCGGGGGCGGGCTCCGCATCCGAAGCGGCGCCCGCGGCGAATTCAGAATTTGACATTGGCGCTCGGATCGGTAGAATTAT
>PMCY01000162.1:8005-10498 GCA_003154255.1 Candidatus Aminicenantota bacterium | reverse complement strand
CCAATCCGTTCGTCCACAAGGACTACCGGATGGGCTGGTCGCTCTAAGGAGGCGCTCATGAATAAAGGAACCCTGATCACCGCGCTGTTCTTCCTGGCCCTGGGCTTGGCCGGACTGGCTGCGGCCGCCGCCGGCCCTCAGTCGCCCCGCCAGGCCGACCTTCAGAAATGGGCCATCCATGACGAAACGCGGCCACAGCCTCCCGTCGTCGATCCCGGCCCGGCCGGCGCCCCCGTCCCCGCGCCCGGGGATGCCGTCGTTCTGTTCGGCGGCCAGGATCTTTCGCCGTGGACCAATCTCAAGGGCGAGGCGGCCGGCTGGAAGGTCGAAAACGGCTATATGGAAGTCGCCAAAGGCAGGGGCGATATCCAGACCAAGCAGGGATTCGGCGACTGCCAGCTCCATGTCGAATGGGCGGCGCCCGCCGTCGTCATCGGTGAAAGTCAGGGCCGGGGGAATTCCGGCGTCTTCCTGATGGGCACATACGAAGTCCAGGTTCTCGATTGCTACAACAACAAGACCTACGCCGACGGGTCGACGGCCTCCATTTACGGCCAGTACCCGCCGCTTGTCAACGCCTGCCGCAAGCCCGGAGAATGGCAGACCTATGACATCGTTTTCCACGCGCCCCGCTTCGACAAAGACGGCAAGCTCGCTCATCCGGCCCGGTTGACCGTCTTCCACAACGGCCTGCTGGTCCAGGACAATGAGGAGCTGACCGGGCCGACGGGGCACCACGTCCGACCGCCCTACGCGGCCCATGCCGACAAACTGCCGCTCAAGCTCCAGGACCATGGCAATCCCGTCCGCTACCGCAATATCTGGATCCGGGAAATCTGAAGGGGAATGAGAGCGGCCTGATGACAAAGATGAGATCGATCACCACGGCTGTCGTCGCGCTTTCCTTCTTTCTTTTTATCGACTTCCGCTTGGCCGGAGCGGCCGGGCCGGCTCAGACCAAGCCCGGGACGGGCAAAAAAATATTGATCGTCTGGGGCGGCTGGGAAGGCCACGAGCCCAAACAGTGTGTCGACATCTTCGCACCCTGGCTCACGGAGCAGGGATTCGAGGTCGAGATTTCCCATACTCTGGACGCTTATAACGATGCGGCCAAGCTCAAATCGCTGGCCCTCATCGTCCAGGTCGTCACCCAGGCCCAGATCTCCCCCGAACAGGAGAAAAACCTGGAAGAGGCGGTCAAGAGCGGAGTGGGCCTGGCCGGCTGGCACGGCGGCTTGGCCGACGCCTTCCGCAGCAACACTGAATACGAATTCATGGTCGGCGGGTCCTGGGTGGCTCATCCCGGCGGCATCATCGATTACGACGTCCACGTGACCAATCCGACCGACCCGATCACCCGGGGCCTGGCCGACTTCCACATGAAATCCGAGCAGTATTACATGCTCGTCGACCCGAACGTGGAGGCCCTGGCCACGACCACCTTCCAGGGCCAGCCCGCGCCTTGGGTCAAGGGGACGGTCATGCCCGTCGTCTGGAAGAAGATGTACGGCGGCGGCCGGATCTTCTATGCATCCCTGGGCCACGTGGCCAAGGATTTCGACGTGCCCCAAGCTCGGGCGATTGTCCAGCGCGGAATGCTGTGGGCGGCCCGCGTCCCGGGCTCGGGCGACGATCCCAAGCCCACAAACCCCTACGCCGTTCTGCTTAAAAAATAGGCGGTTTCGCGCCGAATCCCAACGGGGGCGCCTTGAGGCGCCCCGTTTTTTTTTGATGGACGGCAGCCGCCGACCGATCAATCCGGCCTAGCGGCGTCCCGATCCGGCCGTCTCAGTCGGCCAGTCCGTCGACGTGCTCGTGCGGAATCGTTTCCTGGGCGCCTTCGGGCGCGGGATGATGGATTTCCGGGGCCCGGATGATTTTGGCCACGACCTCCCGTGTTCCGGCGATGGCCAACTGCCCGAAGAGGAAGGAGAACGTCTTTTCCAGATCGGCGCCGATGGCCTCGAGCGTTTCGGACGGCAATGACCAGAAATGCTTCTTGAAAGGCCCGACGGCCTTTTTGCGCGCTTTATAGATGAACTGGGCCTCGGTGTCTTTGGGTTTGCGCTCGTCGGCGGCGTGAACCTTCACCCACTCGATCATCTCCCGTCGTAATCCTTCGGGCACGGCCTTGTGGTCCAGGACCAGTGTCTGGAAGGCGGTGGCCAGGTGGACTTCGCAGGCTCCGGCCGCGACGAACTTGTGGAAGGCGTTCTCGGGCAGAGTGCTGGCGCCGTGCTGGACGGCCCCGCCCATGCCGTATTTCCGTCGGGCTTCCTCGCTCAGAAGTTTCAGAGTTTCGAAATCGATGGCCACCTGGGCCAGGGAGCCGTCGGCCAGGACGACGCCGCCGTGGCTGGTGCCGGTCTGGATACTGATTTTGCCGATTCCCTCCCGCGACCCGCGCGCCTTGTCGAAGCCGGTCATGAAGGCCTCGAGGTCCTCGGGCGAGCTGTTCTTGAGCCCGACCTCGCCGATCTCGCCGCCCACCGA
>PMCY01000162.1:0-7991 GCA_003154255.1 Candidatus Aminicenantota bacterium | reverse complement strand
ATCAGGTCGCGGATGGCTTTGATCTCGGAATCGGGGGCCGCGGCGTATTTCTTGGCCGAGATCTGGAAATGGTCGCCTTGAAGGAAGAGCGGTCCCCGGAATCCCTCGCGGATAGCCGCGGCCAGGACGGCGGCGGCATACTCGGCCGGGCGCTGGTCGGTGTAGCCTATCTCGCTGCGGGCAATCTCGAAAATGAAGGCGCCGGCGTCGATCTTGCGGGCGGCGCGAAAGACGGCCCGGGCCGCATCGTAGGCCAGCATCCGGAGATTGATGGCCGGCACGGTGAACCGCGGCGGAATCTCGCCCCGGCCCTCGGCTTTGTAGAGATCGAGGATGGAAGCCGGGCGGATGCCCAGGGCCTGGGCGGCTTCGCGGATGATCCAGCGGGCGGCGGCCCTGGTTTCGGCGTCGCCGAAGACGGCTTCGCGGACGAGGCCGTCCATCCGGACGGACAGGGCGGAGGGATCGGGGACGGACAACCGGGCCCCGTCGCGGGCAACGGCGCCGGACAGGGATTCAAGCAGGCGGTCGAGCGGAGGTTGAGGCATGAGAAAGAGCTCCTGGAAAAGAGTCGATGGAACCCTTCAGTATATCAAATTGGGCGGCGCGTCCGCTATCGGCGCCGATCTCTGTTTTTGCGGCCCAGGATGCCGCCGCTCAGAAAGAGGCCGGCCCCGATGACGAACCCGAAATTGTACCAGCCGCCGTTGTTGTGGACCTCGTAGAGGCGGACGTGAGGCGAAAAGATTGAAATGATGAACGTGACCGGCGAGATCAGGCCGTGCCAGATCCCCATCCAGAAGCCGGCGATTTTTCCCTCGGCGTTGGCGGTGCGCTCCGCGGCGTTGGGACCGGGGGCGCAGCTCCAGGCTAGCAACGCGGCCGCGACGATGAGGCACAATCCGATAACGGTGATTTTTTTCATGGGGCTCCTCCGCGATCGTCCACAGTATAAACGGCGCTCGATCCACGGTCAACGGCGCGCATCGAAAAGAGGTCGCGGTTCCGGTCTTGGAATATTTGGCTATCGTTCGGAAAGATCATCCAGCCGGCCGGCGTCCCTCGCGGTCATTCCCCCGACAATTTTGGGATTGACAGTATTGTCCGACCGGGACTATGGTTCCGGTATGATGAAAAGGGCGGGATCTTTCATTTTTTTCTGTTTTTTGGGATTCCTTTTGCCTGTTTTCCGGCAAGCCTCCCCGCGGCAGTCACCCGGAGCGGGGTTCGCTCAAGAAAAGGGGAGACCAGGAATACTTGCGGGCTGCCGGATATTTCCTTCGAATAACATTTGGAATACGCCGGTGGATGCTTTGCCCGTCGATGCGAATTCGAGCGCTTATATCGCGACCGTCGGAGCCGCCTTGAACGTTCATCCCGATTTCGGTTCCGGATTATGGGACGGCGGCCCCATCGGAATCCCCTATGCTACCGTGCCGGGCAGCCAAACTAAAGTGGCGGTTGCTTTTCTCTATAACGACGAAAGCGATCCCGGTCCTTATCCGATTCCCGCCGATGCTCCGATTGAAGGAGGCCCCGACGGAGACGGCGATAGGCATGTTTTGATCGTCGATCGGGACAATTGCATTTTATACGAATTATACCGGGCTTTTCCTCTGCCGGGAGGGGCTTGGACGGCAGATTCCGGGGCTGTTTTTCCTCTCGGTTCCAATGCCCTGCGGCCGGCGACCTGGACTTCCGCCGACGCGGCGGGATTGCCCATCTTGCCCGGACTGGTGCGTTATGACGAAGTGAATGCCGGCGAGATAAAACATGCCCTGCGTTTTACGGCTCCCCAAACCCGCCAACTCTTCATCTGGCCGGCCCGGCATCAAGCGTCCGATTTCACCGAAATCCAATATCCGCCGATGGGTCAGCGGTTTCGTCTGAAAGCCGGGGTTGACCTATCCGGTTTTTCAGCGCCTGTCCGGGTTATTCTCACCGCTTTGAAAAAATACGGGATGATCCTGGCCGACAATGGAACGTCCTGGTATATTTCCGGGGCGCCGGATGAACGCTGGGACAACGATGTCCTGCACGAATTGCACAATGTCATGGGATCCGATTTCGAAGCCGTGGATGAGTCGTCCTTGATGGTGAATCCCGACTCCGGCGAAGCAAAACAACGCAAAGACGATCTTCTGGGGACGTGGGCGGGGCAAGGCGTCTACTATCGGAACTCCGACACGGGAGGCTGGAACCTGCTGGCGACGCCGGCGACAAAGATCGTGGCCGGCGATCTGGACGGGGACGGCATCGACGATTTGATCGGCATCTGGCCTTCGCAGGGCGGTGTGTGGGTGAAGTATTCCGCGAGCGGGGCGTGGGCCCAGCTGTCCTCGACGGCCGACTGGATCGCCGCAGCCGACATGAACGGAGACGGCCGGGCCGAGCTGCTGGGGAGCTGGGCGGGCCAGGGCGTTTTCTGGCGCAACAATACCAACGGCGCCTGGACCCAGCTGGCGACGCCGGCGAGCAAGATCACGGCCGGCGATTTGGACGGCGACGGAACCGCCGATTTAATCGGCATTTGGCCGTCGCAGGGCGGCGTCTGGGTCAAGTACAGTCAGAGCGGGACCTGGGCGTATCTCTCCTCGACGGCGGACTGGATCGCGGCAGGGGATATGAACGGAGACGGGCGGGATGATCTCTTAGGAGCTTGGACGGGCCAAGGCGTTTATTACCGGAATTCGATGACGGGGCAATGGGTGTTGATGGCGACACCGGCCACGATGATCACAACCGGAGACTTGGATGCCGATGGGAAAGACGACCTGATCGGGATTTGGCCCACCCAGGGCGGGGTTTGGGTGAAATACAGTCAGAGCGGGGCGTGGGCGTATCTGTCCTCGTCGGCCGATTGGATCGCCACGGGAAAGATGCGCGCGGGTAACGGCTTGGCGCTGGGCGCTGTGGAGCTGGAGCTGCCGATGGGCGGGCTGACTTTTATGGCCCCGCAAAATCAATCAGGTTTTGAAGATCTTTCCGCGAACAACCCCGGCCGGAATGGCTTCACGCCGATCATTGATAAGAACCTCAGACCCGAGGAAAAAAAGGCGACGATGAGCCTCCCCATGCGGATCCCCGGCCCTGGCGAGCCTGGGTTCAAATGCATTCACCAAGAGAATCTATTCCCCGTTGCGAATCTTCCCGGAAACCAAAGCCGAAAAAAATCCGGACCTGTATCGCATTGAGTAAGCCTCATCATTTCCTCGCAATTTTAGAAGGGATCCCCGGGAGGCTGCGGTAGGGGAACCGCCCGCGCGGCGACGTGCGCCGAGGACGGGTCACCGCTCCGTCTGCTTGCCCAGATACGCATCCCACAGACCACGGTCGATGAACATGGTCAGCAGGATTCCCGGCCGGAGTCCGTAGTATTCGGCCTGGAATGCATCGCCTGCCGTGCCTTCGATGATTTCGGCAAAGCGCTGCGAGGCGATCACGATCGGGACGCCCTCCATCCCGCCGGCCTCGGCCAGGTTGGTCCAGTAGCCGACCCGCCGGAACTCCCGTAGGGACCAGGGAAGGGGCCATTGCTCGTCGGGCTCGGCCACGACCTTGATCAGCATATCCAGGCCGTGGCGATGAACATCGGCCAATCCCCGCAACCGCCCTGCCAGCCGCAGGAAATCCGGGCTTGTCTGGGCGTAGACATAAGGATTGCGGGGATCGGCGGGATAGACGAATTGAGCCCTCAGGTTCTGGCGTTCGAGCTGGGCGGCGCCGACCAGGATGAGGAGGATGAGAACCGCGCGGCCGGCGGCCGGCCGGATGGCCCGCAGCAGCGCCGCGGCGCCATATCCCCCCAGAATGGCAAAACCCGCCAGAAAAACGACGAGGTTCCAGGGGGTTTTATAAGAAAAGGCAGAATAGGCGATGGTCAGGGCGATTGTCGCCGTCGATAAATAGATCGGCCAGAAGCCGCCGACGGATCTTTCGGCCGGGCCGATATTCGGGGGTGCTTCCGAGTGGCGTTTCCGCTGAAGTATGGCGGCCGCCAGGCCTGCAAGGGCTAATCCCAAAATGAGGGCTTCGCTCCAGACGACGCCGTTTGATTTCGTCCAGAGGAGCATCTTCAAATAATAAAACCATGGCTGCGAATGGACACCCAACTCGGTTCCTCGGACGAAATAATCTTTGAACGCGGCCAGCGAATCGACGATCCCCCTGGGATTCCGTAAAAACGAGGAAAAGAAAAGGAAGGCGACCAGGAGAGCGGATACCGCGGCGGCGGCGAAGTGGGGCAATTTAGCCGGCCGTGCAGGTTCCCTCCGGATCCCGGTTCCCGAGTCCGCAAGCGGCGTGGAAAAGCCGGCAGGGATTACCCGCGGGCGCTTTCTATCGCCCAGCATAGCCAGAATGATTCCCAGCCCGGCCGCGGCGAAGACGAGGATCGACGTTTCCTTCGTCGCATACAAAAGCCCGGCCGCAATGCCCGCGGCGGAAGCCCAGGCGAAACAGGGACGGAGGACATATCGGCCCGCTGCGATCAGGAAGGCCCAGGCAAAAAAGGCGAAGAGCGATTCCTGGATATAGAAGCGGCTGAAATACGTCAGGGCGGGGGAAAGAGCGGCCAGCAGGGCGCCGGCGAGGACGGCTTCCCGTCCCAGTTCGCGGCCCAATAATAAAAAGAGCAGGATCAGCCCGGCCCCGAACAGCGCCGGCACGATTCGCAGAGTTTTCTCGTCCAGCGCCGCGAGCGAATTTTGGCCCCGGGCCCAGGCTATCGGCAGGGTCAGATAATAGAGCGTCGGTCCGTGATGATCGGCCGGATCGTAGCGATAGTCGCCTTTTTCGAGGAGGGCTCCGAATTTGACGGCCTGGTTGGCTTCGTCGTGATGGATCGGGCGAAGGTCGAGGCGGGCCATGCGGAGACCCAGGCCCAGGCCGAAGACGGCCAGGAAAAGCCCTCCGAACGCGGTTTTCTTCATTTGGCCGGAGAGCCGTAGACCTCCACTTCCACGTAGTGGTTCATGTCGTTCGAGGTATTGCCGCTTGAATAGAGGCGGACGAAGCGGCCCTTGGCGCCCTTGGCGTCGATCAGCCGGCCCTCGTTGGTCTCGATATATTCCTTGTCCTTGCCGATGCCCAGGCCGGACGTGTTGTCATGGTCGTTGTTGTAGACCGTGGTCACGCCTTTGAGGAAGTCCTTGTCGTCCGAGACCTGAATGACGACATCGCGGTAGACGCGGGCCTGGCTGTGATAGTGCCAGACCAGGATGGCGGCGATGCCGGACGAAGCGCCCAGATCGATCTGGATCCACTGCTTGCCGGGGCCGAGCTCTACGAAATAGCCGTCTTCGCCGGCCTTCTCGCTGTCGGTGACGAAGCTCAGCTCGCCGATGACCGGCTGCATGTCGCTGGAGGTGACGGCTTTCTTGAGGGATAGAAGCTTGGTGCCTTTGGGAACGAAGAAGGGCGCGCGGGGCTTGCCCGTCACGACCTCCAGGTTGGGGGTCTTGATATTGCGGGGCGTGCCGACGAACATCGGCTTGGGAAGCTGGAGCTTCAGCTCTTCTTTATTGGGGTCCTGCTGGGATTGGAGATACGTGCCGGCGGCGGCGCCCAGGGTCGCGGCCAGCGCCAGGACAAGAATGAGGGCATGCTTCTTCATGACGGACTCCTTCCCTGCCAAGGGATGCCAATGCGGACAGATACTATAGCCCGAGCCGCGCGGGCAGGCAAGAGGAGACGAATGTCAAAGAATCTTGAAGGGGCTGCAGGAGGCGATCTTCGTCGCCCCGCTGTAAATATCGATCACATAGGATCCCGGGGGCATCGAGGGCACCGTCACGACGATCGCCGAAGCGCAATCGGAGCCCGTCCAGGACACGATCGGCATGTTGGCCGTCCCCATTTTCACGATCTTGCCCGCCGCCGTGGCCCCTGCGCCCAAGGCATGAAGCGTCACCTGCGTGCCGGGATTCCCGGAGGCCGGGGAGAAAGAGTCGATCCGGGCGCCGAACTGTTGGGGGAAAATACTCGAGAGGAGAGTGACCCCGTCATAGATTCCGAAATGATAGGTCTTGTTCCAAACCGTGCAGACGCCCCCTTCGACGATGATCTTGGTGTCCGACCAAAGATGGACCATAGAAGGCTCTACGGCGTCGATCCGGACCTTGCGCGAACCCTGGGCGGCGCCGAAATTGGCGCCGGTTATGTCGAATTCATCGCAGGGCGCGCCGTCGCAATGGACCGTGATGCCCGTGATCGCGGGGGCCGGCGGCGCGGTGCAGACGATCTTCAAATCGACGCGATTGGATTGAAACGGTTTGCCGCTCAAGCCTCCCCGCGGACCCAGCACGGCGGCGGGTGTGGCTTCGATGGCCACCCATCCGGTGAAAGACTCCTTCCAGGAAACCGGAGCGTCGAAATCGCTCGTCTGCGGCCCGCCGAAATTCGCGTTCAAGATCGGGCCCTTCCAGCCATCGCTGCGGACGATCCGGTAATTCAGCTTGCAGGCCTGGTTGACCGTCATGGTCGCCTTGAAATTGATCGGCGCGGGGCAAGGGCCATCATGGGTCGTGGGCTTGGCCCGAAGCGTGATCGAGACGATCAAAGCCGGGGCGGAGAATGCCTGGGCCGACAGGAAAAATAAAGCGGCTCCAAGGATGATCAGGATTTTGGTTTTCATGATTTCTCCCTTTCTCAGGAAGACTATCCGCTCGGGGGAGTNNGCCGAAATATCTCCTCGGCCACCCGAAGCGACGTACTCAAGCTCGCCTTCTTGACCTTCCCCCGGTGGGCGTTGGCGTAAGGCCCATAATAACGGACCATCACCTGACCCTTATCCGGGATATGCGAGGTCGCCCGGGCGATGAACTCCAAATAATCCATCGTCTCCAGATCGTCGCCGTTGTCCCCATGCCGGTAACCGACTTCTCCCGCCGGCTCCAGGAAGGATAATCGATCCGGTGCCAGCACCGGCCGGGTCATTCGGATTTTTGGGTTAATGGCGCACCGCGCGAGCGGCGACCGTCGCTCATGTCCAATTATAGGCGCGGCATTCGCCATATTTGACGACGGCCAAAACCGAGACCTCGGGGTGAACGCTGCAAAACGTCTCGACTTCGTCCGCGGACATGACCATGACGGCCGTGGAAAGCACGTCCGACATGGCCGCCGAGCGGTGAGCGGCCCAGGCGGCGACGTGGCCACCGGCGGGTTTCCCGGTGCGGGGATCGAGAATGTGCTGCCCTTTGACCTCGGTGCCCGAACCGCTCAATGCCCGCTCTCGGAGGACGATCTCACCCGGCACCCCCAGATCGGGCCAGCCCCCGCCTACGCCGACGGGCCAGCCGCCGCCCGTCTCTTCGTATGCGGGCGCCGATCCCGTGGCCAGCGCCGTGCTGGTGCCGCCGTGGAGGAGGACGTTTTCGATGTCCCAGTCTTTCAGGATTTCCCGGGCCGCGTCGAGGGCGAAGCCCTTGCCGATGGCGCCCAGATCGAGGGCCAAGGCCGGGATAGCGCCGGAGCGGCCGTTCCGTCTCTGAATTTCGTAACCGGCCGCCCGCTCGATGAGCTCGAATGCGGCGTCGGGCCTAACGCCGGGCGTAACGCTCGTGTCGGGATGTTCACGATTGGCCCAACCCCGGACGTTGACGTCGAACGCCCCTCCGGTCTCCCGGCGGGCCCATTCAGCCTGAGTCAGACACTGAAAAGTTTCCACACCGATGATCATCCGGCCGCCCGGCGAAAGGCGGTTGATCTGGTAGATCTCGCTGCGCGAATCGAAACGGCTGAACAGCCGGTCCGACCGGTCGATCTCGGCGAAACCGGCCTGGGCGGCCTGCCCGGCGTAGCCCGCCTCGCCCCCGACGATGAGGATCTCGAAGAACGTCCCCATCGCCTGGTGGGCGAAGCGGTGAACGGTCATGGCCGGGGGACCGGGATGAAAGTGATGTCGACGAAAACGATCGCCGCCAGGACGGAGCCCAGGGCCGTGTACTTATGGATGAGGAGGAGCGTCTTCTGGGCGTCGGCGGGCAGGA
>PMCY01000093.1 GCA_003154255.1 Candidatus Aminicenantota bacterium | reverse complement strand
TAGGTTCGAGTCCTACACGGGTCATATCTTATTTTCCCCTTATCACTCAAGAAACAAATTAGTTGCGGGGATTTTTCTAGTCAATGCTTTTCCCTCGCATTCCACCGAAGTGGACATAATTATGGCACAAAATGGCACAAATTGGGTTTAGATGGCACAAATTAGGCACAAAAAACGGAGCCGTTTTTTCGGTCTTTATGACCTCCGGCCCGCGTGCGGCAGATCCTGCGGCTTGATCGGCCCGAGTATTCGGGGAACGCCTGGAATTGCCCTATCGATTAAGGCCCGAGAATTGGAGTCGGTATTCATCGATCAACCCATAATCGGCAAAGGAATAGTACCGGCCTTCTCCTACCATGAGATGATCCAAAGTTTTGATCTGCATTAGCTCAGTCGCCATAACCAGAGAGCGCGTGATATCTCGATCACAAAGGGAGGTGTCAGGATCTCCGCAGGGATGGTTATGGATGAAGATCAAGGCTGTGGCGTCGCAGAGAAGCGCCTTCCCGATGATTTCCCGAGGATAGACGGCCGAAGAGTCAACCGTCCCGACCATATGCACGGCTTTCTTGATGATCTCGTTTTTAGTATTCATGGAAAGAACAAGAAAAACTTCCCGCGCGCTGTCCCCGATCCTCTTTCCGCTAGTCTCGTAAACCTCTGCCGCAGATCGGACGCGGCGGCCGGTTCCTTTGATCTTCGGCCGGAGCTTGATCTCAACATCTTCGATCCCGAAAAGGCCTTCTTGTTTCATCCGCGCATTTTCCATTTTTTAATCTCACCTACTATTGCGGGTGAGCGTTCATTTCTCAACCGGGAGAGAAATAGCCAATGAATCCAGCACGAAAGGCAACAGAAAAAGAGAGGAGGAAGCTTGGCCGTCGATTTCTGAACGAGTATGTCTAGGGAATCGAACGTCTCTAAATAATGGGGAGCAGCCTCCCCATAATTCTAGGCATGGTCGCCGCCGGGCTTTCCCCGGTCGCCCGGTATACCTGGAGCCGTATGAAACACGACGGCCCCCCCTGGGAACTCACGCGCCGCCCGGAATGGGTATCAGGTCGCGTACCCAAAAATTTTTGGAAAAAATATGGGACTATCTTTTTCAGAGATCTCCGGCTCCTTCAGGTATTTTTCTCATTATACCTTGATCGTTTTTGGGGGGGCAGGCCAGTAAAAATCCCCCTCTTTTTCGGATTGGATTTCGAAGAGAGTTTACGATGGCTCCTCCTTCGATCCAAATTGCGAACTTCACTGTACACTACCCGAGTTAGCCCCGGCCGAAAAAAGGATAGAATCCGAGATTTAAACCGTTTTTAGCTTTATTGAAGATTTGCCGCTGCGTCGAGCGCGGCTGATCCAAAGCCCGGCATACCCGTCGCTGAGATATCCCCAGCTTTTTACAAACGGACTGGACGGCCCAGCATTTTTTGGCCGGGCTTAGAAGTTTCCCCGGACGGTCTCCTTCAGAATCGAGTTATCTAAAGCCTAAATTTCTCATGCTCTATCGTCTAGCTAGCTCGTCAACACCACTGTAATTTCCTCTGCGCGGGTCTATCACAGAGTATTTCAGAGACATTCTTTTTCCATCGTTCGAGATCGTGCCGCTAACCTTATAATCACGTGCCTCAACGTGGGCTTCCCATGTTATGGCATCACCGCTTCGGCGACCATTCACGATCTGGGCTCCGCCCCACAGGCCTTTCAGAACTCCATTCGATTCTTCTTTGATTTCTAGCGTTTCCGTATCACTTTCGCCTCGCGTATTTCTGAAGGTTCCGCTCCAAGAGCCTGAAATACCAACGGAAGAGGGTGGGGGGGGCTTCGGCGGCCCGCCCGCGGTCGGGTANNCGCAAGCGTTCAGTCGATGCCGACCGCCTGCCGTTGCTCATGCAATCGGTCGGGCACGCCGTGTCCGCGATGCATACGCTCCAGTTTCCCTTCCCCGTGACCTCGGCCGTGATGCGGCCGTCTGCCGGCTGATCCACCCGCCAGCAACTGGAGGGGCTGATCGCCGGGAAGTTGATAGAGAACTTCACGGGGATCGTCAGCGCGATGGGCGTCTCCGGCGCCGGAGCGGCGGCGGGCGGCGTAGCGAGCGGGGCGATGATGACGAAGAGCAAGGCGATGAATCGGATCATGAAGTCCTCCATTGGATAACACATTTCATTTCGGTTCTCCCCACCGCTGGGTGCAATTTCACTTTAGCGGCCCTCTCCCCAGATGTCCTCAGAGAATAGATTGGGAGTGAGGACATGTCAAGGACGTAGCGCGAAGAAAACGGCGAGAAAAGAACGGAGGCCATGCGTCGTTTAATAGGTGAAGCCAGATTGTTCGACTCACCCTGTCCTTTTAACCGGGATTTCCCATATGACCGATCAAAGCCACCCGATTCCTCCTCGCCAGATTGGATTCTCCTATTATTGGGTAACATTTTCAAGAACTCCAGTCTGCTTGGCACGATCGGCCGGATTACTGCAAATGCGGTGTGTCCCGGGAGCGCCGCGGCGCGCCCCCTGAAGGAAATCTCCACGGAGTCCTGGCCCAAAACGACGACAAGTAAGCCGCCGCGGGCTCGGACCTTCTCGCACCTTTCAGTATGTCGGGTGGAGGACGCTTCACGCCCGGGTGGATAAGAACTCGCGGCTCTTTTAAGTGATGTCCCCTGCACCGGGGATCATCGTCCCCCGTGTATCCGCAGCGCGTTATCCCGCATGATATTCCGGGCGATGCGCACCGCCTTGGCTTCATCGAGAATGCCTTCATTGATGAGACGGGACAGCGCCCCGTACAACGCGCGGCGGGAATTCTCCGCGGCAATCCAGAAAAAGACCGGCGCTCCGGCATCGCTTCCGAAGAGGATTTTCTCCGAGGCGCCGGGATAGGTCAGCCACCCGTAGAGGATGTCCGTGAGTTCTTTTTCATAGACGAACCAGTTCACAGCGGAGAATTCGACAAAGACGTTGCGCTTTTCCAGAAGAGCCTTCACATGGTCCCAGGCGGGGTAGCCGGCATGGAGGATGAGGAACGTGGTGTCCTTGAAGCGATAGTCCGAGCACACGCTCTCAAGATTGAGGGGATTGGCATCCAGGCTTTTCAGGCCGGCATTGGCGCCGAAACCCGTATGGAAATGGACCGGCAGGCCCAGCGTCCCGGCCTTCAGGAAGATATGCCGGGCGATGAAATCCTGGATCTTCTTGTGCTCCTCCCACGTGGTGAGCCGGCCCTTAAGCCCCCGCAGGAACAGCGACGCCGCTTCGCTCTCGGGCGGATCGTCGAACCAGAGGCTCCGCCGGTAGGCGCAAACGACCTTGATGGCCACGGCCCCGTCCCGCTTGTAGCCCTCCAGCACTTTGTTCACCAGGGCCAGCCACGAGGGCAGATCCTTGACGACCTCCCCGTGCTTGGTGATCAGCGCCGCGGCGTCCTTGGCGTAATCCGCCAGATCGAGCTTGAAGTCCGGGGATACGCCCGTGAGCCCCGCGGGATCCAGAGGGCAGAAGAGTTCGTCCGCGAAGGGCACCCAGAATACCCGGGCTGGATTGATGTCTTTGGGCAGCGAGTCGGTGTTGTCGAAAACCCGCTCGATGCCGCAGAGATCCATAACCTTATCGAAGGCCGCCTGGTTTCCGTTCTTCCAGAAGGCCTCCGACAAAAGCCTCAGGGCCGGGAGATCGTTCTCCCGCACGTCGTCCTTGGCGTAGCCGTAGATCGCGCGCAATGCCCGGGGCTCCATCGTGTCGAAGACGGCGATGCGGTCCCTCGGCACCGCCCAGAAGGGCCGGCGAAGAGGCGGTTCCAGGACCGGGTAGAAGTCTCCTTCTTTGTAAAGCACGTGTCCGACCACGGGATGCGCGTGAACGTCCACGAAGCGGGTTCGGGCGATGACGTCCGCCAGGGCCCGGTGATCGTTCCCTCCGAGAAGGGCCATCATTCCCAAAGTCATCAGAAAAGTAAGGATCATCTTAGCTCGGTTCAAGGCGGCTCCTTAGGATAAAGGTTTTGCGGCCGGTATTATAACGCGGCCAGCCTCTTCTTGGCGTCGTTGACCTCGGGCAGGCCAAGTCCTACACGGGTCATTTTTCGTTTCCCCCTCCCGCTGCGCCGCTGATAAAATCACCGCGCATTGACAGCGATTCTCTCCTTGGCATAAAGTCATTCCAACCATTCCATGGAGAGGTCCTCATGAACAAACAGCATCGTCGTCGGCGGGCCCTTGCGTCGCTGGCCGCCTTCATTCTCCTGGCCGCGACTCTCGCGGCCCAGACCTACGACGCGTCTGCATTTAACGGGCTGCATTGGCGTTCGATCGGCCCGTACCGAGGCGGGCGGACGCGGGCGGTTGCCGGTGTCCCCAATCAGCCCAACGTTTTCTACATGGGTGTCTGCAACGGCGGCGTCTGGAAGACGACTGATTACGGCCGGACCTGGACGCCGATTTTCGACGATCAGCCCACCGGATCGATCGGGGTCATCGCCGTGGCGTCCTCCGATCCCAACGTCGTCTATGTCGGCTGCGGGGAGGGCTTGCAGCGCCCTGATCTGTCTATCGGCGACGGCGTCTACAAATCGACCGACGCCGGAAAGACCTGGACCCATCTTGGCCTTCGCGATGGGCAGCAGATCCCCCAGCTCATCGTCGATCCCCGAAATCCCGATCGCCTCTTCGTCGCCGTACTCGGGCATCCTTATGGGCCGAACGAGGAGCGGGGCATCTTCCGCTCGACCGACGGAGGGAGGACTTTTCAGAAAGTCCTGTATAAAGACGAAAACACCGGCGGATCCGAGCTGGCCTTCGATCCGCAAAACTCCGACATCGTCTACGCCGGGTTGTGGGAATCCCGCCAAGGGCCGTGGGAGAACGCCGCCTGGAGCGGAAGCGGGGGAGGGCTCTACAAATCCACCGACGGCGGCACGACCTGGCGGCCACTGACCCAGGGGCTTCCGGGTCCCGCGGAAGGCGGAGTCGTCCAGATCAACCTGGCCGTGGCGCCCAGCAATCCCAAAAGGCTATATGCGGCCGTGGCCTCGCGCGGAACGGGAATCTACCGCTCAGATGACGGGGGAGAGTCCTGGAGCAAGATCAGCGCCGACAACCGGCCCGCCAGCCGGATCGGCGGCGGCGATCTGCCCCGACCGGCCGTCCATCCCAAGGATCCCGACACGGTCATCATCGCCAGCACGGTCACCTGGAAATCAATCGACGGCGGAAAAACCTGGACGGGTTTCCGCGGCGCCCCCGGCGGGGACGACTACCAGAACCTCTGGATCAACCCCAACAATCCGGATGTCATCCTGCTCGTGGCCGACCAGGGCGCCCTGGTCACGGTCAACGGCGGACAGACCTGGAGCTCCTGGTACAACCAGCCCACGGCCCAGCTGTACCACGTTGCCGCCGATAATGCGTTTCCCTATCGCCTCTATAGCGGGCAGCAGGAGAGCGGCTCGGTCGGCATCGCCAGCCGCGGCCATGACGGTCAGATAACTTTCCGCGAGTGGACGCCCGTCGGCGTCGACGAATACGGCTATGCCGCGCCCGATCCGCTTGATCCGGATATCGTCTACGGCGGCCGGAGCGTGACCCGCTACGACCGCCGCACTGGCCAGGTGGCGAATATCGGTCCGCGAGGCGCTCTATCCCGGACCGTCCGGACCCAGCCGGTGGTCTTCTCGACGGTCGATCCGCACCTCCTTTTCTACGCTTCCAATGTCCTGTGGAAGACGGCGAATGGGGGACAGAGCTGGGAACAAATCAGCCCCGACCTGACCCGCAAGACCTGGGACGTCCCGGCCAACGTGGGCAAGTACAAGGGCGAAGCGAGCGCCCAGCCGTCCCAGCGCGGCGTCATCTATACCGTTGCTCCTTCCTACGTCGACGTCCGCCGCATCTGGATCGGAACGGACGACGGCCTCATCCATGTGACCGAGGACGGCGGCCTGCACTGGAAGGACGTCACGCCTCCGGGCGTGGGGCCCTGGGCCAAGATCTCGCTCATCGACGCCGGCCGGTTCGACGCCCAGACGGCCTATGCCGCCGTCAACACCCTCCGGCTTGACGACCTCCGTCCGCACATCTATCGGACCCATGACGGGGGCGCCACCTGGACGGAGATCATCAACGGCCTGCCCGATGGGACTACAATCAACGCCATCCGCGAGGATCCCAAGCGGAAGGGACTGCTCTTCGCCGCCGGCGAGCGCGAGATCAGCGTTTCCTTCGACGACGGGGCCCATTGGCAGTCGCTGCGGCTGGACATGCCGGCCACGTCCATGCGCGACGTCATCGTCAAGGACGACGACTTGGCCGTCGCCACCCACGGCCGCGGCTTCTGGATCCTGGACGACATCACCTCCCTGCGCCAGTTCGATCCCGGCGTCTTCGCCGCCGAGGCCTTCCTTTTCAAGCCGCAGACGGCCGTCCGCGTTCGTTGGAGCATGTACACGGACACGCCGCTGCCTCCGGACGAGCCGGCGGGGGAGAATCCGCCGGACGGCGCGACGATCCATTACGCGTTGAAGGAAAACGCCACCGGGACTGTGATCCTTGAAATCCTCGATTCGACCGGAAAGACGATCCGCCGCTATGCCAGCACGGACGCAGTCGAGCTTCCCACTTCGGCCAATGCTCCCGTGCCCCTGTATTGGTACCGGCCGCCGCAGAAGCTCGGCACCTCGGCCGGATTGCATCGCTTCCTCTGGGACATGCATTACCAGCCCTTGAGCGGCGGCGGCGGACGGGGCGGCGGTTTGGGCATGACGGCCGTCGCCCATAATTCGCCGGTAGGCACGAACGCTCCTTGGGTCGCCCCCGGAACTTACACGGTCAAGCTGACGGTAAACGGCAAGAGCTATGCCCAGCCCATCACGGTCAAGCTCGATCCCCGGGTCAAGACGCCGCTGGCGGCCTTGAACGAGCAGTTCACGTCATCCAAGGCGATCTATGACAGCATCACGGAGATCCAGGGCGTTTTGCGGGGCCTCCGTTCGATTCATGTCCAGGTAAAAGCCCTTCAGGAAAAAGCGGGCGCGGGGGCCCTCTCAGAGGCGTTGGCGGCTTTCGATAAAAAGGCCGTCGATATCGAAGGCGCTTCGCCGGCCGGGGGCGCGCGGGGGGGCGGAGGATTCGGAGGAGGCGGCAACCTGACGACGCTCTCCGGAATCTCAAGTTCTTTCTCCCAATTGATGGGCCAGCTCCAGGGGGCCGAGATGGGCCTCACGACGCAGGTCCGTTCGGCGATTTCCGAGGCCCGCCAGGCCTACGCGGGTTTAGCCGCCAAATGGAACGCCCTGAGGACGGCCGAGCGGGCCGCGGTGAACGAAAAACTTAAGGCGGCCGGATTGGGTGCCATCGAAATCGAGGAGGCTTCACGATGAAACGCTATGGACAGATCATAGGGCTCAAACCCGAACATCTGGAGATGTATAAGAAGTATCACGCCAAGGTCTGGCCCGAAGTCCTGGAGACGATCCGCAAGTGCCATATCCGGAATTACACCATCTTCCATCGGAAGGGACTGCTGTTCGCCTATTACGAGTACCATGGGACGGATTTCGACGCCGACATGGCCCGCATGGCCGCCGATCCCAAGACCCAGGAATGGTGGGCCATCATGAATCCGATCCAGGACCCCCTGCCTGACCGTAAGGAAGGGGCCTGGTGGGCGGACATGGAAGAAGTTTTTCACACGGATTGAATCCCCGCGGAGAGTGCGAAAGTCCGGGCTTTCTACTTGATGAGGCGTTTTTTCATCCGCTTGACGCCGAAGACGAACGCGATCGCGCCCAGGGCCAAACCGACGAGGACGCTGAAGAGGAGGCCCGCAGGGGAGGTCCCCGAGTAGACCGCCCGGGCGATCTTGACCGCGTGGGTCAGGGGCATGAACTGGGCCATCGTCTTCATCCAGGCCGGAAAATTGTCCAGGGGGAAGAAGACGCCCGAGAAAAACAGCATGGGTGTGACGACCAGCTCGGTGTAATAGTTGAAGAAATCGAAATTGGGGGCGTATGACGTCACGATCATGGCCAGGGAGGCGAAGAGGATGCCGACCAGGACCATGACCACGATGAGCAGGAGCAGGCTGAAGACCGATGCGGGCAAAATACCCATGAACGAAGCCACGATCATCATCAGGCCGCCGCTGATGAGTCCGCGGAACGAAGCCCACAGGATGTCGCCGGTGATGGCGTCCTCGGCCGAAACCGGGGTGGCCACCAGGGAGTCGTAGAGCCGCTCGTGAACCATCTTGACGAAGGTGCCGAAGAGGCATTCAAAGGTGGCCGTCATCATGATCGAGGAGATGATGACGCCGGGGACCAGGAAGTGGAGGTAGCTTTTCCCGCCGAAGGCCCCGGTCATATAGGCGCCCATGCCGATGCCGAATGTGATCAGGTAGAAGAGCGGCTGGATCAGGCTGGCGATGAACGTGGTCAGGACGTAGCGCTTGTAGGAGATCAGGTTGCGGGCGAAGACGTGATAGACGCGGTAGGAGATCTTCATTCGACCAGGCTCCGTCCCGTCAGTTTCAGGAAAACGTCCTCGAGGGTCGCCGGGCGGTGGACGGTATTGGGCAGATCAAGCTCCAGAATTTTGCGGCGGAGATCGTGGCCGTCCCGGCAGTAGAAATAGAGCGTATCGCCGACCCGCTCATGGCCGCACGATTGACCGCCGAGCGCGGCGATGAGCTCGGCGTCGCGGGCCGCGTCGATGCGGATTTCCAGGACTTCCCGCCCGATCTCTTCTTCGATCAGCTGGTTGGGGACGCCCTCGCGGAAGATTTTTCCCTTGTCCATGACCACCAGCCGGTCGCAGAGCTGGGCCGCTTCCTCCATATACTGGGTTGTCAGGATGAGCGTCACGCCCTGGCTTTTAAGCTGGCGCAGGCGTTGCCAGATGAGGTGGCGGGCCTGGGGATCGAGGCCGGTCGTCGGCTCGTCGGCGACGATGAAGGACGGCCGGTTGATCAGGGCCCGGGCGATGAGGAGACGCCGTTTCATGCCCGTGGAAAGCTGTTCGATCTTACAGTCGGCTTTGGCTTCGAGCTCGACAAACTTAAGCAGCTCGGCCAGGCGGGATTTGGCTTCCCGGCGGGGGATATCGAAGAAGCGGGCGAAAACGAGCAGATTTTCGCGGACGGTCAGGTCGATGTCCAGGGTAATTTCCTGGGGCACCACACCGGTTATGCGCTTGATGGCCCGGTTGTCCACGGACGCCGGCATGCCGTTGACCGTCAGAGTTCCCGACGTCTTTGGAGAGACGCAATGGATCATCCGGATGGTCGTCGTCTTGCCCGCCCCGTTGGGGCCCAGAAAGCCGAAGCATTCGCCTTCGCGGATTTCGAAGGAAATGCCGTCAACGGCGGTCAAGTCGCCGTACTTTTTGACCAGATTCTCGGCCTTGATGATGGTATTCATGGCTTTTACGAGCGGTTATGATAGCAGATTGGGGCGCGCCGGGAAAGAGACCATTTTGGGGCCAGGTGTGCAATCGGCTATACTGGCGGGCGTGACGACACCCCTCGCGCCGCTCAAGATCGGATCGCTGACGATCGATTTTCCGGTCGTTCTGGCCGCTCTGGCCGGATACAGCGATCTCCCATACCGCCTCATCTGCCGTTCGCTGGGGGCGTCGTTCGCCACGACCGAAGTCATGATCGACCGCTTTTTGCTCCAGGAAGGGAAGCTGCGCAAGCACCTGCTGCGTTCCGATCCGGCCGATCATCCCGTGGGCGGCCAGATCATGGGCAGTGATCCTCAGACGATGGCCCAGGCCGCCGTCATTCTCCGCGACCTCGGATTCGACGTCATCGATCTTAATTTCGCCTGCCCCGTCCGGAAGGTGGTCTCCCGGCACAGGGGCGGTTATATGATGTCACAGCCCGAACAGACGCTGGACGTCATTCGGGTCGTGCGCGAAGCCGTGCCCGGGCATCCCCTGATGCTGAAGCTGCGCCGATCGTTCGCCCTCGACGACCAGCGCTGCGAGGCCCTCTGGACCATCGTTCGCGGGGCCTACGATGCGGGGGTGGACGCGATCTGCCTCCATACCCGGGCGGTGGAGCAGATGTACCGGGGCGAGGCGGATTGGAAGCTGCTGCGGGCCGTCCGGGCCGCCTTTCCCGGGCGGACGCTTATCGGCTCGGGCGACGTCCGCACTCCCGCGGACGCCTTGCGCATGATCGCCGAAACCGGCGTCGATGGCGTGTCCGCCGCTCGCGGTGCGATCGGCAATCCCTGGTTCTTCCGCCAGGTCCGGGAGCTGGCCGCCGGCCTTCCCGTTTCCGCGCCCAGTCTGGCCGAACAGCGCGCCGTCATGGAACTCCATTACGCCCTGACCATCGCCCAGTATGGCGAGCGGAAAGGGACGTTTCAGATGCGGCATTTCGGCATCAGCTACGGCCGTGTCCACCCTCATCCCAAGCAGATCCGAATGGCTTTTGTTGCCGTTCGCAATGCCGCCGAATGGCAGGCCGTATTGGACGCGCACTACTCCTCAGTGGTGCGCCCCGAGAGTTGATTTATTTGACGGATTGGCGAAGGGCGGGCTTGATCAGAGCGGCCACCGCGGCCTTGTCGAGCCCATAGAGACGGTCAAAAAAAGTGATCACGTCCGCGTCGAGGATATAATCGGCAAAGCGGCCGGGATTGATTTGCGCGGCCAGCCAATCCAGGCCCAAAATCCAACGGGGATCACTCGTATCCCAGGCATCGAGATCGGAGGGGACGGTGAAAATCCGTCCGGGCTTGAGCGCCTGGAGCGGGCGGGCGCGTGGATCGGCGCGGAACGCGGCTAGAACCGCGGCGGGATCCTCCACGGCCGGAACGGACAGAACGATCAGATCGGGATTCCAGCCGACGAGCGCGCCCATGGAGAGAGGCTTCATAACGCCGTTCTTGTCCGCCATATCTTCCCAGGGTGTCCCCCCGGCGGCCCGCACGAGCCCCGTCGGCATCGAGCCCAGCGGAGGAAGGCTGAGTACGGCCGCGCCCCCGGCCAGCGTGGCCCGGGCCAGCAGGACACGGGGTTTGAGATCGGTGTTCAGGCCGATCGTGCCGATGACGATTCGCCCATAGAGGCTGCGGTAATAAAGAATCAGCTCATCGACTCGTTCCTTGGCCGCCAACAGCGCTCCGACGATGGCCAAGTCGCGTTCGTATTGTTCGGGAGAATCCATCCCCAGCAGAACGACCGGCATGCTGGCGTCGACCAGCGCCTTGAACGGAGCTTCTAATTTTCGCCCGCGCCCAAGCACAACGTCGGGTTTCAAGGAGGCGACCGCCGTAACGCTCCAACCGGGGGCGAGAAAAACTTTTTTTCCGAATCCGGGATCCAGCCGCTCCAGCAGAAGATCGGGGGAGCCTGCGATTTTTTCCAATCCGATCAGGCGTTCGCGGCCCGGGGCGAAGGCGGCCAGAAGATGGGCGATGGCGGACGCGTCGGGGCCCAGGGCCAGGAAGGTCAGAGGCGCCTTGTCGAACCGAAGAGGCCGGCCGGCGGCATCCGCGATAAGGACTTCCTTGTTGGCATCAGTCAGGGAAAGAGCTTCGGGAAGCTTGGTTTGGGCGGCCGCGGGGGACGACATAAAAGCCAGTCCTGCGGCCAATGCTCCGGCCGCTATTATCATGATGGATCGTCCGCGGTTCACACATCGATTATAACATACCCGGCCCGATCGTCCGGACCATCGGCTCGTTTGACGCCGAGGCGTTCCCGGTTTAGGATGACCATGGAGGACGGCCATGGGCTTCGAGGATAAGGAAAAATTCAAGCTCGGCCCCGTTGATGAACGGACGACTCGAGCGATCCGTTCCCGCTTGAGTGGGGCGGTCCTGACTTGCGCGTCGGCCATGGCCGCCGCGGACGAAGGGGGAGCCGATCCTCTGGACATCGGCCGCGGCGCCGATGCCTTGGGGATCCGATTGACGGTCTGTCAGCTTGGGCTATTCGGATTTCCCGCCGGGGTCAAGGGTTGGGTTTATGCCGAGGTGACGGATCGTCCCGTTCCATCCGGCTTCGAGGAAGCCGTCCGCGCCGCGTGTTCGGCCGAAGGCGGCATTTCCTGCGCCGCCCTTTGGGATGCGGCGGAGCGTTTCGCCGTTCCCCGGATCCAGGCGGGATACGTCGCCGACAGCCTGGGAATCACCGTACGAAGCTGCCAGCTTGGGGCGTTCTGATTCTTAAAAGAGCGGCCGGGCCAAGCGTGCCCGTAGAGCCATCCCCGTTTCGGATTCCGCACAGCCGGCGATGTCCACCGGGCAACCGCAGGCGATGAGGCGCCCGCCGGCATCGCCGCCTTCGGGGCCCAAATCGATGACCCAGCCGGCTCGGGCAATGACGTCGAGATCGTGCTCGACGGCGATCAGAGTATGACCCTGGCCGACCAGACGGCCGAGAAGACTCAGCAATTTCCCGACGTCCTCGCGATGCAATCCCGCCGTGGGCTCATCGAAGAGATAAAGAGCTTCCCCGTGAACGGGTTTGATTAATTCGGCGGCCAGTTTCAGGCGCTGGCCTTCTCCGCCGGACAAAGTGTCCAGGGACTGCCCGAGGGCCAGATAACCGAGCCCGGTTTCCGACAAAAGCGACAAGCCTCGTTGGAGCCCGGGGCATTCCTCGAAGTAGGCCGTTCCTTCCTCGACGGATAGGGCCAGGACGTCCGCAATCGTCCGGCCGCGCCGTCGGGCGCGCAGGACCTCAGGGCGGTAACGCAAGCCTCCGCATGATGGGCAGGGGGTCTCGACGTCGGCCAGGAAATCCATGCTGACCCGGAGCACCCCCGAGCCCAGGCATTCCGGACAGCGCCCGTCCGGGGTGATGAAGGAAAAATGAGATTTTTTGAGGCCCAGGGATCGGGCCTCATCGGTCGCGGCGAACAAGGCCCGCACTTCATCAAACAGGCCGGAAAAAGTCAAAGGCGTGGCTCCGTTTCCGGCCGAGAGCGGAACCTGGTCGATCAGAGCGATTTTAGAGAAGCGCTTCAAGCCTTGGACGGCGTCGCATTCGACCGGCCGGCCGGCGCGGGCCGAACGGAAGAGCGTATCAAAAACCAGGCTGGTCTTGCCGCTCCCCGAGACCCCGGTGACCGCGGTGAGAGTTTGGACCGGAAAGGCAACGTTGATCCCGCACAGATTGTGGGCCCGCGCCCCCTCGATCCGGATCTCGCCGCCGGCTTCCGGCCGGGGCAGGGGGTCAAGGACGAAGGGAGCGTTCAAGGCGCGGCCGGTGGGGGAATCGGGATCAGCCCGGATTTCCGAGAGGCTGCCCTGGGCGACAATCCGGCCTCCGTGGGGGCCCGCACCCGGTCCCAGATCGATGATCCGGTCGGCTTCCTCGATGACCTGAAGGTCGTGTTCGACGACGACGACCGTGTTGCCTTCCCGGACCAAGCCGCGCAGCAATCCCAGCAGCCGCAGGGTGTCACGGGGATGCAGGCCGAGGGTCGGCTCATCGAAAATGAAGGTCACGCCGGTGAGACGGGAGCCGAGGAGGGAAGCCAGCCGCAAGCGCTGGGCTTCGCCTCCGGAGATTTCCGCCGAACCCCGATCGAGCGTTAAATAGTCGAGGCCGACGTCTCGGACGAGCCGAAGCCGGCGGACGATGTCCGGGCGGATGACCTCGGCGGCCGCCCGCTCTCGGGCGCCCAACTTTTCGAAGCGGCTCTCCGCGGCGAAAAAATCGAACGCCCGGCGGATGTTCCATGCGCTCAGGGCGGCGATATCGAACCCGAGAAGAGTGACCGCCAGAGATTCGGGCCGGAGGCGGCCGCCCCGGCAGGCGGGGCAGGTTTTCTCCAGCAGCAGGGTTCGCAGGGATTCTCCGCGATGGTCGGCATGCTTGCGTTCGTATTCCTCTTCGACCAGCCGGCAGAAACCTTTCCAGGGTCCCTGAAAATGAAATTCTCCGGCCCTCTTCCCGCGCTTGTACCCCCAAACGATTTCATAAGTCCGCTCGCCGCTCCCCTCCAGCGCCAGGCGCCGGGCTTCGGCATCGAGCGACCCGGCGGGGCTGGAGAAATCAAAGCCCGAGGCCCGCCCCGCGGCGAGAAGGGCGGCCACATGCTGTCCATGGGGATCACCGTAGATTTGCCCGGTCTTGGTGCCGTCAAGGGCGCCGCCGATGAACGCTTTGTGGGGATCGGTGACGAGCGCATCCGCATCGCAGACCAGAAGCCGTCCCAGCCCTTTGCAGCGGGGACACGCTCCTTCCTCGTGATTGAAAGAAAAATGCGAAGCCGGGAGCGCCCCGGCTGAATCGGGCGGCAGCGTTCCGGACCGGGAATATAGCAGACGCAGGTCGTCTAGGATCCCGGTCATTGTCCCGACCGTGGAGCGGGGATGATGTCCGCCGGAACGGGGTCCGACGGCGATGGGCGGAGTCAATCCCCAGGCCGAATCGAAATCGGCCCGCCCGCCTTTGTCCAGCCGGCTGCGAACATAGGCGGAAAAGCTTTCCAGAAAACGCCGCCGCGATTCGGCGTAGAGGGTATCAAAAACCAGGGACGATTTGCCGCTCCCGGACGGGCCGCTGACGACGGTCAACCGGCGGAAGGGGAAATCAACGTCGAGGCGGCGAAGATTATGGGTCGTCACACCCCGCAGCCGGAGGGGGGCGTCCTCGTCCGGCAACACCGGGCCCGCCGCCGCGCCGGATTCGCCGAGGGGGACGGCGAAGGGCTCTCCGCGCAGGGCCCGGCCGGTGGGCGTATCGGCGGCGGCGATCTCCTCCGGCGTTCCCGCGGCCAGGACGAAGCCGCCCATGTCTCCGCCGCCGGGTCCCAGGTCGATGACGTGATCGGCCGCCGCAACGAACCCGGGGTGATTTTCGACGGCCACGATCGTGCGGCCGCGGTCGATCAGCCCGTGCAGGGCGGCCAGGAGATTTTTAATGTCGTGCGGATGCAGGCCGGCCGTGGGTTCCTCCAGGATGATCAGGGCGTCATCCGAGTCGGACCGCATGAGCTCGGCCGCCAGCTTGATCCGCTGGGCTTCGCCTCCCGACAGTGTCGTGGAGCTCTGCCCCAATTTCACGTATCCCAGGCCCAGGCCGGAAAGCGTTTCCAGCATCATCCGCAGTCGGGGCTGGCCGGAGAAGAAGGCCGCGGCTTCGTCGACGCCCAGATCCAGGACGGCATGGATGTCCAATCCCCGCAAGTGGATTTCGAGGGTCTCGGCGTTGAATCGCCGGCCCTCGCAGACCGGGCAGGGGATATCCACGTCGCCCAGGAAGTGCATGCCGACTTGAAGAAGACCGGCCCCCCCGCAATGGTCGCACCGGCCGCCCGGAGTATTGAAGGAAAAACGGCTCCGTCCCCAGCCTCGGGACCGCGCCTGGGGAAGTTCGGCGAACAAGTCGCGGATCCGGTCGCTGATCCCCGTATACGTGGCCGGATTGGATCGCGGGGTGCGTCCGATCGGGTCCTGGTCGATCTCAACGATCTTCCCGATCCGGCCTTCGACGATCAATCCGTCCGCGTCGGGGCCGGGTCCGCGTCGCCCGGAAGCCAGCCGGGCGGCCAGAATATGGCGGACCAGCGTTTTCTTCCCCGAACCCGCAACTCCCGTGACGACGTTGAAGGCCCCCAGCTTGAATTCGGCCCGGATGCCGCGGAGGTTATGGAGGCGCGCCCCCGAGACGATCACGGAGCCGGCGCCCATTCTACGGGACCCGGCCTGAAGCAAACCCGGAGCGGCGCGCAAAAAATCGGCGGTGAGGCTTGTCCCGGGAGGAAGCGCGGCCAACCCGGCCGGGGGACCGCTCCACAAGATCAGGCCTCCCTCGGCTCCCGGCCCCGGGCCGAGATCGATAAGATGATCCGCGGCCCGCCAAGCGGTTTCATCGTGCTCGACGACAAGGACGGTATTGCCTTGGTCGCGCAGAAGGCGCAGGATGTCCAGGAGCCGCCCGGACTCGGCCGGGTGAAGGCCGGCGGTGGGCTCGTCGAAGACATACAGCATGCCCCGCAAGCCGTTTCCGACCTGAGCGGCCAGTCGGATACGCTGGGTTTCGCCGCCCGACAGGGATGTGGATGCGCGGTCGAGCGTTAGGTGCCCAAGTCCGAGCCGCAGCAGGATCCCCGTCCGGGCCAGGATGGCCCGCCGGATCTCCTCCCCGGCCGGCGCTTCCTTGGGATCAAATTCCAGTGACTGGAAGAAGAGCTCGACTCCGGCCAGCGTCTCCCGGCTCAACGCGGCGATCGAACGACCGCGGAAAAGGATGGAGCGGGCCCGGGAATTCAAGCGTTCTCCCTCGCAATCGCGGCAGGGAAGAGTCCGGGCGAAACGCAGGATGTTGGCGTTTCGTTTGGCCTTGAGAATGGCCTCCATGACGGGGAGGATGCCTTTGTACGTGCCTTCCTCCCGGGGCTTGGGGGTGATGCCCGTCCAGCGCAAGCGCGATGCGAGAGGATGTTTCCCATAGGGTATGCGGATGCGGTCACTGCCCTCCAGGACGACGCGGCGGTCCTCTTGCGAGAGGTCACGCCAGGGCCTATCGACACTAAATCCATGGGCCCGGCAGACGAGGTCCAGGACATCCATGGTGACTTGGGAATAAATGATGTAGCCGTTGGGGGTGGTCAAAGTCAGGGCGCCCTGGCGCAGGGTCCGGTCCGGATCCCCGATCAGAAGTTCGGGATCAATACGGTCCACAACGCCCAGCCCCTGGCAGGCCGGACATGCGCCGGACGGAGAATTGAAGGAAAAAAGGGCCCGATCCGGGGCCGGGCCGGGCGGCGCCTGGCCCAGACGGGCATACAAAAGGCGAAGCCAGTCATGGATTTCGGTCATGGTCCCGACGGTCGAACGGATGCTGCCGCCGGTGGACCGCGGACCAACGGCGACGGCTGGGCGGAGGCCTTCGATCTTTTCGACGTCGGGACGGCGGAGCTTGCCCATCCATTGCCGGGCGGTGGCGGAGAATGATTCGAGGTAGAGGCGGCGGGCCTCCTGGTAGACGACGTCATAAACCAGGGAGGATTTGCCCGAGCCCGAGACGCCCGTCACGACGACGAGACGGTCGTGGGGGATGTCGACGTCGACGCGGCGGAGGTTGTGCTCGGAGGCGCCCCGGATTCTGATGACGGCCGGGGGAGACGGGTTCAAGAGGCCGCTCATCGCGGAGCCGTCATTCGGTCTCTTCAGGATTTTCCGCGGCGGGGAGTTGTTCAGGCAGGGATTCGGGCTCGACCGGCGGGATCGGCGCGGCTTCCGGCCGCCGCCGCCGGGCCAGACGGGCCGCCCAGCGCGCCCAAGCCGTCGTTTTTTCCTCTCCGTCCTCGATGGCGCACAAACGCGTCGTTTTCCGGGCGACGGCCGGATCGCGGTCGGGTTCTTGGCGATCGATCGAAGTCATGGCGGAAATTCATCTTAGGCATTTCGACGCCAAAAAACAAGGGTTTCAGGGTGATGTTTGTATTCCGGGGGGGAATCTGCTAAAATAGCGTTCTCATTCGCAACCCATCCGGGAAGGAGATATCCTCCGTTGCAGACGTACGGCAAACTCGATAGCAAATTCCGTTTCGTGATCCTGGCATCCAAAAGAGCCAAACAGCTCCTCAAAGGCGCCAAGGTCAAGATCCGCACCAAGTCGCGCAATCCCATCCGAATCGCCCAGCTTGAAGTCAAGGCCGGCCTCGTCGATTATGACATCATCCAGCTCAATCCCGAGGACGGGGTAGAGGCCGACAAGGAAGTCTTCACGCCCGATGACGAGATCGAAGATCTGGACGGCGGAGCATCCGGCGGTGACGCCGATTACGAAGAAGGCGCCGAGCCCGAGGGCGAGGACGAAGGCGAGCTCGAAGAGCTGCCCGAGGACGCCGGGACCGACCGCGAAGAGGAATAAGTCGTCCCCTTGGCAAATCCCGCTTCAATCAAGAGCTGGATATAATCTTTCTTGACCCAATCCCGCGAAGGGATATTCATCCGCTTGGCCAGTTTGGCGATGTGCGGTCGTTCGCCTTCCATCTCCACGAAGGTCCCGATGGCCAGCTCGTCCAGACAGATCGTCACCCGCCCCAGGCGCAGCTCCGTGCGCCGCTTGACATAGCGAAAGACGGGGATGAGTCCCAGGGCCTTGAGGATCCTGCGCATCGACGCGGCGTCCCGGACCTCGGTTTCGAATTCCCTTCGGATCTTGAAACGGCGGGACTTCTCGGGCGTTCCCTTGAAGGTCAGGTAGGTTTTCTTTCCGGCCGTCCGCAGCCGGAGCGCCCGGCGGGCCGCCCGGAGCGTCCCGGAAGGAAAATCATAAAGCCCGTTGTCTTCGCGATGGCATTCGCGGACGAGGACGGCGCCCATCTCTAAAAGTTCGCGCCGCGCCCTTTCCAGGTCGGCGGCGCGAAACTTTATTTCGGTCTCCAGCATTAGGTTTTCCGCTGCAGCATCAGATCGGTCAAAGTCAGGAGCGCGGCCCGATCCTCGGACGCGGGCAGTTCCAACAGGGCGGCCTTGGCCTCGGCCGCGTAGGTCCGGGCCCTTTTCAAAGTGTCCTGAAGGGCGTCTTTGCGGCGGACGATATCAAGGATGCGGAGGACGCCGCGGCCCTTGGCCCCGCACTTGCCGATCAGATCGACTAGGGACCGGCGGCCGTCCTCATCCGAGCGGGCCAGGGCCAGCAGAAGCGGCAGGGTGATGCGCCCCTCCCGGACGTCCGACAGGACGGGTTTGCCCAGGGTGTCGGTTTGGCCCGCATAATCGAGCCAATCGTCGACGATCTGGAAGCACAAACCCAGATTGCGTCCGAAGCGTTCCAGGCTCTCCTCGGCTTCGGCAGGCGCGCCGCCCAGGACGCCGCCGATGCGGCAGGCCCCGGCGAAGAGCGAGGCCGTCTTCTTGTCCAGGATGTCGAGATAGACCGCCTCGGGGATCCCCGGCTTGCGGTTCCAGAAAGACTCGATGAGTTCGCCTTCGATCATCTCGGCCGTCACATCGGCCAGGATGTCGATAAGCCGGTAATGGCGTTTCTTGAGCGACAGGACGATCGATTTGATATAGAGGAAATCCCCCAGCAGGACGGTGATATTGGGGCCCCATTTGGCGTGGACCGTCGCCCGTCCCCGTCGCCGCTCGGAATTATCAACGATATCATCGTGGATTAGGCTGGCCGTGTGGATCACCTCGATCATGGCCGACCAGAAGGGAGCGTCCTCGGAGGGACGCCCGAACAGTCGGCTGCTGAGCAGGAGGAGGGCCGGACGGACGCGTTTGCCGGCGACCTGGAAAAGATAGGCATTGATTTCCGCGATCAGGGGATTGGGATCACGGCTGATATCGCCAAGCACGTCCTCGACCCGGTCCAGATCGGGTTGGATGGTCTTGTAAAGATCGCTGAGGACGCGATTGACGGGCGATGAGTCCATGCGCGGGTTTTCCTGACGGTTGAAGCGCGGCTATCTTAGCATTGATGATGGGGTCGGTCAAACCAGACCCGCGGAAGCCAGAAAAGTCCGGAAATTTTCTTCCACAAGGGATTCGAATCCCTTCTCGGTCAGGCCGGTCAGTTCGGCCAGGCAGCGGGCCGTCTCCACGACGAAGGCCGGTTCGGCCCGCTTCCCGCGATGGGGAACGGGGGCCAGGAAGGGCGAGTCCGTCTCGACCAGCAGGCGGCCGGGAGGGATCGTCCGGGCCGTATCGCGCAGGATTCCGGCTTTGGGGAAGGTCACGATCCCGGAAAATGATACCCAGAACCGGCGCTCGATCATGGCCGCGGCGAAGGCGGCGTCCTCGGTGAAACAATGCAGGATCCCGCCGCGATCGAAGTGTTCGACGTCGACCGCGGCCAAGATGTCCGCCCCGGCCTCCCGGCTGTGTACGATGACCGGCAGGCCCAGCGTCCCGGCTAAAGCCAATTGGCGGCGGAATACAGCGCGTTGGACCTCCGGCGGGGAGAGATTGTAATGGTAGTCGAGGCCGATCTCACCGATCGCCGCGATCGCTCCGGACCGGGCCAACGCGGCGATGGCTTCGGCCATCTCCTCGTTCCAGGAAGCGGCCTCGTGGGGCTGGAGTCCGGCCGCCGCCCGGATGGCGGAATCCCGGGCGGCCATTTCCAGTACCACGGTCCGGCTGCGGGTGGAGGCGATGTCGATGGGGCAAAGGATGGTCCGCACCCCGGCGGCGATGGCCCGGACGAGGACGGCTTCCCGGTCGGCGTCGAACTCCGGCATGTCGAGGTGGGCGTGTGAATCGATCATGGCAAAAAAAATCCCCCGTCCTCACTCCGAAAGGAATGAGGGCGGGGGTGGTTCAAGGGTTCGTTACTGGGCGACCTTTTCCTTCAGGAATCGGAAAGGCAGAGAGCCGTAATTCAGGAGCTTACGGGCGAAATCTTTCTTGTTGAACTGGTCGCCCTTGGCCGCCTTGAAGTTCTTTTCCATCTCCAGAATTTCCTGGTAGCCGATGTAGGCATAGGAGGCGACGCCGGGGTGCAGGATGATCAGGTTCCATTTCCGCTCGGCTTCAGCCTGAGTCTGGAAGCCGGTCTCGGTCATCAGCTTAATGGCCCGGTCCTTGTCCGTCTTGGTGCCTTCGTGGAAGCTGACGTCGATCTGGAAATCGATGACCGCCTGGAGCTTGAGCTTGAGCTCCATGAGCCGCTGCTTGAGATCGTAGTTGTTGAAACCGGCGTAGATGAACATGTCCTGAACGTAAAGCGGCCAGCCGGCCTGGAGGGCCGCGTTCCGGCTGAGCTTTCGGGGGAGGCTGGCGTCCTTGGCCGTGAAAGCGGCGGGGAAGAAGGCGCCGGGGTAGACATAGCGGACAGTCCACATCGGGATCATGTAATTGGTGTATTCATCGAGGAAGGAAGCCTGCTGGTCGGCGGCCAGGGTGTCCACGTAGGGATTCAATAGGAAGGTATACGAGCCGGCCGTGTCGTAGGGAACGGGCTGGGCCAGCTTGCCGAGGCTGAATCCGCGCTCGAAAGCGGGGAGAAGATCGATGGACAAGTCCTGATCCGGGACATCGAGCATTTTGGTCGTGCCCAGAAAAGCCTTGATTTCGGCCGCCGCGGCCTTGATTTTGGCCGTCCATTCGTCCTTGGAAGGCTGGTTGGCTTTAATCTTGTTGAGGACATGTTGAACGACGGTGTTGACGAGCTGGTCGCCGGTGAGGTTCGCCGGCGGCTTTTCGATATCAAACTTGGCATCCATGATCTTGTAATAGGCGAAGCAGGCCTTGAACATCTCGTTGCGGATGTTCTTAGTGTCGGCCGTGGCGATGGCATTCAGGTCGTTCAGCATCAAAGTGTGGCCGGTCAGAACCTGCAGGGTCCGCTGATGGGCCTCGGGGCCGAAACGGACGTTGCCGGTCGACTTGGCCGGCAGCTCGCCGGAGAGGAACTTTGCGTAGTCGTCGACGGCGGCCACGGCCTTGGCGTAGTCGGCCGAGAACTTGGTCTTGACGTCGGCAGGCAGCCCCGACTTGTAATAGTCCTGGATGAGGACGACCTGCTTGGCCGCGGCGTCGGTGTACTCTTTGGGCGGGGTCTTGAGGTTATCCTTGGCCTGCTTGACGAAGCCGGGGATGGCCTTCAGCCGCTCGGCGGCCGCCTTCAGCTTGGCGTCGTTGATGTCGCCATTCAGCAGGGCGGACATGCTGTGAAGGAGAATCTCGTTGTAGTAGAGCGGGTTCAGCTGCTGCGGAGCGATCTTTTCCAGACGCAGCTGGTCGTAGTCGATGAGATTGCGGATGAGCTCCAGGTCCACCTGCGCCTCCGGGCTGAGCTTGTCCCTGGCGATCTTGTTGACCAGCTCGGCGTTGAA
>PMCY01000056.1:26459-28183 GCA_003154255.1 Candidatus Aminicenantota bacterium | reverse complement strand
CGTCCCCCCCATTGGGCCGTGCGGCGCACCCATTCCGCGAACCGGCCGTAGGCCGTATATTCCTTGAGCAGGGGCTTGGGTGTCGTCTGGCCGCCGCCGACGGGGCCATGGATATAGGGCACCGGCAAGTAGCCCCCGATGAAGCTTCCGATCCAATCGTTGCCGAAAGTCAAATGATGGGCCAGGTCGAAACGATGTTCAAAGTGCAGCCGCCGGGCCAGGCGCCAGGCCGCGAATTGCCAGAGATAATAATAGATGCGCTGACCGAATTCGATCTTATAGAGCGTTCGCAGGGGCCCGGGCAGGTCAAGAAAATGGAAATGGACATCGGGATAGGCGCCTTCCGAGCGGGCTTTTTCGACGCCCGGCCGGTTGTAGGAGTGGGTGATGACCCAAACTTCATGAAAGCGTCGGATCTGGCCGACGAGGCGCCAACCGGTGATGTCTTCGCCGGGGTGGAGTTGGAGCGAACTGGTCGGATTGCAGGCGTAGGCCGAAACTAGGATATGCAGGCGTTTCATGGACGAACCTCGCGACGGGAAAATTGGAGAAGACCTTGGGCGCCTCCGATCAGGGTCCCCGCGGCCCGGGCCAGATAATAAGCTTTTCGTTCGCGCCCGGCCAGGGCCAGACTGATGGCCAGCCGCAGGGTCAAGGTCAGAATACAGCGGATCCTGGACAGCTCCGGATTCTTGGTCACGAAATAGAGACGATTGAGGGCTTCCCGGCGGCCGAAATTGAACCCTCCTCCGCGGCCTTCGGAGGCCGGGAAGTGCTTATAATCGGCCCCGCCGACGACGGCCAGCCGGTACCTCCGGCCCACGCGGAAGCTGAAATCCAGGTCTTCGAGATAGCTGTAGCCTTCAAACCACTCGTCGAAGGATTCCGCGGCAAAGACCGTCCGTCGCCAGACCGAAGCCCCGCTGCCCAGCCAGTGGACATAGACCGTCTTGGCTACCGCGCCGACCATGACTTGGAACCCTGACGGAAGGACGTCGCCCGGATTCCCGCTATACAGTCCGAGAGCGGCGACGAAAGGCAGCCGCTTGAGCGCGGAGGCAAATATCGGAGGATGGTTGACCATGTTGAACTGGGCCCCGCCGATGTCAATGGAAGCCGCCTCCCAGAAATCCATCATGCGCGACATCGCTCCGCGCTCCAGCACGGCGTCGTCGTCCAGGAAGCCGATCAGGTCGATGCCGGACGAGACCAGGGCGATGCCGTGGTTGCGCTGGCGGGCAGCCGAAGGAGGCCGGCATCGTGAATAACGGATCGACAAGCCGGACAAGCCCGGACGATCGATCATATCGGCCACGCTCTTCTCACTGCCGTCGACAACGATGACCTCATCCGGCTTCCGTTCCTGGACGGCCAGACTGAGAAGCAGGCGCCCGAGCTCGGCCGGCCGGTCCTTGGTGGCCACGACAAAAGCGATCCTAAGCCTAAGGGCGCCCATGGGTCTCCTGAAAAAGGCCGACGGTTTCGCGTATCCCCGCCCGAAAGCGCTCCACCGAGAATTTATCGGCCTGCCGGGCCAGATGCTCGCGCAAGGCGGATTGGCGGGCGGGATCACGGAGGACGCGCCCGATCTTGGCCGCGGCGTCGGTGTCGTCATCATAGATCAAGTCAGGGTGATCGACGATCTCTGTCTGGCCGCCCGACGCCGGAACCCAGACGATCATTCCGGCCCGGACCATCTCCGCGGCGGCGATGCCGAACGATTC
>PMCY01000056.1:0-26445 GCA_003154255.1 Candidatus Aminicenantota bacterium | reverse complement strand
GCAGCCCGGACGCGGGCCAGGATCTGGATCATCTCGATGATGCGTTTTTCCGGAACGATGCGGCCGATGCTGACGAACCCCGCGGTCCGCTGTTCCCAGGGCAGAAGCGAATCGATCGACGGGACGGGAGGATAGACGACCGAGGCCTGGACGCCGAAGGCAGCGGCGAGCAAGCCGCGGGTCCAGGCGGAATTGGCCACGGTCAAGTTCTGCCGCCACCCATTTTTTGTTTGGCCGGAGAGGACGCGGGCCAGGGCCAGATATCCGCGCCGCGCCGCGCCGGCGGGCCGGATTTTTTTTCTCCAGTCGCGGGCGTCCTCCAACAAAGCCCGCCGCAGGGGATCGGAAAAGGAAAAATCCGATATATATTGGATTCCGGGACGGCCGAAATCCATCCCATTATAAGCGGACAGGAGGATATCGCAATCCGCGGCGCGGGCCCGCGCATAGCGGGCCAGCCAATAGCTTCGAAGGGCGTCGCCGCGCCGGACCAGGAAAGGCGGGACGGCCATCCGGACGATTTCAATATCGGGTTCGCTTAAGCTCGTGCCATAGGCCGCATTGAGCTCGTCCAGCCCGGACTTCCCCATCGTCAGGATACGGACGCGAAAATCGTCCCGCAGAGCCTGGGCGGCCCAAAGCGCCACGGGCTCGGAACCGCCCGATGCCAGGAGCCAGGGGTGGATGACGGCGAGGCGGGGACGGAATGTCGTCATCGGCCGAGCACCGTTTTATAGAAGCGATCATATTCGGGGAAAAGCGTGTCCCAGGAGAATACCCGCCGTGCCCGTTCAGCCAGGTCGCGGCGGTCAAAAGAACGCTGCAGCACATTTTCGATCTTGGCCGCCAGATCGGCCGGGCTTTCCACCCCGGCGTCAAACGGCTCGCCGATATCCGTCTCCAGGAGGCAGCGGAATTCCTCGACGGTCGGGGCGAAGCCGACGACGGGGATGCCCGAGGCAACCGCTTCCACCAGGACAAGTCCGTATGCTTCGGACCGGCTGGGGAGGGCCAGGACGTCGGCCTGGCCAAATATCTGGAAGAGCCGGGACCGCGGCTGGCGGGGCCAGACCCGTCCTTCGATTCCGG
Source organism: Candidatus Aminicenantota bacterium (assembly GCA_003154255.1). Taxonomy (GTDB): domain Bacteria; phylum Acidobacteriota; class Aminicenantia; order Aminicenantales; family UBA4085; genus UBA4085. The sequence goes on along the minus strand of PMCY01000056.1, from coordinate 25,356 downwards.
CTGCGGCCATCCGCGGCAAGGCGTAATCGCGGCCCTCTTCGTTTGTGATCACGTGCAGGGCGCAGTGGGAGCGCAGACCGGCGTCCCCGGCAAAAGCTTCCACGAGGATGTCCAGCCCCTTGCGGCTGACCGGCTCGACGCCGGCGGCGAAGACGACGATCTTGCGGCCGGGGGCCGCGCCGAGTGACGCTTCGGGGACGGCCGGGCGATCGGGAAAATCAACCGGATTCAAGATCACTTCATTCGGCCCGCCGGCGACGACGCCAAAACGGGCCTGTTGCCGGAGACAGTATTCGGAGACGGAGATGACGCCGGCCGCGCCGCGGACGCCGCGGCGGACCTTCTCCGCATCATGGGCATTTTCCAGATATTGCCAGAAGCCATGGTCGGTCAGAACGACGGGAGGGAGGTGCCCCAGGCACTTCAGGCCCAAACCGAGAGGATGGGCCAAGGGATGGATATGGATCAAGTCCGGACGAAAACGCCGGACCGCGTCCTGCAGCGCCTTGCTCCAGGCCAGTACGCCGGCCTTCTCCTTGACCGTCAGGAAAGCGATGGAGCGGCGGCATTCCCGCCCCAGCGAGGCGGCTTTGAACGCGGCCCGGATCAGTCGGACGGCCCTGCCGCGGCTGGCATTCAACACCTGGACGCCGTTCGCGGAGAACGAACGCCTCCGTCCCAACGGCGCCAGGATGCCCACTTGGAAGCCCCGCTGGGAGGCCTGATGGGCCAGGTCCCAGACATGCGTGGCGACGCCGCAGTCCAAGCCGCCGCCCGCTTCGGGCGGCACGAGCCCGACGAGAAGAAGACGGGTTTTCAGGCCGGCCGTCGATCGCGTCCGGGAGGATCCGGGCTTGAATTTTCGGATCAGCTCCAGCACCCATATCCGCTCATCGCCGGAAAAAACCCACAACCAGACCAAGGCCCCGTAGACGCCCGCAGCCAAGATGACGGCCGCGAGGAGCGGCATCAGACGGCCGAGGAGAAAGGCGGCGGCGAAGAAAATGGCCAAGGCGGCAACCGCCTTTCCCACTCCGGCCCGCCGCAGATCGGCCATGCGGGCAAATCCCAGGCGCCGGACGACGACGTACTGGAAGCCGGCCTGCAGGCCCAGGTTCAGGAACCAGGCCGCGGCCGCGCCGTCGATCCCCCAATAGCGAACCCCCACCCACAACAACGGGATGTAGGTCGCCAGGAGAAGGATGTGGATCTTGCCGGTAAGGTCCGTCCGCCCGATCCCTTGGATGAGGTTGAAGGCGACGTAAGAAAAGGAGAGAAAGAAAAAGCCCGCCGCGATCAGCTGCAGAACCAGGCCGCTCCGCAGAGCGAATTCCTGCCCCAGCCAGAGGCGCAGGATTCCGCGGGACAGCAGGATGATCGGAACAATGAGAATGCCGATGCTGGCCAGAACGTACTTGAGCGTCCGGACGAAGAGATCGCGGAGCCTATCTTCGGCCATCCCGCCCTTCAGCATGCTGAAGACCGGAAAAAGTGCCGTGAGCAGGCTGTTCGGCAGGATGCCGAGGCGGCCCACGGCTTCATACGGCGCGGAGTAGTAGCTGACGGCTTGGACCGAGATCAAGGCGCCGATGACGAAGCGGTCCAGGTTTTCCAAAATCGCGCTGATGAAACTGGAAACCGTGGCCCATCCGCCATAAGACATCAGCGGCCGAAATTTCTCCTTTTGAAAACGCATCTCGCCGCGCAGCCCCGGGAACTGGCGGAAGGCGAAGACGATCCAGATGAACAAGGTCAGGAGTCGCATGGCAAAGAGAAGCACGACGATGCCGACCAGCGATTTCCAGACGAAAAGCGAAATGAAGGGGATGAGATAGTTGGCCGAACTCGCCGGGATCTTGACGGCGTTGACGATGTCGAACCGCTGGCAGCCTTCAAGGACGCCGCGGAAGGAAGTCGAAACCATGATCACGGGCAGGGACAGGGCCATTAAATAGAGGGCCGTTTTCACTTCGGCTTGATATCGAACGGGTATCTTTAGAATGGTCTGGGACACGAGAGGGGTGACCAGGACCAGGACCAGCGTTCCGCCAAAAGCCAGGATCGATTGGATATAGACCGAAGTCCAGACGTATTGCGGAATCTGGCCGAGATCTCCCCGGCCGATCGAATCAGCCACGAAGCGGATCGTCGCCCGGCCCAGTCCCATATCCAGGAAACTGAAATAACCGAAAACGACCAGGATCAGAGAGAGGATGCCGAACCGTTCCGTACCCAGGCCGCGGATGACGAAAGGGAGAGTGACGAAGCCGATGAGGAGCGGCGCGCCATAACCGATAAGATTGAGGACGGTGTTTTTGGCCAGATGGCCGGCCCGGATGTCGATCGCCGACCCGGCCGGTCCGGACAGGCTGCCGCCCTCGGGTTTCGTCATACCGATGCCTTGTGATTCATAAAATCGGATCAGCGGCGCGCATCTTTAGACTTGGCCGCCCTGGGTTTCCAGCAAAATCATGATAATCGGACCGGCCCAAAGGAACAATCGTCGGGGCGGATGAAGCCAAGGGTGATTTTTCCTCCAGCCCCCTCATCGTCGGGGGTGAGCGTCTTTTTTTGACAAAGCACTCGACTCCGATTATATATAAATGACGGAATCATGAACACGAAAGTCCTATTGACCGCATTCCTGGGGTTGATTCTGCTCCTTCCAGCCCCGGCCGCACCCGGGGCCGCGGGCTGCGGCCAGTCCATCGATCCCTTCTATCTCCAATCGCTGAAGGATGGGGAATTGAAGTTCCAGGCGAAACGCTATAAAGAAGCCTCGGAAAGCCTGGAGATCGCGGCTTTCGGATTGCACGCTAAGAAAGATGCCTTCGCCCGCACCCGGGTCTTCCTGGGCCTCTGCTATGCCCACCTGAATGAATCGGCCAAGGCCGAACAAAACCTGAAAAGCGCCCAAGCCCTGTTGGGGCGGGAAGGACTGCAGTCCTTCGACCTGCCTGAGCCGGGCAAAACCGATCTGGCCAAAGCGCTCCGGATCTTCGGGCTCGATATGCCGGCGGCTCCCAAGACCGAGCTCCCGGCCGACGGAACGAAGACTCCCGCGCCCGGCGCCAAGAAGGCCGCGGAAGTCCCCCCGGCCAAGGCCGCAATCGCTCCCCTTGCGGCCGGCGCGGACGCCGGACTCTCCGGCGAAGCCCTGCTCCGGGAGAGTATCCGCCGGGAACCCCACCAGGCCGGACCTTATTACGCCCTGGCCGGACTTCAGGCCGAAGCGAAAAACTTCGCCGGCGCCAAAGCCACCCTGAACAAGCTCCTGGAAAACAACCCGGCCGAGATCCGCGGCCATCTTGAGCTCGGGCGCATCGCCTACCGTGAGCGCCGCTTAAAGGAAGCCGAAAAATCCCTGGAAAAATTCCTGGAGCTGAAGAACAACGTGCCCGTCGAGCGCCGCCGGGTCCTGGAAGCCAGGGTTTTCCTGGCCCTGAGCGCTTATCTGCGGGGCGACACAAAGAAAGCGCGGACCGCTCTCGCCGATACGCCCGAGCTGGCCGATCCCGCTTTCCGCAATGGGTTGGGCCTGGCCGCGGACGACCTGGAACGGTTGTCCGGCCTCCTGCAGCGGCCGGCAAAATAGATGTTTTTAAAAGGACGATTTTCATGACCCAGATAGAAGCGGCCCGCCGCGGCCGGATCACGGAAGCTCTCCAGACCGCCGCCGCCGCCGAAGGGCGGCGCGCCGAAGAACTTCTCCCGTTGGTCGCGGACGGACGGATCGTCATCCCCTGCAATCCCCTCCACCCCGGCCTGCGGCCGATGGGCATCGGAAAGTCCCTGCGGACCAAGGTCAACGTCAATCTCGGAACATCCCAGGATTTCCCCGGCCTCGAAAAAGAGCTGGCCAAGGTCGACATCAGTCTGGCCCACGGCGCGGACACCCTCATGGACTTGAGCACCGGCGGAGATCTGCCGGCCATCCGGCAGCGGATCCTGGCCCGGGCCCCGATCCCTTTGGGGACGGTGCCCATTTATCAGGCCGGCATCCGGGCCATCGAGCGCCATGGATCGATGCTGGCCATGTCCAGCGACGACATGTTCGCCGCCGTGGAAGATCAGGCCCGGGAAGGCGTCGATTTTATGACCGTCCACTGCGGCTTGACGATCAAAGCCATCGAGCGGCTTCGCCGCCAGGGGCGCGTCGCCGACGTCGTCTCGCGCGGAGGGGCCTTCCATCTGGCCTGGATTCTGCATCACGGGAAGGAAAATCCTTTCTACGAGCAATTCGACCGGCTCCTGGAACTGGCCCGGGCCCATGACATCACCATCAGCTTGGGCGACGGGCTGCGGCCCGGATCGATTGCCGACGCCACGGACAGGGCCCAGATCGAGGAGCTCCTGACCCTCGGCGAGCTCGTCCAGCGGGCCTGGGACGCCGGGGTCCAGGTCATNNGCCGATTTTCTGTGCTATGTCACGCCGGCCGAACACCTCGGTCTGCCGTCGGCGGAGGACGTCCGCGAGGGGCTGATCGCCTCTCGCATCGCCGCCCACGCGGCGGACATCGTCAAGGATGTGCCCGGCGCCCGGGCCCGGGACAAGGCTATGTCGGAGGCCCGCAAACGTCTGGACTGGACGGCCCAGCAGGCGCTGGCCATCGATCCGGAGAAATTCGCCCGGGTCCGCGGGGAGCGCAAAACCTCGACCGAGGCGTGCTCCATGTGCGGCGAGTTTTGCGCCATGCGCGTTGTCGCCGAATTCCTCGGCCGCCCCGGGAAAGACCATGACGGTCCCTGTTAAAGCCCTGCTCTTCGGCACGGCCGGAGTGCCCGATTCATCCCCGCAAACCTCGACCGTCGCCGCGCTGGATCATATCCGCGGCCTCGGGCTGGATGCCCTGGAGGCCGAATTCGTCCGCGGCGTCAAGATCCAGACCGAGACGGCCAACAAGATCCGGGACAAGGCGGCCGCCCTGGGCCTGGCCCTGAGCGTCCACGCCCCTTATTACATAAGCTTCAATTCGCCCGAGACGGGCACCCGCCTGCAGAGCCGCGACCACCTGCTCCGCTCCGCCCGCATGGCCCGCGAGATGGGCGCCCGGAGTGTCGTCTTCCACGCCGGCTATTATGGGGTCACGACGCCCGAACAGACCTACATCACCATGAAAACCGAGATCAAGGAAGTTCTGGCCGTCCTGCGGGCCGAGCGGAACCCGGTCGCGATCCGCATCGAAACAATGGGCAAGAAGTCGCAATTCGGCTCGCTCGACGAAGTTTTAAGCCTCTGCCGGGAGCTCGATGGACTGTCCCCCTGCCTGGATTTTTCCCATATGTTCGCCCGCGAGGGCAAGGGCAATTCCAAGGTCGATTTCCTGCGCATCCTGCGCAAGGTGGAAAAGCGGCTGGGCCGCGAAGCGATCCGCGACATCCACATCCATATCTCAGGCATCGCCTTCAACCAGAAGGGCGAAATCAAACACCTCAATTTGAACGAAACGAGCTACCACGTCGAAGAGTGGATCGAAGCCCTGCGCGATGTCCGGGCCGAGGGACTGGTCATCTGCGAAAGTCCGGCCCGGGAGAACGACGCTCGGATGCTCAAATCGCTTTACGAATCGTACGCCCGGAAGTCTTGAATCTCCGTTTTCAACGCCCCCAGCCAGCGCCCCCCGTCTGCCCCGCCCAATTTTTAAAGCTCGCCGGATCCGCGCCGAATGAAGCGGCGCCCAGGGCGTCCAGACGGGACAGGAGATCGGACCATCCGGTGAGCGGAAGCCTCTCCAGTCCGATTCGAAGATAGCCGGGCGCGCAAAGCAGGGTGGCGAAGGCCCGGCAATCCTCAGCCTCGCCACCGCCGCTTTTCTTGACGTCGAAGATCCATTCCNNATGAACGGCGTTCCGGCCAATCGACCGTAGGCCTCGGGCAGGGCCAAGCCCTGGCAGATCGACATGGGAATGATTTCGACCTGAAGAACGTCCCGGCGGCCGAAATAATAGCGGAGATGCTCCTGCACATCGAAGCTGGAGAGGATGAATTCCTCGCCGGCGGCGCAATGGGCCGCGGCGCGGGCTTCCGCGTAATCCCGGCCGAGGGACGTCTGCAGGGGCCGGATGAAGGTGGCATAGTTGAATACCGCAACGGCGGCGAGGAGAGCCGCCATCATCGCCACCACCGCGAAATGCTTCCCCGGCCGGGCCGGCAATCTTATGCCGAGGTCCCGGACGGCCTGGCCCGACAGAAAGATCGCCGGTATGATGGTGATGATGAACCAAGGCTTGTCATACGGCGCCCACCATAAATAAAAGGCGTACTCGGCCGCCAGCCAAACCAGCAGAAACGCGCGCCACGCCCGCCCGGCCGCGCGCCGGCGCAGCAGGACGGCGGACAGGGCAATGAGCATGGCCAGACCGAGACCAAGACCGATTAAAAGGAAGGGACGGACCGGTTTCCAGACCGTGATGAGGCAGCGTAGCTGACTGAAGAGAAGATAGCCCATGCCGCGCAGGCTGAAATTCTTCCAGGTCCCCCACAAAGGCGCCGGATGATAGGCGTAAGAAAAAACGAAGCGAACGAACCCGGATACCGTCCGCTCCCCGCCGCTCAAAACGAGCCCGGCCGCATAAGCGCCCAGGACGAGCGCGCCGGAGAGAGCCCCCGTCAGAAGCAGGGGCCGCCGACCCCGGCGGCCGGCCGAAGCGAGGATGAAGACGGACAGGGGCGGCACGAACAATATGTTGCCTTGATGATACAGGATCGCGACGGCAAGGAGCACGGCGATCCCCGTCCAATCCCACCACCGATAGCGTCCGATGGGCTTACGGACCAGGACAAAAGCGAGAAGGGCCAGGCTTCCGACGGCCGGAGCGTAGCTTTGGGCCTGAGTGGCGTACTCCCAGAATCCCTGTGAAACCAGAAGGCCCAGGGCGGCCAGGATCGACCCGCTGCGCGAACCGAAGACCCGGCGGCCGATGGCGTAGACGGAAACAACGGCGATGCCCGACCAGAGGATATTATGGAGCTGGGCGGCGTCCAAAGCAGTAAGGCCAAGGCCCAGCGCCTGGAAGAGACGATAAATCTCCCGAATGACGAAGTTGAAGATAAGGTGATGGGGATGGAAAAGGCCCTGACCGGTGCGGGCGGCCCAAACGTAATTCAGGCTGTCGCCGTATTGGGCCGCGGCCCGGGTCAACAGCAAAAACAGACAGGATCCTGCCGCCAGGCTCGTTCCGGATATAAAATCGAGACGCCTTCCGCCGCTTTGGAGTGGAATCATTGAACTCTTGTCTTCCCGCCGCGCGATGCGCCGGGAATCCCCGAAAAATCCACCTATTGCTAACATACGCCCCTGGAGCTGTCAAACAAAACGGCCCTCGGCCGGATCGCGCGGCTCAGGCGTTTTGCGGCTCTCATCTCCGGCTGCCGGTCTCCAGGACGGCGGCGTCCGGGCCGTCCAGCACTAAGCGCAAGTTCAAAGCCCGGGCCGCGGCCCGCTGGATTTCGGCCTGTTCCCCGTCCGAGTACTTCCGCTCGGCCCGGGCATGCGCCGCGCTTTTCCAATAAACGAACAACGCCGGAACTCCCTCGAGATCCGCGCGGACCGCGGGATCCGGCCGGAGGAAAAGGGCAAAGGGGGTGAAATAAGCGGACCGCCCGGTGAAGTAACGAAGCGCGGTATCATCGTTGGTGAAAATCAAAAAGCCGGGATGAGCCCGGACCTCTTCGACGGCGGACGCGATATCGGCCCGCCTCCAAAACTCCCCGGCATATCCGCGGCCGCTCCGGATCGTCCGCAGCCCGACGAGGCCGGCCAGGGCATAGCCCCCGATGTAGGCGGCCGTCAGGATGAGAGCGCCGGACCGCCTCCATCCCGGGCCGAGACGGCCGACGGCGCGGTTGAGAAGGTGGATCGAACCGATCACCGCGATCGGAAAGATGGGAGCAAACAGTCGCACGTCGGGAATGAGCTTTTCGTCCAGCCAGCTCGCCGCGGCGAAAAAGAGCAGAACATAGACGGGCGGATACAATAAAAAAAGAATGGGCGGCCCGGACGGCTTCGTTCCGGGCGAAGCCAGAAGCGAACCGGACCTCCTATTCCGGACTTCTCCGATGGCGGCGGCGGCCAAAACAGCGGCAATAGCGGCCGCGATACAAGCCGGGAGAACTCCGGCCGCAACGGTGAACGGAATCCGGGCGGCCCCCGGCGCGGCCCAGGACGTCAGCGTCCGCCAGACACCCGCCAGAAACGGACCGCTCACCGCCCGAAAGCCGAAGATGCGATTGGCGGCGTCCCCACCCACGAGTAAATTGCGGAGCATGAGGACACCGGGAAGGAATCCCGCCGCGGTCAGGAAGACCGCCGCATCGCGCGCCCGGCGCGCCGGGCGGCCGCGACCGAATAGCAGAAGGCCGATGACACAGGAAACGATCAGCATGCCGCCCGTGTACTTGGCTCCATAGGAGAGGCCGATCACCGCTGCGCCGAAAAGAAGCGGCCGAACCCGGCCCGTTTCGAAATGCTTCGAAAGGATGGTCAAGCCGACAAGGCTCAAGGCGATAAAGAGCGGCTCGGAATATCCGGCCGAATGGACATCGAGCATGCCTTCGGCCGCGGCCATCAGGATAGCCCCGGCCCAAGCGGCCGGGAACGATCTCCGGGTAAAGCGGAAAACCAGGAACCCGGTCCAGAAAATATTGAATGCGAAAAAAATGATTCCCAGCCCCCTGGCGGCGGCATAGCTTTTCCATCCCAGCCGGCCCAGCGCGGCGAGGAGCGCCGGATAGAGCGGCGGAAACTGGATCTCCGGCCTCAAGGGCAGATCGACCGCGCCCGTCGTCCTCCAGCGGAGGATGTATTCGGACAGGGGGGCGGGATGATAGTAATTATGGAGCGACGTCGTATAGCCTTTCCCCTCGGCCAGGTTTTCGGCGCAGTCTATATACTGGACGGTATCGTTGGAGACCCCGATCCCGGCCGGAGTCGCCCACCACAACGCGGCGGCGGCGGCCGCCGCGAATAGGAGGAGCAGGGCATACGCCCGCGCGGGAGACCGGTCGGGGGCCTGACGCATCGGGGATTCCGTTCCTAAGCCCGATCCGGGCCTTTCCTAAAATAGGCGTTGATGACCATGCCCCGTCCAAAGAGGTTCCAGAAGGACAATCCGGCATAAAGCCCCCTCCAGGCGGCCGTCCGGACAAGAGGGATACGGATCCGTTGCTCATATTTCCCGCGCGGGACCTTGGAGACCGTGGCCAGGCCCTCGAGACAAAATCCATGCCTTTCAAAAAGGCGGATCAACCCGGAGCGGCTGAAAAAATTCAGATGCTCCGGAGGGCTGATGAACACGTCGTTCCGGCCTTGCAGGCGCGACAAGGCCGATCCGAAATGGGGCACCGCCACGGCCACAAGTCCCGCGGTCCTCAGGACCGCAGGCAGGAGCGCGATAAACGCGGCCGGATCGGTCGTATGCTCCAGGACATGGCTGAGAAAAATGACATCGAAACGCCCGACGCGGCGGGAGGCGTAGTGTGCGTCGAACATCGAGGCGTCCGGTTCAAAACCGTTGCGATCGCGGAAGGCCCGGCGGGCGTTGGGATTCGGCTCGCAGGCCTCGACATGGAATCCAAATTCCCGGGCCGCCCGCGAGAATTCCCCGAATCCGGCCCCAATATCCAGGAACTCGGTCCCGGGCGTCAAACGCCGGCAGCGGCCGACCATCCGGCGCGCGTCCGCCATTCCGGTGGGATGATAAGCATCGTCCCCGGCCCCGGAGCTTTCATCCGACCGACGGGCGTAAGCGTCATCCCGATAATAGCGTTCCATTTCCGCTTCGGGCGGCCTGGGCCAGACATAAGCCGAACGGCAGCGGCGACAATGCCGGATCTCGTAAGATCCGGCGCGGGTCTTCTTGACGAAAGAGAAACGCGTCTCAGGGGAACCGCAGGCCACGCACGTCATATCGGCCATCGGCCTTCCCCTTCCCGCGCCGCGGTCAATGGAGCGGCGTTTCGAAATCCCGAACAAACGGGCATGACAAAATCCTTTCCGGCCGCATCGACCTCCATTTTATAAAGAGATCGTCCGGATTTGTCAAAGCTCACAGCGCAGCGGCGGACCGGCCAACGCTGCCATAAAGTTCGGCATCATGACCGTTCTCGGAGCCCTGCGGACGACTCACATCGAAACACCGATCGAGGATGCGGCCGTCACAGGCGGGGCCCTCCTCGCCTCAGCGGGGACCTGGCGCCGCCCTCCCCTTTAGAGAGGAGAGGGACAAACTGCGTTTCACCCCCTTCTTCACCGGACGCGGCCATTGCCGGGCTCCCGCTTTTAAGGGACAATGGAGGCGCCGGCGAAGCTCCCGGCAAGGCTTGAGAAGTTGAGTCCCATGAAACGGATATCCGGCATGAAAGCAAAGCCGTTCCGCCTGGTCACGATCGTCGGCGCCCGTCCGCAGTTCGTCAAGGCCGCCGTCATCAGCCGGGCCGTGGCCGGCCATAATCAATCCCCGGCCGGACGTCCGGTCGAAGAGATCCTCATCCACACCGGACAGCATTACGACAGAGCTTTAAGCCGGGTTTTTTTCGAACAGCTGGAGATCCCCTCGCCCCGCTATCATCTAGATGTCGGTTCCGGCCCGCACGGAGTCCAGACCGGGGCCATGATGGCCCGCCTGGAGCCGCTGCTGGGCCATCTGCGCCCGGACGCGGTGCTTGTCCACGGCGACACGAACTCGACTCTGGCCGGCGCCTTGACCGCGGCCAAGCTGGGCTTGCCCGTCGCCCATGGCGAGGCCGGCCTGCGCAGCTTCAACCGCCGCATGCCCGAGGAGATCAACCGGGTCATCACCGATCACCTCTCGACCTGGCTGTTCTGCCCCACGGTCGCGGCGGTCGCCAATCTGGGCGGCGAAGGCCTCCTCCAGGGCGTGCGTCAGGTCGGAGACGTCATGTACGATGCGTATCTCTGGAACCGCAGCCGGGCCCGGGAATATTCNNCGGCCCGAAAACACGGACGATCCCGGCAAGCTCCGGACCTTGTTCTCGACCCTGTCCCGGATCGCCGCCGAGCGCTTTCCCGTCGTCCTGCCCCTCCACCCACGAACCCGGAAAGCCTGGGACGAACTGCGCCCGCGCGGCTCTTCCGATCCGTCCCTCTTCCTGACGACGCCCGTCACCTATTTTGACATGCTCGTCCTAACCTCCGCGGCGCGCATTGTTCTCACCGATTCCGGAGGCCTGCAAAAGGAGGCCTATTTCGCCGGCACGCCCTGCCTGATTCTGCGTGAAGAAACGGAATGGACCGAGACCGTGGAAGCCGGGCGCAATTTCCTGGTCGGCGCCGATCCGGTTCGGATCGGCGCGGCGCTTGATAAAGCCCTGGCCTTGAAGGGGAAAGGATCGACCTCCCGCCTTTACGGGAAAGGCGACGCCGGGCTCCGTATCATCCAAATCCTGTCCGGCGGTCGAAAGGGGCTGTGACATGTGCGGCTTCGTGGCCATGTTCAACAAAGACCAAGCACCCGTCGACGCCTCGCTGCTGGCGGCCATGGCCGAGACGATCGTCCACCGCGGGCCGGACGGCCAGGGAATTCTCATCGAAGGGCCCTGCGGATTCGCCCACAAGCGGCTGGCCATCATCGATCCCGAAGGCGGCCGCCAGCCGATGACGGTCGGGCCGGTCACCGTCGTTCAGAACGGCGAAATCTACAATTACCTGGAGCTCCGCCGCGAGCTCGAACGCGTCGGCCACGTCTTTCAAACGCGCTCCGACACGGAAGTCCTGGCCCGCGCCTACCTGGCCTACGGCCCGGACTGCGTGCGCCATTTCAACGGCATGTTCGCCTTCGTCCTATGGGACCGCTCAGCGAACCGCCTTCTGGCCGCCCGCGACCACTTCGGCATAAAGCCNNGAAGACACCTTCTTCCGCGGGGTCCGCAAGGTCAGCCCCGCCCACTCCTGGATTATCGACCTGGGTACCTTCGCCGTCGAACGCCGCCGCTACTGGGAGCCCGATTTCGGCGTCGATACCCACCATACCGAGGAATATTTCGTCGAATCCCTGCGCGCCCTCCTGGAAGACGCCGTCGCTCTCCAGCTCCGCAGCGACGTGCCGCTGGGAGTAACCCTCAGCGGTGGAATCGATTCGAGCCTCGTCACTTCTCTGGCCGCCCGACGTCTCGGCGGCAGGCTGACGGCTTTCACGGGGGCTTTTAACGAGGGGCCTGAATTCGACGAGACCCGTTACGCGGAGGCGGTGGCCACGGCCTGCGGCGCCGAGCTCGAGATCATCCGCCCCGGGCCGGCCGATTTCATCGAGGTCTTTCCCAAGCTCATTTATCATATGGATGAGCCCATGGCCGGGCCGGGCCTCTTCCCCCAGTACATGGTCGCCCGCAGGGCCGCGGGCCGGGTCAAAGTCCTCCTGGGCGGACAGGGAGGCGACGAGATCTTCGGCGGATACACGCGTTACGTCATCGCTTATCTGGAACAGGCCCTCAAAGGCGCCGTCTATGAAACCAACGACGAGGGTGAGCATATCGTCTCGCTGAAGAGCATCCTGCCCAACCTGCCCGCCCTGCGAGGCTACGTCCCGACTCTGCGCAGCTTTTGGGCCGAGGGTCTCTTCGAGTCCATGGACCGCCGCTACTTCCGCCTCATCGACCGCAGCCGCGGGGCCCGCGACCTGTTCGGCCCCGATTTCAACGCCGCCTTCGACGAAGAACGCGTCTTCGCCCGGTTCCGGACGGTCTTCGAGCATCCTCGGACCCACTCCTATTACAACAAGATGGTCCAGTACGATCTGACCGCCGGCCTGCCGGCCCTGCTCCACGTCGAGGATCGCATGACCTCGGCCTGCGCGGTCGAATCCCGCGTTCCCCTCCTCGACCGCCGCATCGTCGACCTGGTCGCCTCCATGCCCCCAGGCCTGAAATTCCGCGGCGCGGAGATGAAGTACATCCTCAAGCGAGCCGTCGGCGATGTCCTTCCGCCGGCCGTCCTGGCCCGCAAAGACAAGATGGGATTTCCCGTCCCGCTGCATATTTGGATGCGGAACGGCCTGGGCGATTTCGTNNGAAGAGCCCTTCGGCCGCCGCTTGTGGGGACTGCTCAACCTGGAGATGTGGTTCCGCACGTTCATCGACAAGCCCGCCGTACCGGCCGCTCCGGATGGACGGGCATGAACGGGGTCGGACGGACAAATAAAATCGCCGTGATCGGCGCCGGCGTTGTCGGAGTGCCTATGGCCGCTCTTTTGGCCGAAGCCGGCCGGGGAGCGTCCCGCGTCGTCATCATCCAGAGGCCTTCACTTTCGTCGGGATGGAAAGTCGAGGCCTTAAACGCGGGACGAAACCCGCTGGGCGGCCTGGAGCCGGGATTNNCCCTGGAGCCGAGGCCATCCTGGTCTGCGTCCAGACGGATAAGAAAGGCCTGGGCCCCGATTACGGCCCGCTCTATGGCGCTTTGGATGCCCTGGCCGCCGAGCTTCGCCTCCGCCCGGCCGGACCGCCACCCCTCGTCATCATCGAATCGACTCTGGCCCCGACATCGATGACGTCCGACATATCGCCGTTCCTGGCCGTCCGCGGCCTGCGGGATGGAGAAACCATCGATCTCGGCTTTTCCCCTAACCGGGTCATGCCGGGACACCTTCTTGAACGCATTCGCGGCGCGGACAAGATCGTCAGCGGGCTGAGGTCCGCGACCGCCGACCGTATCCGCACCCTCTACTCCGGCATCGTCATCCAGGGCCGGCTGCACGCCGCGAACACACTGACGGCCGAGATCGTCAAGACCCTGGAAAACGCCGCCCGCGATGTCCGCATCGCCTTCGCCGCCGAGATCGCCCGGGCCTGCGACGAAGCCGATATTGATTTTCACCGGTTGCGGGCCGAGGTCAATACCCGCCTGGGCCGCCGGGACCGGTCCTCGGCGGATCCGACATCCGTCCCTTCGGGCGGACTGCTTGTCCCGACGATCGGGGTCGGCGGCCATTGCCTGCCCAAGGACGGGATCCTCCTGCTTTGGCGGATGATGGCAGCGGGCGCCGAGGCGGCGGACAGTCTGATCCTGGAAGCGCGCCGCATCAATGACGAATCACCCGGTCGGGCCGGAAACCGGATCGAGCGCCTGTTCGGCCCGATCAAGAACGCCCGGATCGCCCTTCTGGGGGCCGCCTATCGGCCGGACACCGCCGATACCCGCAACGCCCCAGCCCTTCTCCTCGGCCGGATGCTGGCCCGCCGGGCCCGCTCGCTCAAATTGCATGATCCCTACGTCCGGGCTGAAGATGCCCGGCTAGCCGAATATGGGCTGGCCGGCGCGTTCACCAACGATCTGAACGAAGCCTTAGCCGATGCCGAGATCATCGTCGTCGGGACGGCCCATACCGTCTACCGCGGCCTCGGTTTCGGCGAAACACTCGGACCGCCGGCCCGGTCTTTCTTCGACGGCGCACACCTTTTTCTGCGCGACGAATTCGCCGGGCAGGCCAGGGTTTACGAAGGGATCGGCAAGGGCCGCCAAGCCCCGTCCCCGGATCTTGCCCCCGCCATCGAGAAGGCCTTCCGGGCCGTGGAAAAAGGGCTGGCCAACGAGGTCGGGCGGCTGATCGAATTCCTCAACGGCCGCTATGCGGTCGAGGAGGCCGGGCGGGCTTCGATGGAGAACGTCCGGTTCCTGGCTTCGACGTGCGCCACGGGTTGCGCCCTGGATGAGCCGGGACCGGTCATTGAAAATCCTCCCATCCTGGGCCGGCTCATGCGCCTGCCCGCGCTGGCCGCCCGGGTCTCCGGTGAAGCCCCATGAGCCGGCCGCGGGCGGCCCTGTCCCTCGACCTGGACAATCTGTGGTCCTATCTGAAAACGCATGGGGATCGGAGCTGGTCATCTTATCCGACCTACCTGCCCCACTTCATTCCTGAGATCCTGGAATGGCTGCAACGGCGCGCGCTCAAGCTTACGTTTTTTGTTGTCGGCCGGGATGCCGCCGACGACCGAAACGCCGCCTCTCTTAGGCTTTTGGCGTCCGCCGGGCATGAGATCGGCAACCACTCCTACGATCACGAGCCCTGGCTGCAGACCTATGCGGCAGACGCCCTGGCCGCGGAAATCGAGCGGTCCGAGGACGCGGTCGCGGCCGTTGTGGGCACCCGCCCGCGCGGCTTTCGCGGACCCGGCTTCAGCTGGAGCTCCGAGCTTCTCGAAGTTCTGGCGGATCGCGGCTACCTCTATGACGCCACGACGCTCCCGACTTTCATCGGTCCGATCGGCCGCCGCTATTACTTTTCGCGGGCCGTCCTGACTCCCGAGGAGCGGGCCGTTCGCGCCCGGCTCTACGGCGGCCTGGCGGATGGATTTCGCCCGCTCAAGCCTTTTTTCTGGGCTCTCCCTTCAGGCCGGCGGCTGATCGAAGTGCCGGTCTCGACGATGCCGCTCCTCAAAACGCCGTTCCATTTAAGCTATCTTTTATACCTCGGACGCTTCAGCGAAGGCCTCATGCGGGCTTATCTCCAGGCCGCCCTGTGCGCCTGTCGGACGGCCGGCCTCGAACCCAGCTTTCTCCTCCACCCGCTCGATTTCCTCGGCCCCTCCGAAGCGCCCGGGCTTGCCTTCTTTCCGGGCATGGATTTAAATAGGGCCAAGAAGCTCCATCTGGCCGGGCGCGCGCTGGACATCCTCGCCGCGCATTATGACCTCATGCCTTTGGGCGCCTTCGTCGAAGCGCTGGCCCGGGACGGAAAAATACGGCGCGTCCTGGCCGTCGGGGACGTCGGCCGGGAGAAACGCCGAAATCGGGGAGATCCAGACTGACATGAATGCAGCCCGACCCAAGGAAAACAAGCCTCCGGTGTCGCTCACGGTCCTCATCCCGGCCTTCAACGAAGAACGGATCCTGACCGCAAACCTGTCCCGTCTTGAAGATTACCTCAGGACGCTCGAGCCCGATTACCGTTGGGAGATCCTGGTCGTCGACGACGGAAGCTCGGANNTTCGGATTCCACAATACCCGCAGCGACGTGGTGGCGGTTCTGGACGCCGACCTCAGCTATGCTCCCGAGCACATCGGCCGGATGCTGGAGCGGATGCGGGCCACCCGGGCCCGCATCGTCATCGCCTCGCCCTATCGTCCGGGCGGACGCCTGGTTAAGGTCCCCCCCTTCCGCCGCCTCCTCAGCCGCTGGGCCAATCGATTCCTCTGCCTCATGGCTTCCAAAGACTTTTTTTCGGACAAGCTGACCAACATTACGGGGATGGTCCGGGCTTATGACGGCGACTTCATCCGCAATCTGAGCCTGTGGTCCATGGACGTCGATATCAACGCCGAGATCATCAATAAAGCCAAGATCCTGCGGGCCCGCATCGCCGAGGTTCCGGCCGTTCTGGATTGGAGCGCGGCCAAGCCGGCCGGACGGCGGCGCGGGGCCGGACGCTTCCGCCTTTCCAAGACCGTCATTCAAAGCCTGGTCTCGGGGTTCATGTTCCGGCCTTTCCTTTTCTTCATTTCGCCGGGGTTGGCCCTCATGGCCCTGTCCCTTTATCCCCTGGCCTGGGTCCTCATCCATACAGTCCAAGCCTATCGCGGGCTGGCCGCTTCGGGCTTCGGTTTCGACGGCCGGCTCTCGGAAGCCATCGGACAGGCTTTCAAGCTGGCCCCTCACGCTTTCATCGTCGGAGGCGTGGCTCTCCTGGTCTCGATCCAGCTCATCAGCCTGGGGCTCATGGCCCTGCAGAAAAAGCGCTATTTCGTGGAACTCTTCTACATGGGCAGCATCCTCTGCCGGAACAACGCCGGTTCCGAACCCATCTTCCCCGGCGACCCCTTGCGCCGAGACTGAGGCATGGGCGATCTCCTTCGTCCGTCCATGGCCGTCATAGGAGGCGGCGTTACCGGTCTGGCCGCCGCCGCCGAGCTGGCTGGAAGCGGGCGTTTCGACGTCACCCTGTACGAGCGAAACGAGCGGGTCGGGGGGCATTGTCTCGGCCTGCAATTGGATCGGCTTGTCTGCGACCGTTTCTACCACGTTGTCCTGCCTGGCGATACCGCGACAATCAATTGGATCAAAGAGCTCGGCCTGGCCGCGAATCTGGTCTGGTCGCGGGCCGGGAGCGGGTTCTTCGGCAAGGGACGGTTGGTGCCTCTCGAAACCGCCTTGGATTTCCTCCGCTTCCCCTTTCTTTCGCTGCCGGACAAGGTCCGGCTGGCTTTAGGAATTTTACGAGTGAGCCGAATCCGCGATCCCGAAGACCCGGCCTCGGTCTCGACCGAAGACTGGCTGAACGGCCATTTCGGCCCGCGCGTCACGGAAAAAATCTGGAAACCGCTCCTGCGGAGCAAATGGGGCGACGCCGCCCCTCGGATTTCGGCGGCCTTCATCTGGGCCAGCATCCGGCGGCTTCGTGGAGCGCGCCGCGGCCCGGCCGGGCGCGAGCGGCTGGGGGCCCTGCGGCCGGGGATCCACGCCCTGATCGAAGCCGCCGCGGGCGGGCTTCGAGAAAGCGGTGCGCATATACGCGTTTCCTGCCGCGTCCTCGGCATCGAAAGGGGCGACGGCGGAAGCGTGCGCGTCCGTACGGAAACCGACTCGAACCTCCACCATGCCGTTCTTGTAACGCTGGCCGAACCGGAGCTCCGCGCGATCCTTCCCGCGGAACGCATCGTTTCGGGCCGGCCGACCGCCTATCTCGGCATCCTGGCCGTCGTGCTGGCGCTCAAAAAAAGCCTGTCGCCCTATTATGTCATCAATCTGCTCGACGAAAAGCTCCCCTTCACCGGAATAATCGAAACGACCAATGTCCTGCCCGCGGCGGATTTCAGCGGCCGACACCTTGTATACCTGCCCAAGTACACGACCTCGGGCGATCCTCTGAACGGTCGGTCGGATGACGATGTGGCCGGACTTTTTCTAGCCGGTTTGACCAGGGTATTTCCAGGATTCCGGGAGTCGGATATCGCGGCGATGCGCGTCGTCCGGGCGCCTTTCGCCCAACCCCTCCAGGCGCCCGGCGATCCGCTGCCGGCCGCGGATTTCCACACGGCCATCCCGGGCGTGTATGCAGCCAACACCTCGATGATCACCCGAAGCCTGCACAATATCGACGCCGATATCCGGCTGGCCCGGGAGGCCGCCCGGACGATCGTCCGCGAAACGGCCGGCCGGGAGACCGTCCATGCCTGAGGCGCGCCCATTGTTGCGGAACGCGGCCGTCGCGGGCCTCACCGCGGCCGCGGTTCTCTCCGTCACCGACGCCGTCCTGTGGGTCCGGGCCGGCGGTCTGGGGTTCGTCGAGTATTTTCTGCGGCCCTTCGGGGCGCTGCGCCTTTCCTTGGCCGGATATGCGTTCGCCGGGTTCGTCCTTATCGGCCTGACGACCGGACTCGGCATCGGGCTCCTCGACCGGTTCTTCATCCGGATGCCCGGGCCATGGAACCGAGCGCTTTATTCTTCCGCTTCCTTCGGCGTCATGGGCCTGATCATGGGCCTGCTGCGGGCCCGACTGAGCGATGAGATCGCCGTGTTCGACCGCTATTTCACCGGGCTGGCCGCCGCGGTGATCATCTTGGCCGGTTTGGCGGCAATTCTCCATACCCGCCGCATCCATGACCAGGGCTCAAAGGTCCGGCCGTCCCATGCCGCTCTAATCGGCACCGCTGTTCTGGCCGCGGTTTTGTTCGCCGCGCCGTTATTCGACAATCTTCGGCTCCCGCATCGGCGGGCCGGCGGAGGCTCTACTTCGGGCCGGCCGAACATTCTGGTCCTGATGCTCGACACCGTGCGGGCCGATGCGCTCTCCGCTTTGGGCCCGCAGGCGGCACCGACGCCGGCCATGGACCGGATGGCGGCCCAAGGGGTCCTTTTCCTCCGGGCCATCGCGCCGGCGTCCTGGACCGTTCCGTCCCATGCCTCGCTGTTTACCGGCCTCACTCTGACCCAGCATGGAACGACGTTCGCCCACCAGGCCCTGGATCCGGGCTTGCCCGCGCTGGCGGAAATTTTGGCCGGCGAGGGATATCGGACCGCGGCTTTCTCGGAAAACCCCAACATCGCCCGCAGCAACGGCTTCGGCCGCGGGTTCGCCGACTTCGCCGAGCCTTTTCTTTACGGACGCGCCGCCATCGCCCCGGCTCTTTTCGACAAAGCCCTGGCCCGTTTCGGCGGCTACGATCCGAGCGGGGAATATACGGAGGAAACACTGGGCGGCCTGGAACGCTGGATCCGGGCCGGATCGCTGCAAGCGGACTCCGCCCCGTTTTTCGCCTTCGTCAATCTCATGGCGGCCCATCTTCCGGACTGGCCCCGCAAGGGATTTTCCCCGCCGGCTCCCGACCGGGCCCTTTTGCGCCGGCTCCGGCCGATCAACGGGGCGCCCGAGCTGAACTTCCTGCCCTCCCGTGCCCTGACGGCCCCGGAGATGAAGGTTTTGCACGGATTTTACGGCGGAGATGTGGCCTACCTGGATTCCCGCCTGGATGGGTTTTTCCGATTTCTGGAATCATCCGGAATTCTCGACGAGACCCTTCTGGTCATCACGTCCGACCACGGCGAGAATTTCGGCGAGCACGGACTCATGGAGCACGCCTACTGCCTCTACAACACCGTGCTTCATGTCCCCTTGATCGTGCGCTATCCCGCTCTCATCGCGGGCGGCACCGTCCGGACCGAGCCGGTCTCCACGATCGGACTATTCGGCGCTCTGCTCGATCTGGCCCGAGTCCCGGAATCCCGGCGACCCGCGGGAGCCCCCTCACTATCCCTTCTGAAGGCGGCGGACGGAGTCGACGTCTTCGCCGAGAGCGAAAATTGCGCCGGGATGATCCGCGGCATCATCGGCCGAGACATCGAGGCCGCGGGCTTCGATTACCGGCCCTTCGACCGCGCGCTTTCCTGCATCTACTCCGGCGATAGAAAACTGATCCTGGGTTCAGATGGCCGCATCGAACTTTATTCCTTGTCCGACGATTGGGAGGAGAGGCGCGAGATTTCGGCGGCCGAACCCGCCACCGCGGAACTCCTGCTGGGGAAGCTGGCTTCCTGGCGGTCCGGCTTGAAGCGGCCGGCCGCGGCTTTACCGGAACCGAAGATGCCCCGCGGCATCAAGGACGCTCTCAAGTCGCTGGGATATATCCGGTAGGCCATGATCATCGCCGTCATCAACCCGCCTTACGCCGTCCCCTTCATCCGCGAGGGGCGCTGCCAGTCTCCGCAAAGTTTCAGAAAAAACAGCGTCCCCCAAATGTCTCTGGCCCTCACCGCCGGGGTCCTTCGGAGGGCCGGATACGAAGTTCGGGTCTTCGATGCGATTGCCCTGGATCTTTCGGCCGGAACGATCGCGGACGCCTTGGCCGGATCCCCCCCCGATCTGCTTCTGGTAAACACCTCGACGCCAACGATCGCTTCCGATCTGGCCTTTGTCGAGGCCCTCAAGGCCCGTTTTCCCGCGGCGGTGGCCGCCGTTTTCGGAGTGCATCCGACGGTCCTGGACCGGGCGGTCCTGGAAACCGCCCCGGGCCTGGACGCTGTCATCCGCGGTGAGCCCGAATGGGCGGCGCTGGATCTGGCCGCGGCAGTGGCGGCGGGAAGCCTGGACGTTGAATTGTCCGGGTGCACCATCCGGACAGGGGGGCGCATCGTCGCCTATCCCGACCGCACGCCCCGGGCCGATCTCGACGAACTGAACTTCCCGGCCTGGGACCTTCTGCCGCTCGATCAATACATACATCCCGTTTACCGGAAACCCTATCTCACGATCAATACCGCGCGCGGCTGCCGCCACCGCTGCATTTTCTGCGTCGGTCCGCTCTACTACGGCCGAACGATCCGCCGCCGGACACCGGGCAGCCTGGTGGCCGAGATCCGACGCGATTTGGAATCGTTCGGCGTCCGTCACTTCTGGTTCTATGCTGAAGATTTTACCGAGGATCCCGATTTCGTAAAGGCGCTTTGCCGGACCCTCGTCGAGTCCGGATTGAAGATCGTCTGGTGGAGCAATACGCGCGTCGACACGGCCGATCCCGAACTATTCGCCCTGATGAAAAAGGCCGGCTGCCGGATGCTTTCGATCGGCGGGGAAAGCGGCAGCGCCGAAATGCTCAAAGACATGCGCAAAGGCGCGCTTTCCGGTCAACTGGAACGGACCGTGAGGATGCTCCGGAAAGCGGGCATCGATTCCATCGTTTATTACATCTTCGGCTTGCCCGGCGAGACGGAAGGACGCATCCGGGAGACGATCGCCGCGGCCAAGCGGGCCAATCCCGATTATGTCGAATTTTATCCGGCTGTCCCCTATCCGGGAACGGAATTCTACGACCGGCTGCGGCGCGAGGGCCGGGTCCTGAACGATGACTGGTCACTCTACCATTATGGGGATTTCGTCGTCGACACGCCCGGCTTCCCGCCCGAACTCATGCGGGCCCGCATCCGACGAGGCTACCGTTCGTTTTATCTCCGGCCGCGTTACGCCTTCACGCTGTTCCGCAAGCTGCGCCGGCCGGCCTCGTTCCTCAATCTGGTCCGATTCGGCTGGGGTTATCTCAAGACGCTCTGATCTCGCGGCGCGGACAAATCGAAGAGGATGGCCGCCGCGCATTCCCCGCTTCGCCGGTACGCGCCATCCAACTCGGATTCGAATTCCGGCCGGGCTTTCAAGGCGTCCTTTTCCAGGACAAAGAAGCGCGCTCCCCGGCGAACGTATCCGGACACATCTTCCAATGTCTGGCGTTCCCGGGGGATGTCGAATCCTTTGCGGTCCAGCCAATAGAACATGTACGAGGCATTATACGCCGTTGGTTTGCCGGTAAGTTCGATGCCGTTCCCGCCGGAAGCCAGGATTAGGGCGCCCGGGGGGATAAGAGGGCTGAATGATCGGGAACATTCGTATAATCCGGCATAGCGCGTGGGATGCAGCTCCCGGGCGATCTGCAATCCCAGGAAGGGCGGAATCGCCAAAAGAAGCACTGCAAGCCCGGCCCAAAGCCGAGGTTTCAGGGATCCGGCGCCGGCAGCCCAGGCCGCAGCCAGGGCCAAGATCATCACAGCGAGCCCCATGGCGGCCGTCCCGGGAAAACGGATCTTCCCCCATTGAGCCGCGGCGATCAGGGCCAAGGGAAGGAGGAACGCGGCGGCGGCGGCGCGCCGGACTCTCGCCGACGAAGCCGCCCGCAGGGCCCATTCCCCTGCCCCCAGGCCGAAGAGAAGCGCCAAGGGCGCAACCGAAACGACATGGTAATAGGACGCCCAGTTGTCCCCGGTCGTCCGAATGGTGAGGAGATAATAGGCGCCCAGGGCAATTAGCCAGGCCAGGATGGTCCAGGCCGCCTGATCGCGGCGCTTCCGCCAGAGGATCAGCGGAGCGGCCAGCAGTCCGGGCAGCGTCGCAACCAAGGCCGTCTCCATGCGCAGCGAGCGGAAGACCGCCGCCGTGATCCAGCGCGGATGCTTGATCATATCCAAGCCGATCCAATGGGACTCATTGGAGACCCCCAGGGAATTGCCGAACTCGAGCCAGAGCCGATGGGCGTGGACATACCAGAAGGCGGCCGGAAGCAGCGCCAGGAAACCAAATGTCAGGACCCGCGGACGGAAGAGTCCTTTCCATCCGCGCGCCCGGACGATCAGCAGGACGAACAGGACGCCGATATGGGCGGCCGGGATCTTGATCAGGATGGCCGCCGCCGTAACCAGGATCGCCGCAAGCCAACGGGTCCAGGTCTCTTTTTCCTGCCAGCGCAAAAAAGCCAGGACGGCGGAGATGTAGCAAAACAGCATCACCGATTCGGGTTGTATGGCGTTGGAAACGCGGACCGAAAGCGGGGCCAGGGCGAACAGCCCGGAGGCGAAGAGAGCTCCGGCGTCAGGGAGCAAGCGCCGGGCCAGGGCGAAGAAAACGAGCAGGGTCAGGAGGCCGAAGACGCAGGAGATCAGACGGCCGTAGATCTCATGGACGCCGAAGAGACGATACAAGGCGGCCATGGTCCAGGGAATGACCGGGAATTCCATCTCGGCAAAGCCGGGGCCTTCCCCTCGCCAATCGATGCGCGGAAACCGAATGTCCATACCCTCGCGTAGGAAATTACGGGCCACCGCCCCATAGTCGGCCTCCCGCCAGCTTTCCCTGATCCCGCCGTCGATGCCATGCCCGAGATCGAGGGCCCGGAATCCGGCTCCGCAGACGAAGATCGCTACAAAGGCCCAGGTCCGCGTCTTTTTATCCATGCCGGCGGATATTCTTCTCCATCGGCGGATGTTTGTCCAGGAGCGAAAAGGTCCCGCCGTTATATGGACTTGAATTGAGGGTTTTTCAAATAAAAAATATATTCTAACGAATCAAAACCAACAAATTGCCACGATCCTTTTTTGAGTTGTCATTGAACGGTTGAGGGCTTCAGAAGTTTTCCCTTCTTTTAACATCTCGGCTATACCAAAGAAATGACGCGACAAGGGAGATACCGGCGCCATATAGAATCAACAATGCAGTATATGGGAGGGGCATTTTTGTCCTCCAAAGTTCCGGATAAAAACCCGATTCTTCCCATTTCCAAAAAATTGCTAAAAAAATAACTATAAAGAAAGAAAAACGATAGGCTCTCAGCCAGCAACGTTTTATTCTTTCATCGTTGACAGCCATGGGCAAAGAGAGATCCTTTTTCAGCTTTTTCCTATATAACCAATACCTTGATATAAAAACTAAAAATGAAAAAAGCAACAAACTTATTGAGATATAAAAAATAATCATGGCCCCTCCCCATGTGATTCCACGAGTAAAATGGAAGAGGGTATTAAAAGAGGGGAACATGAAGAGAGCGAAAGATATTACCGTTCCCATTAGTATTACAAGGAGTGTATTCTTGTGAATTCTATTCATCATCTCTATTTTGTTTTTCATTTTATTTTCCTTCCGTAAAATTTTTTAAAGGGTCTTTGTCATCCAAGAAAAAGACCTCCTCAAATGGCACATTGAAGACCTTGGCAATTTTTAAGGCCAGAACCGTCGACGGCACCCATCGCCCCCGCTCAACAAAATTGATAGTTGTTCGAGTGACTCCCACTAAGATTGAGAGTTGTTCTTGGGTCAGGTTCGCTTTTGCTCTCTGAACCTTAATCGTATTATTGAGAATATTATCACTCATTGTTAGCGTCTCGGTTGTAATACAGAAATGATCCCGCTAAAGATATTATCGCGGCCCATAGAACGAGGAATGGCCCATTAGGCAGAATAAACTTCAATTTTAAAAGTTCTGCAGAAAATAAGGCTTGAATTATCTCAAAAGCAATCGTAATGGCAATCGTAATAATAAAAGAAAACCGATAAGATTTAAGCCAGTTCATTTTAATTCTCTCGTCATAAACTGCCGTCTGCAAAGAGGGTTTCTTTCTGAGTTTTATCCTATACAAACAGAATTGTGCTAAAAAAGTTAAAATTGTTATCAGCCACAAAATAAGAGCCCCATCAAAAAGGCGATTTCCCATGATTGGGATGGATAAACGATCATGGCTAAAAAACGAATAAAAAGTGGGATAGATGAGAAAAAGCAACGAAATGAATGTTCCCACCAAAATTCCCCATAGAAAATATTTGCGCATCCGATTAAGCTTTTCTATCTGATTTGCCATCAAAACCTCCCTTCGTTTAAAAAGCTAATTCATGTTATCTTAACTAAACATAATGTATAGTGTAGATATCATTTTGTCAAGATAACAAATCGACCCGTTAATTCTGATATAGGCTTGATATTTTTTTGTGACAGAAAAAGATTTTTATTTTCCAGAAATTAAAGGGCGATCTTCTAGCCGGCGCGAGGGTGTGGGGGGGGAGAGCGCCTACGCGGAAACTTCGCCGCATGATCTTGTTTATTTCGGGAAGCCGTCTCGGAAAGAAAACGGCGAGATCCGCTTTGTGCTGTGGTAGCCAAGGCGGCTTTGCGGACATTTCCATAAGTCTTTTTCTTTATCTCGGGCGAGGGGGATGGAAGGGCAAACCCTTCGACAGGTTTTGTCGATCCAATGTGCAAGCAAGGACGGATGTACCGTTCGCGCGGGATTGAGATAGTGGGCGGTCCGGGTGACCCGAGTCAAAACCCGTGCGACGATTGAGCGGGCACGGTTCCTCCTCATCGATAACAGTTTCCATCGATGAGGAGAAGAGCGAAAGAGGAGCGTCGGAGCNNTTTTCCTCGCCGGGGAAAATCCGCGCGTTTTGACCCGGGTCACCCGAACCGCCCGACAATCCATTGAACGCGAACGGTACGACGGTTCAAATCATCCGCCGACCTTATTGCTTCCATTCTCTAGCCTATATGTATCCTTGACAGTCCGGCGCGCGAGCCCTAAACTACTTCCTTTCCCCGGGTATCAAACTGGGGCAGAGGCACGCGCAGCGGAGTTCCACCTTCGAAAGGAGCCATCATG
>PMCY01000356.1 GCA_003154255.1 Candidatus Aminicenantota bacterium | reverse complement strand
GATCCCCAAGTAAAATCTTGGGGCCCCTACCGCCGCCAGAATTCCGGGCTGCGGAACCGCGCGGCCAGCGAACGGCGGTAAAGGAACAGGACGGGCAGGACGAAAATGAGGAACTCCAGCCCGAGGACAAGAAAATTATTCAGCGAGAAAATCACCCGCCAGGAGCCGCGCTGCAGGGTCGGGAAAAGGCCGATATTATAGAGGGCATCGGAGATCGGCCAGAACGGACGGATCCCGATCGGCGCAACGGTGTCGACAACGAGGATATCGAGGGGAAGATGGGACAGCCCGGTCAGGATCAATCCCCAACGGCTCCAGCCTCTCGGCAGGAGAAGCGACAGGAGCGCGCATCCGGCCAAGACGAAGAACACGTTGTGAGTAAAGAGCTGGTGGCGGAAAAGGCCCCGATTGCCGAAGGCCAGGGAGAATAAAAAATCAATGTCCGGCCAATTGGCGGCGAAAAGAAAGAGGGCCAGGCTCCCGACGGTCTTTTTCCGGTCGGCCCATTGCCAGCCGAGCAGGCCGATCCCCGCATGGGTCAGAGGGCTCACGGAATGCCGCTCTGGAGAACCGATCGATCATTCTTGGCCAAAGTAGTTTTATTGTAGCCCAAATCCGGCCGATCCTCCAGCCGCAAAAGAGGCGGGTTGACCCCTTCTTTCGTTTTGATATAATCGCAGGCATCGAAGGAGGAGAAAAAATGAAAATCCTGAAAAAGATCCCCATGTTCGGCTTCCTGTTTATCCTGATCAACCTGTTCATCCTGATCGGCAAAGCCGACCTCATGACCAATACCCTTTTCCACATCACCCTCGTCTCAGGGGCGCTCTGGGTCCTGGTCGTCGGGGACATTTTCGTCATCCTCGGCCTCATCTGCCTGACCATTCAGGTTTTCAAGGCCACCCGCACCAACTCCGCCGAAATCGTCGACCACATCATCTCCACCCTGATATTCATCCTCTACCTGATCGAGTTCATCGTCGTCCGCGGCGCGGGCACGTCGACCTTCTTCATCCTGATGCTCATGTCGCTCCTGGCCTTGATCGCCGGCTTCACCATCACGATCTCCACGGCCCGGCGGGACATCACCATGGACAGGGATTCGGCCGTCCACGTCCCCGGGCCGCGCTGAAAGATTAAATCGGGCCGGCGGACGACGGGACTGGAATCCCCTGAGGCACGGGGGGTTCCTGCGTTTTCTATTTTCTATATTTGGAGATGAATTCTTCCACTTCCGGGATGCCGCCCTGGAAGATGAGGTAGCCGTTGGACGGCTCACGCTCCGTGATCTCGCCGGCGATGGGCGTCAGCATGATCTTCCTGACCTCGTCGACGTCGCTCGTCTGCCCCAGGGCCCAGGCCAATTTGACGTANNAGCGTCTGGACGGTCATATAGACCGCGATCTTTTTATCCTGGGCCCTTTTCAACGCCGGATAGAGCGGCTTGTTGACGTGGCCCAAACCGGTTCCGGCGATGACGATCCCCTTGTAGCCGTTGTCGATGAGGGAATCGATCATGTCCGGCTTCATGTTCGGATAATAATAGACGATGGCCACCTTCTCCTCGAAGGCCGTGTTGATGATGACATCGCGGTCTTTCCGGCGGCGCTTGTAATCCTGGCGCAAGGGCGTGATCTTCTCCCGGCTGACCATGGCGATGGGGATGTCGCCGATCGTCCGAAAGGTCGAGCGGTAGCTCGAATGCATCTTGCGCACCCGCGTCCCGCGGTGGAGCAGGCCATAGAGATCCGAGGTCGGCCCGAACATGCAGACCATGACCTCGGCGATGTCGCTTTCGGCGGCCGTCTTGACGCTGTGCATGAGGTTGAGGGCGGCGTCCGAGGACGGCCGGTCGCTGGAGCGCTGGGAGCCGACCATGACGATGGGCACCGGGGAGTTCTGGACCATGAAGGACAGGATGGCCGCGGTATGATGCATGGTGTCCGTGCCGTGGCCGATGACGACGCCCTGGACACCCTTCTCGATCTCCCGGCCGATGGCCTTGGCCGTGGCGATATACTGTTCGGGCCCCATGTTCTCGCTGAAGACCCCGAACAGCTTCTCCGTTTCCAGGTTGCAGATATCGGCCAGCTCGGGGACCGATCCGTACAGCTCGCCTGGNNTCCGGAATTTTATAGTGCGCTTCCTTGCGGCCGAGGATCTCCACCCCGCTCACCCGGTCGGCCCGGATGCCGATATTGTAGCCGGAGCGGAGCTTGAGGACGATATGGAGGGGATCGGCCGTTTCCGAGCGCGGCAGGACGATGCCCGTGGTGCGGCCGGTCGGAGTGATGAAGGTCACATCGCTCCAGACCTGCGCCTGGAAATGCTGCAGGACCTCGAGGGCCCGTCCTTTATAGCCCTTGTAGAGATCGGCCTCGTTCATGGCTGGACCTTCTCCAGGGCTTCAGACATGCTTTTGGCCGCGGCCGCGCCGGGAGTCCGGCCGCGCCACTCCCCCATCAGCAGGCCCATGGCCCGCCGCTGGCGGCGCGGCGCATCGATGAACCGGCGGCCGGTCAGGAGTCCGGCGATACGGGCCTCCTCGCGGGCCAGGAATTCGTCGGCGATCGGNNCAGAACGCCTTCCCTATAGAGGCGCTCGTCCTGGAGCGCCTGAAAGACGTCCGCCAAGAGGACGGCCGCCTCGGCTTCGAAGGCAACGCTCTTTTTTTTCAAAATCCTGGGGTAATGGACCAGGATGAGGGCGGCCAGCTTCGGATCAATCCCCCGCCGGCGGACGGCCTCGTCAAACAAGGGCGCCAGCGACGAGATGGATAATTGCTCGATCAGGTCGCGGGGTACACCGATTTCACGATACCAGGCCTCGCGGGTCAGGATGTTGGGCGGCAGGCCGGCCTGGATCCA
>PMCY01000195.1:3615-4040 GCA_003154255.1 Candidatus Aminicenantota bacterium | reverse complement strand
CGCGAATTGAGCCTGCTCGAATTCCAGCGCCGCGTGCTGGAGGAAGCCCAGGACCCGGCTAATCCGCTGCTGGAGCGGGCCAAGTTCCTGGGCATTTTCAGCTCGAACCTGAGCGAGTTTTTCATGGTCCGCGTGGCCGGCCTCAAGCAGCAGATCGAAGCGGGCGTGGCGGAATTATCGCTGGACGGCCGGACGCCGGCGGAACAACTGGCCCTCATCCACCCGCTGGCCCTGCAATTGATGCGCCAGGCGCGGAAATGCTGGCGCGATCTGGTGCCGCAGCTGGCCCAGGCCGGAATTCACATTCTGGACTACGACGCGCTCAACGGCGAACAAAAGGCCCGGGTCAAGGCCTACTTTGACGCCATGGTCTTTCCCGTCCTGACGCCGCTGGCGTTTGATCCGGGGCGGCCTTTTCCGCACAT
>PMCY01000195.1:0-3516 GCA_003154255.1 Candidatus Aminicenantota bacterium | reverse complement strand
ACACGCGACGCCGAAATGGTGATTCAAGAACTGGAAGCGTCGGATCTGCTCGAATCCGTCGAGCAAGGCGTGCGCCGGCGGCGCTTCGGCTCGGTTGTGCGCGTCAACGTCACCAAGGCCATGCCCGCCCATATTCGCAGGCTCCTGATCGAAAATCTGGATGTTGAACCGTCCGACATCTACACCCTTGAACCGCCGCTGGGCATGAGCGAGGTGGTCAAGCTGCAGTCCCTCGACCGCCGCGATCTCAAGGATGGTTCTTTTGCGCCGTCCCTTCCCCAAGCCCTCGAAAACCGGGAGGACGACATTTTCGCCGCCATCCGCCGGCAGGATATTCTCCTGCATCACCCCTTCGATTCGTTCACCCCCGTCATCGATTTCATCCAGGCCGCCGCCCGCGACCCNNCCCATCGTCGAGGCCTTGCTGGAAGCGGCGCGCAACGGCAAGCAGGTCGCCGTGTTGCTGGAGCTCAAGGCCCGCTTTGACGAAGAAAGCAACATCGAATGGGCCCGGGCGTTGGAACGCGAGGGCGTTCACGTCGTCTATGGGCTGCTGGGATTGAAGACTCATTCCAAGATCGCCCTGGTCGTGCGCAAAGAAGGCGGCCTTATTCGCCGCTATGTCCACCTGGCCACGGGCAACTACAACGCCGTCACGGCCCAGCTGTATACCGACCTGGGCTTGTTCACGTGCGATCCGGACATGGGCGCGGATGCTTCCGACCTGTTCAATTATCTGACCGGCTATTCGGGTAAGCAGGATTATCGCAAGTTTTGGGTCTCGCCCATCAATATGCGGGGCAAAATGGAAGATCTCATCCGGCGCGAGATTGGGCATCAGCGGCGCGGCGAGCCCGGCCATCTGATT
Organism: Candidatus Aminicenantota bacterium; assembly: GCA_003154255.1. Taxonomy (GTDB): domain Bacteria; phylum Acidobacteriota; class Aminicenantia; order Aminicenantales; family UBA4085; genus UBA4085. The sequence goes on along the minus strand of PMCY01000195.1, from coordinate 2,648 downwards.
TTCAAGATCAATTCGCTGGTGGACAAGTCCATCATCCAATGGCTTTATCGGGCCTCGCAGGCGGGGGTGCAGGTGGACTTGATCGTCCGGGGGATGTGCTGCCTGCGGCCTGGACTGCCCGGCCTCAGCGATAACGTCCGCGTCACCAGCATTGTCGGCCGTTTTTTGGAACACAGCCGCATCTTCTACTGCCGCAACGGCGGCGCCGAGGAATTCTATCTGGGAAGCGCCGACCTCATGTCGCGCAATCTCGACCGGCGCGTGGAAATCTCTTTTCCCGTCGAGGACAAGCTCCTCATCCGCCACCTGCGCGACGGCGTCCTGGCCATCTACCTGGCCGATAACGTCAAGGCCCGCCGCATGCGCTCGGACGGGACGTACGAACGAATCCGGCCCGACCCCGGCGTTCCCCCGCTCGACAGCCAACAGTGGCTTATCAGCCATCGGACTTCGGCCGGCACGCCGTCGGCGGATCAGGAGGCCCTTTGATGGAAGGCGCGCCGGAAGCCGGCTATGCCTTTTTCGGGGCCGAAGCCCTGCTCAAGCGCCTGCAAACGCTGACGGAGGAGTGCGGCGCGCGCCGGGCCGAGGATGTGGAATCCATCCACCGGATGCGCGTGGCTTCGCGCCGTCTGCGGGCCGCGCTGGATCTGTTCAAAGACACCCTTCCCCGCAAAAAATACACCGGCTGGGAAAAACAGGTCAAACGCGTCACCCGAGCGCTCGGCGCGGTGCGTGACATCGACGTCCAGATCGCCGCGGTGGATGATTATCTTGGCCGCTTGTCCGGACCGGGCCTGCGGCCCGGACTGGCCCGCTTGAGGCTGCGCCTGCAGCAGCGCCGGGCCCGATTGCAAACGGATGTATTTAAAGTCCTCGACGCTTGGGAAACAAGCGCCATCGCCGATGACATGGGCCAATCGCTTCGCCGGACGCTCGTCCGGGCCCGGATGAACCGGGTCCAGACGGTCTCGCCGATGACCATTCAACGGGCCCAGGCCCACATCCTGCGGCGCTTGGAGGAATTCCTGTCCTACGAATTCTTCGTCGACAAACCCGAACGGGTTGAGGAGCTGCATGCCATGCGCATCGCCGCCAAGCGTCTGCGCTACACGTTGGAAATCTTCGTGCCGCTGGACAAGGACGGATTCAAAAAGCCGCTTCAGGCCGCGCGGGAGGCTCAGGAGCGGCTGGGCGATATTCACGACGGCGATGTCTGGGCTCTCTATCTTCCGGAGTTCATCGAAGAGGAGCGCGGGCGCATGATCAAATATATGGGCAGCGCCCGCGCCTTCGGCCGCCTAGCCGTCGGACTGCGCCGCCTGCGGCAGGATCGGCGGCGGCGCCGCAATCAAAACTACCGCGATTTTGTCCTGTTCTGGAAGCAATCCCAGGAGCAGGACGTGTGGGGACATCTGAGCCGACAGGTTCAGGCGCCCGCGAAGCCCGTCGAACCTCCGCCGGCCGCTCCCGCTCCCGATCTTGAGAATCCGGCATGAAGACCGAGCCGAACGGCGAGGTCTCTTCCGACCGGCCCGCCTGGCAAGCCGTGCTCAAGCTGGCTTCAAGCTGTCACTATGAGGCCGGGCATGCGCGTGACGTGACCGCCCTGGCGCTGCGGCTTTTTGACGGGCTGCAGTCGCTGCATGGGCTGGGGAAAGAAGAACGCTTTTGGCTCCGTTGCGCGGGAATCCTCCATGATATCGGCTGGGTCGAAGGGCCGACGGCGCATCATAAAACCGCGCTGCGCCTCATTCTGGAAGCGCCGCTCCCGCCGTTCACGCCCCGCGAGCGCCTTATTGTCGGATTGGTGGCCCGCTATCATCGCAAGGCGCTGCCCGCGATTCGGCACGAACATTATGCCGTTCTGACGCCCGCGGATCGGCAAATCGTCCGCGTGCTGGCCGGGCTTCTGCGCGTGGCCGACGGGTTGGATCGGACCCACGGGGGGCGGATCAAAAATCTGGCCTGCGAGATACGGTCGGAGAAGATCATCCTTCTCTGCGGCGCGGCCCATCCGGCCGAAGAAGAGCGGCGGGCGGCGCTCGAAAAAGCCGATTTGTTCCGACAAGTATTTCAACGGGAACTGGAGATCGAATGGCGCATCCTCTGAAGCAGGACCGTCCCGGCATCGCCGCTTTCATGGATCTGGGCACCAACTCGGTGCGGCTGTTGATCGTCCGCCTCGAAGCCAACCACGGTTATCGCATCCTGGCCGATCATAAAGAAACGGTGCGGCTGGGCGAAAACGCCTTTCTCGAGCAGCGCCTCCAGCCCAAAGCCATGCAGCGCGCGGTCTTGATCTGCGGCCGGTTCGCCCAACTGGCGCGGACGCACGGCGCCCGCGAGATCATCGCCGTGGCCACCGCCGCCGTGCGCGAGGCGGAAAACAAGGACGCTTTCCTGCGCCGCCTGCGCCAAGAGACCGGGTTGGAGGTACGGGTCGTCTCGGAGATGGAAGAGGCGCGCCTGGTCTATCTGGGCGTTTCGAGCGGGGTCCACCTGGGCGAGAAGACGGCCCTGTTCATCGACATCGGAGGCGGCAGCACCGAGATCGCCGTGGGCAATCAGCAGCAGCATAATTATTTGGCCTCGCTGAGGCTCGGAGCGATCCGCGTGACCTCGCTCTTTCTTCCCGATCCGGCCGC
>PMCY01000007.1 GCA_003154255.1 Candidatus Aminicenantota bacterium | reverse complement strand
GTTCAAGTCTCGTCGGCCCCGCCACCGATTTCCCTTGTCTTTGCTTGATAATCGAGCGGTTTCCTTCGTGTTCTGATGAAGCAACTTTAGTCCGAACTAGACAAGCTGTAGGCGGCCATGAGAAGGGAGCCATTACTGGCCACCCTGGCTCCTCACTGAAGACCGCGTAGCCGGACGACTCCCTCGATTTCCACTGGCTGGCCGCATAGGATTCTCCGGTTTGGGGTGCCGGCTTATCTTTTACTTCGATAGAACTTTCCTTCCAGGATGATAAAGCGGCCGTTCATGGTCAGCCGGTCCAGGATGCCTGAGGCCGTCATCCCATCGAACACCTTTCCCCATTGCGAAGGGATCAGGTTCGTGGTCACGATCGTCGTCTTGGTCTCGTTGCGCTTGGAGATGATCTGGAACAAGGCATCCGCTTGATCCTTGGGCGGCACGACATACCCCAGCTCGTCCAGACACAGCACCGGCATCTTGGCGTAGTAATCGATCATGCGATAGACGTTGCGGGCCTTGGCCAGCTTGGCCGTGAAGTCGTAGAGGGTCTTCTCCTTCGGCTTCCACGTCCTTGAGGAAGGCGGCATTCTCCGGTTATTGACATCCCAGATGATTATCTGCAGAATGCGCGCATGTGCAGTTTTGATTTTCCAATAACTTGACCTGTCCACCACCCTCGGCGGGGGCCGTTGCCTCCAGGAGATCACGATGAACCCCAAGACTATCCTCGCGACATGCACGGTTCTGCTGGTCATCTTTGTCGGGAGCGCTGCTCACGTCGCCCAGCGCACTCCCGAATTGACCCCGGACCAGCTGCACGCCTGGCGCCTCCACGATCAGTATGTGGGCGTGATCGCGCAGCTCGACGGGTTGGAGGTCCAGCGCCGGACGCTGAGCAGCGACTTCAAGCATGACGCCAAGGCGCTCGACCCCAGCACGGCCATCGGCTACGGACGCGACATGAAGCTGTTGAACGAGCGCATCGCCGAGGTCTCCAAGAAAGTGACGGACCTTGAAGCGGCGTGGGAGCAGAAGTTCTGGGGCCGGTTCGGGCCTCTCAAGGACGCCCGGGAGTTCATCACCGACCCGTCCACCAAGAAGAAAATGGACAAGATCGCCTTTCGCCTCACGAACTTCGCCTTTGACCCCGATAAGCCGCAGCCTGCAACCGCGACGACGACATCGGGCTTATCGGCTTCCACAGCGAAGGCCGGCTACTGGCGACTTCTCGAAACCCGTTCCATCAAATACATGGTCAACCCGGCCAGCGGGGTCACCAGCAGCAGCTTCAATGTGTCCGACGGCTCCATCTCCGGGACGCAGACGATCACCGGTGACGAGGGCCCGGCGACCTGGGCGGGAGATTGCACCTGGTCCGTGCAGGCCCCTGGCGGGTTGAACCGTCTCGTGCCGGGCGAAGTGCTCGAGGTGTCGATGACGGTGACCGACCGGAGCGTTCCGGAGAAGGTCAGCGGCTGGAACCATGGCTATACCGGCGTCGGCGGGAGCATTCGTTTCGACATGCCGTATCTGGGACTCGGCGTCTCTCATAGCGCGGCGTCAGATCTTGTGAACATCGGGGCCACGTGGCAGAAGAACGCGACGCAGAAAGGCACGTGGACCGTGCCGAAAGGCCCCGGCCATTCCGAGTGGGGAGGCAAGGCCGCTTTGGATGCCAACTTCACCTTCGGGCGTTTCGAGCGAGTCTACGAATGGACGACGGAGCCATATGTGCCTGGAAGCGCTCAGCCTGCGCCGCCGGTTCCGACCCCCAGCGCCTCCCGTTTCGGAGCGGTCCTGGGACAAGTCCTGAACATCAAGGAAGTGGCCGGGGGGGACGTCTACAACGGAACGTGGACGAGGCGGGCCGGGACGGACGTCTTTGACGCGGTCTGGAACGGCGCCATAAGGGATGTCGTTGAGATCGAATCGGTCAACGGCAGCGACATCGTCTTCTATCGCCATGGCAACAAGGGCCGCTATTCCGGGACCCTGTCGGCGGACGGCAGTCAGGTCGTCTCCGGGACCGCGAGCTGGTATGCCGCCGGCTGGTACTGGAGCGCCACTGTGTCCGACTAGTCAACCCGCCCGCTGACGAAACCGCGCAGATTTCGCCAGGAAGTTTTTTTAAGGACCGGGGCCCATGAAGGATAAGATTTTCCTTTGAGTTCTACCTGTGGGACCAAGGTATAGGAGACACCTACAACTGGAGCTTTTTCGGTAACCATCCTCTTGTTCCTGCTGGGGCTCCCGATAAAGAATTCATAGACAGCTTCTATCAGGGCATGGGAGGAAGTGGCGTTGGAGACGAGGGTTGGTACGGTTTCCTTCCCTATAGCGCAGATCACATCGTCAAGATCTTGGGCACTTCTCTGGCCCCCAATGGCTTTGCCCTCTCGTCGAATATCGAATACCGATCGGGATATCACTGGGGGAAAAAGGGATTGTCAGCAGTGGGAATGTTTGTGCTCTTTCCTGAAGGCCGGGGCAGGAGGACGACGCCGGCGCATCTCTATGTAGATTTAGCTGTGGAAAAGGATTTTCGAATGAAAAACGGGATGTCTATCGGGGTAGGGCTTAACGCGTATAATCTCCTCAATGGTCAAAAACCCGTTTCTTATGTCAAACAGGACAACGAATTGTTCGGCCAGGTCTGGGCCCGCCAGCTCCCGCGCTGGGTGCAACTTAAGTTCTCGTTGAAGTTTTGATTTCATGTTTCAGCTTCAAGCGAACTGAGACTTTTTAGTTGATAGAGAAGGGATCGGATGCCGGGAAGGGAAAAAACCATACTAAAATAACTATAAAAGGCCCGCCACTCCTTTCCCAAAACGTTGACGAATCCCCCTTTGATTCCCAAAGGGGGCAGGGGGATTTGATAGGTATAAACATCTTTATCTGGAAACGCATCGGGCCATATCCAGATATCGTCTTCTTCCCGGATTTCAGCTCCAAGACCTTAGTTTCAGCGTCTTTCAACCGAATCCGTTACACCGGCGCTACACGGGATCGGTCTGTCTTGCCGAAGTGAATTTGGAAAAATCGCGGCGGGAACCGCTATATCGTTGTGAAATAGTGGTAAGGCGGATACTTTTGAAAATTCCAAGAAATGACAAAGTTTATGAATTTATAATAAACTTGATTAGACGAGGACTTAAACAAATGAACAAGCGTTCCTTAGCGGCTCTGCTTATTTTAGGCATTTCCCTTGGCACGGCATATTCCCANNCCCACTGGAACGATCAGAAGCTGGATCCCTTGACGCAGCGCAAGGTTTCCGATAGAGGTTTTGCCAAGGATATGCTGGTCGGAGGCGCGACATTTGCCCTCGGGGTTGGCGGCCTCCTCATCGATCCTTTCGTTCCGGCCAATGGCCCAAACAGACTGCGCGCCATGCTCGAGGGGACTCCCGAGGAGCGCCTGCTCAAGTTGCAGAAGGCCGAGGAGCTTCTCCGTGAGTGCGCCAGACGAGAGAAAGAAGGACGCGGCTGGCTAACCCATTTGCTCAACATCGGCGTCAACGCCGCCGCCGGCCTGGTGACGGTTCTAGCCTTTAATCGTCCATGGTCAGACGGCCTTCTCACTTTTGCAAGCGGCGAGGCCGTTTCGCTCCTGAACATTTACACCCAACCCTGCCGCGCTATCTCCGATCTTAACAATTATGAAATACGATACTCGGGAAAACAGGGCGCCTATCTCGAGCCGCCGGGGGAACACGGC
>PMCY01000312.1 GCA_003154255.1 Candidatus Aminicenantota bacterium | reverse complement strand
TCGCATCCGCCCTTGAGGGACCTCAGCGTTTTTTCGACTCCGCCCCGCCGGGTTCCATTAATTTATTGTCATCCAATCTGTATTTTCGGGCGTATGAATGTATGAATAAGGTGTCATGGACGAAAATACGCTGATTCGGACCGCCCGCGAGGGCGACGAAGCCGCCTTCCGGGCCCTGTTCGACGCCCACAGCGGCCGGGTTTTCGGCTTGGCCTACCGGTACTTGCGCAACCAGACCGACGCCGAGGACGTCCTCCAGGAGACATTCATCCGGGCGTTCAACGCCTTGGACACTTACGATCCGGGCAAAACCGCCGGATTCGGCCTGTGGATCAATCGGATCGGCATCAACTGCAGCATCGATGCACTGCGCCGGGGCAAGAGGCGGAGTGCCGATCCTCTGGAGGGCGCGGCCATGAACACATTGGCGGCCAAGGGTCCCGAGGATGATCCCGAGCGGGTCGCCGGCAATCGTGAGGTGCGCCTGCGTATCGACCAGGCCCTCGACCGGCTGTCGCCCCGCCAGCGCATGATTTTCACTCTGCGCCACGATCTCGGCTATACGACCCGCGAAATCGCCCTGTCGGTGGGGACCACGGAAGGAAGCGTCAAGAAGCATCTCTTCCGGGCTGTGGATGCGCTGAAGAAAAGGCTGCGGCGTTTGGCCATGGAGAACGGTTATGAATTGTAAAGACGCTCGTCAAGCCGTCGTGCTCGACCATTATGGCGAGCTCGACGCGGAGGACCGGAAGCGCCTCGAGGCCCATCTCCTGGAGTGCGCGGCCTGCGCCGCCGACCGCGAGGAGACCCGGCGTGTCCTGGCCCTGATCTCGGAGCGGGGGGCGGCGATCGTCCCCCGAATGGATGCCGAACGATCCTGGCGGCTGGTCCGGGCCGGGATCCGCGGCGCCGCTCCCAGGCGCTCGTTTGCGTCTGCCCCCTGGCTCCGCTGGGGCCTGGCGGGGGCGGGGATTGCGCTTGTCCTGATCGCGGGCATCCTGATCGGCCGTTTCGGCCTTAAAACCGGGACGACGCCCGCACCCCTTTCGGCCAAGTCGGCTTTTTCGCCCGGCCCCGGCGGTTCTCCGTCCGTCCTTTCGGCCGCTTCGTTCCAGCCGGCCCTGGCCACCCACCTGGAGGATCTCCGGCCGCTCATCCTCGACTTCTCCAATTCCGTCGGCAAAGGCCGGACCGCCGCCGTCGTGCCCGTGGACGAGCGGCTCCTGCGCGGGCTGATGCTCCAGAACCTGCTCCTGCGCCGGGCCCTCAACGGCAATGACCCGGCCGCGACCGAGCTCCTCGACGACCTCGACCTGGTTCTCAAGGAAATCGTCAACGCCAAGAGTCCCGGCGGCGCCACCTCGGCGCAGGTCCGGGGCCTGATCAAAGACCGCGGCATCCTCTTCCGGATGCAGATACTGAAGACAATCTAAGGAGACATGACCATGCAGAAGAAACTGATCGGATGGACCATCATCGCTGTCCTGGCCCTGGCCGGGGCGGCCTGGGCCCAGGACCAAACCAAGGACAAGGAACTCTACGATGCGGCCAAGAAGGCCGTTTATCAGAAGGATTGGACCAAGGCCTTGGAGGCCTTGGAGACGCTGCAGAAGACCTACGCCAAGAGCGGCTACATGGGCGAGTCCTTGTACTGGATGGGCTACAGCATGGACAAGATGGCTGCCACCGTCGAAGATATGCAGCGGCGGATGGAAACCAAGCAGGCGGCCCTGGCCAAGCTCAGCACTATGCTCGAGCAGTACGGCACCAACCAGTGGGCCAAAGACGCCCGCATCCTGCAGATCCAGATCGCCAACGACCTGGTCAAGAACGGCCTGGACGATTACCGCAAGTACATCAACGGCTCCGTGCAGGCGGGCGTGGAGGGCGGAGTTTACGGCGGGATTGCCGACGGCATCCAGGGCGGCGTGGAAGTCGGCGGCGGAAGCCATAAAAAGCTCGATCCCGACGAGGAAATCAAGCTGGTCGCCCTCAACGCCCTGATGGGCATGGATAAAGAGAAGGCGCTTCCCATATTGGAGAAGATGGTCCGCAGCGAAAAATCCGACGAAGTCCGCAACCAGGCCCTCTTCGTCCTCAGCCAGAGCAGCGATCCCAAGGTCGTTCCGCTCCTGGCCGATCTGGCCGTCAAGGATCCTTCGCCCAAGATCCGGGAGCAGGCCGTCTTCTGGCTGGGGCAGCATCCCGGCGACGAGAGCTTCGAGGCCTTGCTCAGGATTTACGGGAGCGCGGACAAGAAGGTCAAGGAAAAGGTCTTCTTCTCCATCTCCCAGATGAATTCGCCCAAGGCTGCGGCCAAGCTGATCGAGATCGCCAAGACCGAGACCGATCCCGATCTTCGCGGGCAGGCCGTCTTCTGGCTGGGCCAGAGACACGACGAGGCCAGCCAGGCGGCTTTGTATGAAATCTACAACACCACCCAGGACGCCAGGGTCAAGGAAAACCTGATCATGGGTTTCGCCCAGAGCAAGAGCCCCAAGGCCCAGGCCAAGCTCTTGGACATCGCCCGGTCGGACAAGGACGATAAGGCTCGCGAACGGGCCATCTTCTGGCTGTCCCAGTCCCATGGTGAGGACGTGGCTCCGGCGCTCCTCGACATCTACAAGAAAACCGATGACGCCAAGATCAAGAAGCAGATCATCTTCGCCATTTCCCAGAATCGGGGCGAGAAGGCCGTTCCGGCGCTGATCGAGATGGCCCGGGCCGAGAAGGACTTCGAAGTCAAAAAGCAGATCATCTTCTGGCTGGGCCAGTCCAAGAGCGACGAGGCCGTCAAGTACCTCCGCGAATTGCTCGAGAAGTGAGCGCGGCCATGAACGCGAAACGCCGGATGACCGCGGCTGCCGGAGCGGTTCTTATGCTGGGCCTGGCCGCCGCTTTCGCCGCGGCCCAGGCGCCGTCGTTTCTTAAAGGCCCGATCAAGACGACCGGCACCCCTTCGGTGACGCTGACGGTCCGGATGGACGACGCCCGGACTCAGGCCAAGGGGGCGAATTATTTCACCGCCCATATGTTCGAGAGCCGGAACAAAATCCATTCTCATGGCGACGGCCGGATCATCGAAACATACGACGTCAAGACCCAGGGCGCCAAGATCCACATCCGCTCCAAGAGCAACAAGGACGAAAACGGGATCTCCACGGACGACCGGGACAAGAACCCCTCGCCGGCCGGCCTGCTCCTGCTTTGGGATGGATCCAAATCGAACGCTCTTCTGGACGCCACGATCCTGGATCCCGAACAGACCTATGAATTCGAAGGCTCTCCGGTTTTCTGGCTGGGGACGGCGTCCAACGAGGAGAGCATGGGGCTTTTGGAATCGGTGTTCCCCAAGGTCGAGGGTGAGCACCTGAAAACGACGCTCCTCTTTCTGGCTTCCTGCCACACGGGGCCCCGCGGCTACGCGTTCCTCAAGAAAACCGCCCTGGGTTCAGAGGCCGTCAAGGCCCGTGAATCGGCCGTCTTCTGGATGGGCCAATCCGGCAACCCTCGTGTCTTAGCCGACATCAAGGAGATCCTCAGCCAGGAAAAATCCGCAGCCCTGCGCAAGAGCGCGGTCTTCGCCGTGTCCCAGATGAAGTCCCAGGAGGCCACGGCCGAGCTCATCGCCCTGGCCCGAAAGGATGCCGACCCGGAGATCCGCAAGAATGCCGTCTTTTGGCTGGGCCAGAAAGCTTCGGCCGAGAGCGTCAGTGCCCTCAAGGACATCGTCGAAGCCAAGGACGACGCCTCCGGGCTCAAGGATCAGGCGGTTTTCGCCATCAGCCAGCTGCCCAAGGACAAGTCCGTCCCCATGCTCATCGATATCGCCAAGACCAACGGCAGTCCCTCCGTCCGCAAGAAGGCCATTTTCTGGCTGGGGCAGACGGGCGACGAGGCGGCTCTGAAATTCTTCGAGGACAT
>PMCY01000165.1:4848-5715 GCA_003154255.1 Candidatus Aminicenantota bacterium | reverse complement strand
GGCATGCGTTCGGAGCGGTTGGTCCCGCCGGCCAGCTCGATGAACTTGGAGCCGGTGATTCCGGCGAAGGTCATGGTTGCCGTCATGTCGTTCTTCATGGGGAACGATTTCTCGATCTCCAGCTCAACCAGGATCGAGGACAGGTCATCGGGATGGACGGCGATATTGCGGACTTTGCCCACTTCCACGCCCTGATATTTGACCGGGGCCCCGATCTGCAAGCCATTGACGGACGTCTCCTTGAAGGTGATGAAGTAAGGTGTGCCGCGGGCCTTGATCATGGGCACGATGAGCAGGGCCAGGAAGAGGACAAGCAGGCCCAGGGAGATGAAGGTAAAGACGATCAGCCGGGCTTTTTGTTCTTTAGTGATCATGATCGGGCTTCCTCAAGAAAAAAGCTTGAACGTAGGGATCGCCGGACGCGGCCACATCGGCATACTCCCCGTCGAATACGATCGTCCCGCCGCGCAGGAGCAGGACGCGGTCGGCGATCCGGGCGATGGAGCGAAGCTCGTGGGTGACCGCGACGAAAGTGACGCCATGCCCGNNCCTCGGCCTCCTTGGCCCGGGACCAATCGCGGTGATGCATGCGGATGGGCAGGGCCACGTTGTCGTAGAGGCTCAGAGAGTTGAGGAGGGCGCTGTTCTGATAGAGGACGCCGATTCGGCGATAGAGGGAGTCCAGGGAACGCTCGGACCGGAAATCGACGGCGTCCCCGGCCAGATCGATCTCCCCCGCCAGCGGCGGAATGAGTCCGATGAGCGTTTTGAGAAGAGTCGATTTGCCCGACCCGCTCTCTCCGACGATGACCGTGATGCGGCCCTTGGCGATGGCGAAATCCAGCCCGTGCAGGACGGGAACCCCGG
>PMCY01000165.1:0-4772 GCA_003154255.1 Candidatus Aminicenantota bacterium | reverse complement strand
CGGACCGAGACGGCCGAGACGACTTCCCGGATAAAGACCGCCGGGGGGGTGCCCAGGGCGATCTTGCCGACCAGGACGCCGCCCATGATGCCGACGAAATCGGCCAGAGCGACGAGCAGGGGAACAACCAGGGTGATGGCGATGAAACGGGGCACCATGAGGAATTTGACCGGGACGATGCCCATCGTGGTCAGGGCGTCAATCTCGTCCATGACTTTCATGGAGGCGATCTCGGCCGTGATTGAAGCCCCGACCTTGCCGGCCAGCATGATTCCGGCCATGAGCGGCACGAGCTCGTCGATCATGGCGATGCCGATGAGATCGGCCAAGTAGATGTCGGCCCCGAACATCTTGAGCTGGGCGGCCGAGGTCAGGGAGATGGTAATGCCGATGAGGAAGGTGATCAGGCAGATAATGGGATAGGAGCGATAGCCCATTGTGTAGATCTGGTGGANNCGCAAGTATTGGAACGTGTAATGGATTTCATCGCTGAGCAGCGTGAAGAAACGGCTGATTTCGGCGGTGATCCGCATTTCCCTTCCTTTTCCCGGCTATTATAATGCCGAACGTTAAGAGAGACAACCGGCTTCAACCCCCTCCCCGAGAATGATATTAGGACAAATGGCGGTCGAGCGGTATTCGGTGGAAAACCCCTGCGACGGGCTTTGCAGTCCTATGCCTTAGCAAGGACGACTGAGCGGGCTTAAGGCTCGCCCGCGCCCCGTTATGATCTTATTGATATTACCTCCCCTTCCCCTCCTAAAAAGGAGGGGATTTGTCCGCGGGCTCGTAAAGGTCGGAGGAGCATCGGAGCGAGTTTTCCTCGCCGGGGAAAACGAGCGTGTTTTACCCCGGATGCCGCTTGCCCGCCGACATTTTTCCTCGGTTTGACGCAGTCCCGAGGCGTCTGGTACAGTACTCGCTCCAAGGAGTACCCCGCATGAAACGAAAAATCGCCCTGCTCATCGTGACTTTGGCCGTTTTTAGCGCGGCCGGCTCCGCCGCCTTCCGCAAGGAGGACGTCAAAGTCCATCTTTTGGACAACGGCCTGAAGGTCCTGCTGCTCGAGGATCACGGCATCCCCAATATCGCCTTGTACACCTTCTTCCATGTCGGCTCGCGGAACGAACGAACCGGGATCACCGGCGTCTCGCACTTCATCGAACATATGATGTTCAACGGGACGCCCAAGATCGGCCCCGGCCAATTCGACCGCCGCATGGAGTTCGCCGGCGGGGCCAACAACGCGTTCACCGGCGACGACATGACCGGCTACACCGATTGGTTCCCGGCCGCCGCCCTGGAGCCCATGATCGTCATGGAGGCCGACCGGATGCAGGGCCTCCTTCTCGATCCCCAGGTGCTTGAATCCGAGCGCGGCGTCGTGGCCTCGGAGCGCCGCATGAGCGTCGACAACAACAATGACAGCATCCTCAGCGAGAATGTCCGGGCCACGGCCATCATGGCCCATCCTTATCACTGGGACGTCATCGGCTGGATGAGCGATATTCTAAGCTGGAAGCGCGACGACATCATGGCTTATTACCGCACCTATTACGCGCCCAATAACGCCGTGCTGATCATCGCCGGCGATTTCGAGCCGGCCAAGGCCCTCGATCTGATCAAAAAGTACTATGGGGCCATCCCTAAAAGCACGCCGCCCCCGACCGTCTCCACGGTCGAGCCGCCCCAGATTGGAACGAAGCGCGTCGTCCTGCGCAAGGCGGCCCAGGTCCCGTCATTCGAGATGGTCTGGCACGCGCCGGCGGCCAACGATCCCGATTATTTCCCCCTGGCCGTACTGGAAAAAGCCCTGCTCGACGGGCAGAGCAGCCGCCTCTATAAACGCCTCGTCCGCGAGGAGCAGTTGGCGGTCAACGTGCGCGGCGGCGTTTCCGAAACGCTCGATCCCCAGCTCTTCACCATCACCGCCCGGCCGCGCCCGAGCGCCGATTTGGACCGCCTGGAGGCCGTGATCGAGGAGGAACTGGCCAAGATCAAGGCCGATGGGATCACGGACGCCGAGTTCCAAAAAGCCCTCAACATGATCAAGAGCGACTTCTATTTCGGGCTCCAGTCGATCAACGGAAAAGCCTCCGCCCTGGGCCAGGCCGAGATCCTCTACGGCGGCTACGAGAAGGCCTTCGACCGCATCGACGCCTTCGCCGCCGTCAAGAAGGAACAGATCATCCAAGCGGCCAAAAAATATTTCACCGACGCCAACAAAACCGTCGGACGGCTTATCCCCGAGGGAGGTGTCAAGTGAAAACCCGGTCGACCGTCCCCGTCGTTCTCGTCGCTCTGTTCATTCTGCCCCTTCTGGCCTCGGCGGCCTTCAAGCTGCCCATCCCCGAGAAATTCGCCCTCAAGAACGGCCTCACCGTCTATTACTTGAAATCGGCGGAAACGCCCCTCATCAGTCTGCGTTTGATGCTGCGCGGCGCCGGGTCGGCCCAGGAGCCGGCCGATCTCGAAGGCGTGGCCAACATGGCCGCTACGCTTCTCCTCAAGGGCACGTCCAAGATGGGCGCCGACGCCATCGCCGAGGCCATCGACTTCCTGGGAGCCCGGCTGAGCTTTTCCTGCTCGGAGGAATCGGCCGGACTGGGGATCGAGACGCTGTCCGAACATTTCCCCAAGCTTCTGGACATCGCCGCCGACGCGCTCATGAACCCGGCCTTCAAGGAGGATGAATTCTCCAAGGAACGCAAGACCCGGCTGGACGCGTTGAAATCGGTCAAGGACAATCCCGGCGCGGCCGTCCGCTATTACTTCAGCAAGGTCTATTACGGGACCCATCCCCTGGGCCATCTGTCCTCGGGCAGTGAGGCTTCTCTCCAGAAGATGACGGTCGCCGACGTGGCCGCCTATTTCAAGAAATTCTATGGCCCGGCCAAGGCCGTGGCCGCCGTGGTCGGGAACATCGAGAGAGCCAAGCTCATCGAGCTGCTCAACGGCTCGCTGGGGAAATGGGCGGGCGCGGCCAATGTACCCGCGTCCCCCCTGCCGGCCCTGCCTAAACCCAANNGGCGTCAAGCTCGTCCTGATCGACAAGCCCGACGCCACCCAGGCTTATTGGATCCTCGGCGCCAGCGGCTACGCCATGGGAGATCCCATCGATCCCAAAGTCGAGGTCATGAACACGCTCTTCGGCGGCCGCTTCACGTCCTGGCTCTCGACCGAGCTGCGCATCAAGCGCGGCCTGACTTACGGCGCGGGCAGCAACTTCCAGACCTATACGTCGGGCGGTACATTCATAGCCAACTCCTACACCAAGAACGACAAGATTGGCGAGATGCTCCAGATCACGTTCGACCTGCTGAAGAAGGCCCGGGCCGAGGGCTTCGCGGCGGAGGAATTGGAAAGCGCCCGCAACTACATCCAGGGCCAGTTCCCGCCGACGCTGGAAACCAACGCCAGTAAGGCCTCGACGTACGCCCGGCTGGCCTTCTACAATCTCGGCTTCGACTATTTCGACAAGTTCATGGATAGCGTGGCCAAGACGACCGTGGCCGAAACCAAGGCCGCGGCCCAGCTCCTGCCGGAGAAGGACTATGTCCTGGTCGTCGTCGGCAAGGCCGCCGAGATCAAGGATCAGCTGGCCAAGTTCGGGACCTGGACGGAGAAGAAGATCAGCGATCCGGGGTTCTGAAACCTGAGAAAATGAACGTCATCTCGATGATTCTGGTGGCCGCCCTTTTCCAGCCGGTTGCGGCTATGGGGGCAGAGCAGTCCGCTGCCGCCGGTCAACCCGCGGTCCGGCTTCCTGACGGGTTCAAGCCTCTGTTCGACTTCCCCGTGCGCGACACCTGTGTGTGCTTGCTGGACGGCGTCTACTACCTGACCGGCACCACCGGCGCCCCGACCTGGTGGAAGACCAACGAGGGCATCCGGATCTGGAAGTCGAACGACCTTAAGAAGTGGGAACCGCTGGGCCTGGTGTGGTCCATCGAGAAGGACGGCACTTGGCAAAAGCCGATAAAAGACGGCCACCGGGCGATCTGGGCCCCCGAGCTGCACTACATCAAGGGGACGTTCTGGCTGGCCTACTGCATCAACTGGCCGGGCGGGGGCACGGGCATACTCAAGAGCACGACCGGCAAGGCCGAGGGCCCCTACGTGGACGTCAAGCCCGACGGACCGATCACGCCGGAAATCGACGCCTCGCTCTTCCAGGACGACGACGGGAAGCTGTACTTCGTCTATCAGGATGGCAAGATCGCTCATTTGAAGGACGACCTCAGCGCCCTGGCCGAGAAGCCCCGCCTGCTCAAGCCGGCCAACGCCGACCATGTGGGCTTCGAGGCGGCGTTCGTGTTCAAGGTCGAGGGCCGGTACTACCTGTCGTGCGCGGAATTCATCAACGACGAGTACCACTGTATGATCGCCAGCGCCGACTCGCTGGCCGGCCCGTGGAGCGATCGCTACTTGGCCATCCCCCACGGCGGGCACAACATGTTCTTCAAGGACAAGGACGGGCAGTGGTGGAGCACGTTCTTCGGCAACGACAAGAACGCTCCGTTCACCGAGAAGCCGGGGATCCTGCGCGTGGAATTCGACAAGGCGGGCAAGATCCATCCGCTCATCGGATCGGTGACACGGCCGGGATAAGGTTGGTGGGGAAGACGAACCTCGCCGCGGCGGGCACCGCCTGACCCGGTTGTCTTCCAGGAATGTTTCTGGGCCGTCGATCCTCCGGCCGAATATTTTCCCTGATCGTTCCCGAGCGCCAAGGGGGAGGTCCGGCCGATTTCCGGCTGATTCTTCGCCGA
>PMCY01000123.1 GCA_003154255.1 Candidatus Aminicenantota bacterium | reverse complement strand
CCGACAGCGACAAGGCCACCTTCGAGAAGGTGACCACCGAAACGACCATCGGCAAGAACAAGGACATCAAGCTCAAGCTGCCCTTCGTCATCCCCGGACTGGGCTCGACCAATGTGGCCAAGAACAACTGGGAGGGCCTGGCCATCGGCACGGCCATCAGCGGCTGCATCCTGACCATCGGTGAGAACGTCTGCGCCATGGACGAGGGCTCGGAGATCAAGAACGGCCGGGTTCTGCATTCGCCCGACATGTCCAACCGGGTCAAGCTCTTCCAGAACTGGTCCGAGGGTTACGGCGACATCGTCGTCCAGGCCAACGTCGAGGACGGCCGCCTGGGGGTCCAGGAATACGCCATCGACAAGCTGGGCGTACAGACGGTCGAGCTGAAGTGGGGCCAGGGAGCCAAGGACATCGGCGGCGAGGTCAAGATCAAGAGCCTGAAGAAGGCCCAGGAATTGAAGCGCCGCGGCTACATCGTTTTGCCCGATCCCGAAGATCCCAACATCATCGCGGCTTTTGAAAAGGGCAGCTTCAAGGAGTTCGAGCGCCATTCCCGCCTGGGCATGGTCGAGGAAGGCTCTTTCATGAAGCGGGTCGAGGAGTTGCGCAAGGCCGGGGCCAAGCGGGTCTTTCTGAAGACCGGCGCCTACCGCCCGGCCGACCTGGCCCGGGCCGTCAAGTTCGCCTCCAAGGCCAAGCTGGACATGCTGACGGTCGACGGGGCCGGCGGCGGGACGGGCATGAGCCCCTGGCGGATGATGAACGAGTGGGGCGTTCCCTCGGTCGAGCTGTGGAGCCTGACCTACCAGTACGCCGACCGCCTGGCCAAGAAGGGCGAATACATTCCCGACATCATCTTCGCCGGCGGNNTGGCCGCGGCCATGGTCGGCAAGACAATCGGAAAGCGCATCACCGAGGGCCAGGTCCCGGTTTACGTCGAACGCTTCGGCACTTCGGTCGAAGAAATTTTCGTCACGGCCCCCGAGCTCAAGCAGCGTTTCGGCAAGAAGTTCGCCGAGCTGCCCCCGGGCGCCCTGGGCGTCTACAGCTACTTCAAGCGGCTGAGCCAGGGCCTGCGCCAGCTCATGTCCGGCAACCGCAAGTTCGGCCTGTCCTACATCTCCCGCGACGATATCGCCTCCCTGACCAAGGAAGCGGCCGGCATCAGCGGCATCCCTTACATCATGGATTGCGACAAGGACGAGGTGGAAAAGATCCTCAAGGGCTGAGGATCGCGAACCGGCGGCTGCGCCGCCGGGAAACGGATTTCACGGGGACCGGAGCTTCGGCTCCGGTCCCCTTTTTATTTTGCGGGAATCGATGGAAAACCCGGCCTGCGGCGCCGGCCGGAGTCATTTTTCCAATACATTAAACGCTGCCCGGTCCTCCGATTTATTGGAGCCGGTCGGCCAATGATAAATTACCGGTGGTCGCTTTATAGACCAGGAAATTACACCAGCCGCTATCGATGATGAAAGTTCGTTTGTTGACCGGATTGATAAAAACTCCGTCGGCCAGCCATGCTTCCTGTAAAAGAAGACCCGGGGAATCGATTCGATTGACGTGCCAGGTATCGTGACCTCTTAAGTACGGTTCAAATGCCGCCAGCTTGTCGCTGATCACCGCCGGAGGCGCAAAAGCCTCCAAGTGGGAATAAAACTGAATAATTTTTGAGCCGGTGTATAAAAGGTGCCGGTGCCGGGGGAAAGCATCCAAGAACAGGCACAAGGAATGTTCATCGGTATGGATAAAGACATCGTCGGATTTTAAATGGGCTTGGATATATTCCACCGTTTCGACAGTCGGACCATTGAATCTCTCACGGTAGATATTATAAACGGGAGGAATGGCCACGAGGATCATCCAGGCCAAAATAACACCCACGATCACCCGGTTTCGAGTCCGGGCCAGGATGTAGGCCACCGGAATAAATAAAAAACCCAG
Source organism: Candidatus Aminicenantota bacterium (assembly GCA_003154255.1). Classification (GTDB taxonomy): domain Bacteria; phylum Acidobacteriota; class Aminicenantia; order Aminicenantales; family UBA4085; genus UBA4085. The sequence goes on along the minus strand of PMCY01000123.1, from coordinate 3,651 downwards.
CAGGGGAAACATGTAGCGTTCGATAAACGCGGGCCGGAAGGCCAGGGAAATGGCCACTCCGGCCAGGAATGTCAAAAGATAGGTTTCCACTCCCAAGGTCAGCATCGCTCGTCCGGGGTCCTGTCTGCGAAAAGCCGTCCGCAGCGCCCAGCCGATCAAAAGTCCTACCAGGAGGAAGGCGGGAATCGCCAAGGAAGAAAAATTTAAATTCATTTCTTTGGGCGCCCGAAAAATATTGTCAAACGGGGAAACCAGAATATTGACCACTTGTCCCCCGGTCAACTTGGGCAGCCAGCCGTTGCCGGATATGGTCTCAAAGGAAGCGTCTAAATGAAAGTTCTTCTTTAACACCAGCGGGATGACGGATACCAGCCAGGGAACATAGGCTGTCACCATGAGGCCGGCCGTCAGCAGGTACTTCGTCATAAAAGATTTGGCCTTGAATAGCAGCCGGAGGAACACAATGAGATTGATGAAGCAAACCGCGATCAATGCATAATAGTGGGTATAGGCGGCCGCCACAGAATATAAGCCGAACCTGATCCAGTCGGAAGTTTGATGGGACTTGGTCAGCCAATACGCATAGAGACCGCTTCCCGTCAAGAAAAACGCCGCCCAGGAATACATCCGTAATTCCTGGGCCAACCCGATGACCATGGGGTTAAAAACAACGAGAAAGGTAAAAAGCAGGCCCGCTTTGGTTCCGAAGATCCTCCGGATCGGCCCGCCGCCCAAGGCGGCCAAAGCCAAAGCCCCGATGGCCGAAAAAGCCCGCAGCGCAAATATGGAATTTCCAAAAACAAGCCCGTACAGCTTGAGGAGAAAATAATACAAGGGAGGATGCACGTCCCCGGCCGTCAGGTTCCAGATCTGCCCGAAATCGTGCTTGATTAAGATCCGACTGAAAACCTCGTCAAACCAGGGACTATCGTGCGTGTTGCGGAATAAAAAAAGGAAAACTCCAGCCAGCAGGAGACCCAGCCAGATGAAGTATTGCGGCGCGTCTATTTTCTGTTCTTCATTCATGGGGACTTATGGGAAAGGGATAAGGTTCAATTTCTCGAAAACCCGGAATCAATTCCTCCCATCATATAAAGAAGATAATCCCGCCCGCGGATCGAAGTCAAGAAAACGACGACGGACGTCCCGTTTTCGCTTGTCGTTTTCCTTCGTTTGCCGCATAATCATCGCCGGCGCGGGACGGAGGGATTCGATCGTGGCATTCACAATCTCGACTCTGGCCGGGAATCTCGACAAGCTTTATGAATTCGACCGCGAGCCCGTCAGCCCCGACAAGTTCCAGTCCTGGAGCCGGTTTGCCGGGATGTTCGCCGGCGAGCACGTGGCCGCCACGGAATTCGTCATCGGGGCCTTTTTTGTCCTCCATGGCGTCACGGCCCGGGACCTTTTTTTCGGCCTGCTCTTCGGCAACCTTCTCGCCGTATTATCCTGGGCGCTGGTCTGCGCCCCGATCGCCGTCCGGACGCGGCTGACGCTCTACTGGTACGTCCGCAGGATCGCCGGGCCGGGGCTGATGGTCGTCTACAACATCGCCAACGCCATCCTCTACTGTATCCTGGCCGGGGCCATGATTTCGGTGTCGGCCACCGCCGTTGGCTTGGCCTTCAAGATCAAAAGCCCGGCCCTGACCGACGTCTTCCCCAGCAGCCTCGGCTGGGTCCTCATCGCCGCCTCCCTGGGGATTCTCTTCACCACGCTGGCCGTGCTGGGATTCGAGAAGCTCAGCCGCTTCGCCCAGGTGTGTTCGCCCTGGATCTTCGTCATCTTCGTGGCCGGGGCCCTGGCCACTTTGCCCAAGCTGGGAGTGCGTCCCGACTTCTCCAATTTCATGGAGATCGCCCGGACGAAAATCTGGAACGGTGTGGCCGCGGCCGGTCAGGAGAGGCTGGGCTTCTGGCACATCCTTTTCTTCGCTTGGTTCTGCAATCTGGCCATGCACATCGGCCTCTCGGATATGGCCGTGTTCCGCTATGCCAAGCGCTGGACGGTCGGCTTCCTGACCGCCTTCGGCGTGTATCCCGGACATATGCTGGCCTGGATCGCCTCGGGCATCATGGTCGCCGGCATCGGCCGGGAAATGAACCCGGGTTTCATGGCATATGAAGCGGCGGGGCTGGCCGGCGTCGGGGGCCTCCTTCTGGCCGGCTGGACGACGGCCAATCCGACGCTCTATCGGGCCGGATTGGCCCTGCAGTCGATCACTCCGAATTGGCCGCGTTGGAAAATCACCGCGACCGCCGGCGCGGCCACGACCGTACTGGCCTGTTTCCCGATCGTTTTCATGAAGCTTCTCGATTATGTGGCCCTCTACGGTCTCGTCCTGATGCCCATCGGCGCCATCGTCTTCGCCGAACACTGGATACTCCCCCGGCTGGGGTTGGAGCAGTACCGGGCGGAGAACAGGGGTTGGATCATCAATCTACCGGCCCTGGGCGTGTGGGTGGGAACGCTTATCTTCGTCTTTCTCCTGCCCCTCCATCTCTATTTCAAATGGCTGCCGGGGTATGTCTTCGCCGCGGCGGCGTATACGGCCCTGGCTGCACTGGGCCGGCGGACGGCATGTTGACCCGCTTCGGGCTGCTCATGAGGCGCCCCCTGTTCGCCGTCCTGGCGCTCCTCAGCCTGGCGCTCTGTCTGGCCTTTCCCGTCCTGCGGTTTCTGGGACGGATTTCGGTCGAGGGGTTTCGCTCGGGCCTCCTGGCGGCGTCCGTGGCTTGGTTCATCTTCGCTTCACTCTGGGCCGTCAAGCCCAAGAAAAATTAAGACAGGACAGGAAACCCAGGCCCATCTCGCTGTCGGCGTCGATGACGACCCACATCCCGCAGCCGCCGCGCTGCTGCCCGAAAAGCTTCGGGCGGCCAAGATATAACATCATTGACGTCCCGCGGACGAGCCCAAGTCCCGGCTTGTGGTAAAATGGTCAGTGGAAACTCTGATGTTCTCGAAACCGCGGTTTCCCGTGGCGGCCATTCTCTGGGCTCTAGTCCTCGCCGGCGGCCCGGCGCCGGGCCAGGAGAAGGGCAAGGAAATCACACACCAGATCTCCGTCCGGGCCATCTCCATCGCCGTCACCGTCCAGGATAAGTCGGGGCGGTACGTTAACGACCTGGTCCGGGAGGACTTTACGGTCCTCGAAAACGGGCAAAAGAAGGACATCACCTATTTCAAGTATGACTACGAGGCCCCGCTGAGCCTAACCGTCCTCCTGGACGTGAGCGGGAGCATGGCCCTGCAAGACAAGCTCAAGGATTGCCGGGCCGCCCTGGCCACTTTCGTGACCGAGCTTCTCGGGCCTCGCGACGAGATCTCGCTTCTTATTTTCGCTGACGGGCAGGTCGAAGTCGCGGTCCCATACTCCTCCGACAAAGCCGGATTCCTGGCCGTCCTGGAAAAAACCGAAGCTTACGGGCGGACGGCCCTCAACGATGCCGTGGCCGTCTCGCCCGAGTTCACCGACCGCGGACGGAACGAGAAGCGGGCCCTGCTTTTGCTCACGGACGGCATCGAAAACGACAGCCAAACCTCGCCCGAGGAGGCCCTGGGGATCGCCCGGCGGGTGGACATCCCCATCTACACCATCGGCTACCGGATCCCCTTGAGCGAACGGCTCCTTCAGGAACACAAGCGGCG
>PMCY01000052.1:9610-16071 GCA_003154255.1 Candidatus Aminicenantota bacterium | reverse complement strand
TCCGGATCGAGATTGTTCATCAGCATCCGCAGGGCCGCTTCCTGCCCCCATCCCCGGGTGTGGAGCCGGTTTCCGCGGGGCGCGCGAATCGGTTTGTATGAATAGCTTGCGGCCGCCATGCTCGCCTCCTTATAATCGATTCCATTTGACTATATCATACGCCCCGGCTTTATTTCAAAACTCCGCGATCCGACCCGATCGTCGTCTGTTTGACCAGATAAAAAAACGGAAATTGGCATCCCAAAGCCGCCTAAAGGTTATTTTTTTCGCTTGACAGTCCCGCAAATCTTGTTTTATAAAGAGGTTGGGTTAAGGTTTTTCATTTCGATCCTTGATTTGTCGATAGGGAAGCGTGGGTAAAGTATTAGTTTTCTGTCCGAAACCCGAAGACCGGGAGTACCTTTTTGAGCTCTGCCGCCCGGTCGGGCTCGTCTACACCGCCTCCACTCCGGAAAAAGCCTCCGCCCTATTACAGTCCAATCGCTTCGAAATGGGCCTCATCGACGCCGCTTCGGCGGAGCGGCCCGAAGCGCATGATGCCCTGCTCCGCCTGCCTGTCCTCTTTCTGACCGGCCGCATCGAGGAAAATCTTAAAAACGCCGTTCGGGTTTGGCCGGCCGGACAATTTATCGACTATCTGCTCATCTCCGGACATCCCCTCGATCTGACCCGCGGCCGGCGCCTCATCCGGACGGCCGCGGATTTCCTGCGCATGAAGGCCGACGTCGAGAGTCTCAGCGGGGCCAAGGCCTCGGCCGAGGATCATTTAAAGCGGGTCTATGACGAGATCAAAAGCCTGGGTGCGGCGCTCTCCGAGGGCGTGATCAAAGAAATGGAAAAGCGCTCCGTCCTGGAGGCCCGCTACAGCCATTTCCAGATCCTGAAGGAGAGCTTCGAGGCCATTCTGCGTAAATTATACTCCGCCAACGACGTCAGCAATCTCCTCGACGTCGTCATCGACATCAAGGATCTGATCGGGGCGGGAGGGGTTTCTCTTTACATCATCGAAGAGAACGACGCCCTGGGCCGATTCCTCAAACCCCTGGTCTGGGACGACGCCTTCCTGGCCCACGCCGATTTCTCCCGCCACGTGGCCTCCTTGACCAGCAGCGATTTCGCTTCTTACGTCGCCCGCACGGGCGAGGAAATCAACATCGCCGATGCCCAAAGCGATTCACGCTGTTCNNCTGTCCGAGCACATCTCGCTGGCCATGAACAAGCTCAATCTCATCCAATACGACGCCCTAACCGGATTGCTCCGGCCCGACCCGTTCCTGGAAAAGGTCGTCCGCAAGATCGAAACGTTGAGCAAGCGGCGCCAGGAGACCGGTTCATACGCCATGGTCATGGGCGACGTCGACTGGTTCAAAAACTTCAACGACCGCAACGGCCACGAGGCCGGCAACCGCCTCCTGCGCGATCTGGCCTCCGTCCTGCGGACCTCGATCCGAGACGAGGACCTGCTCTGCCGCTATGGGGGCGAGGAATTCCTTTTCTTCCTCTCCGGCGTCAAGAATGTCGAGGAGGCCACCCTGCTGACGGAACGCATCCGCAAATCCGTCGAGGACCATGTCTTCGAATTCGAGGAGTTCCAGCCGCGACATAATCTGACCATGAGCTTCGGCGTGACTATGCTGTCCTACGAGCGGACCGCCGGGCCGGGCGGGATGACCAAATCCGGACTGAAGAAATTCGCCAATGAGGCGGACATGGCCCTGGGTGAGGCCAAGGGAAAAAAGCTGGCGGCCCTGCAAGTGGATTCGCGCATGATCGCCAAGAACAAGGTCTGCGCTTACATCCGGGAGAAGGCCACGATCATGAGCAAGACCACGATTCTGCGGGTGGCCAACGAAAAGCTGTTCATGGAAAAGCGCATGTACGAGCGCTATTACACTTCGACGCTCTGCCTTTTCCGGGAAAACGGCGGCCACCGGGTCGCGGCGACCGTCGATCTCAGCCTGGGCGGGGCCAAGATATCCTCGGATTCGGCCTTTCCCCTGGCCCAGACCCTGGACCTGTTTCTCGTTCTCGGGAGCCGGGCCAATCCCTTCCGCGGCGAGGTCGTCTACTGCCAGAAAGCCTCGCCCCAGTCTTCTTTCTTTTACACGGGATTGAAATTTAGGGACGTCTCCCCGACCGACAAAAAGCTTCTGGAATCGTATTTCCTGTCGCTGGGGGAAAATGCTATGTCTCCGTCCTGAAGCGTACCGCCGTACGCTCTAGGGCGGAGACCCGTCTTCAGCCTTCCAGTTCCTGGACGACCGAGCGCAGATACTGCGCCGGAGGGGTGATCCGCCGATAGAAATCATCCTTCATCTTGGCCGCCATGGTTTCGAAAGCGGAGAAGTCGTCCTGGTTGCTCCAGTTGTCCATGTTCAGGCGCTCCAGGATGTCCTTGAGAACTCCGGCGTTGACGATGTCTCCGCTGAAGCGCGGCAGACGGCAGTTCTCGCGCTCGCACATGCGGACGCTGCGCAGGACGATCTTACGCAGGATCTCCTGGTTGTTGATGAGCTCCTGCTTGATGAAGAACTGTTCTTTGGGGGTCCCGGCCTGGCTGAGCCGCTGATAGAGTTTTTTGGCCTCGTCGACGACATGGCCGATGGCCCGCAGGAGCGACTCGCCGTCGAGAATGAGATGGTCGCGGTTCTGGAAGAAGCTGATCTCGCCATTGTAGTCGGTGGGCTCGGAGCGGCGGTACTTCTCCAGGATCTCGAAGACGGACTGGAAATCGGCCTCGTCCAGCGGCGGCCGTTTTTCCTCGGCTTTGGGCGCCACCGCTTCGCCGGCCATTCCCTGTTCGTGCTTTACAAAATCCTGGATATATTGGTTGATTTCGGGCATCTTGAATTCGGGCCGGGGCGGAGCGCTCTCGCTCGTTCGCCCGGCGGACCATTCCGGCTCCTCCGGTTCCGGGGGCGCTTGGGGTTCGGGCAGCGCGGCCTGGGGTTCGGCCACGGCGTTGGTTTGAATCGCCGTCCGGCCGGCGGCATTGGGAAATCCGGTCGAATCCTTTTCCAGCATTTCCTTGATCCGCTTGAGCTTGCCCAACTCCCGCTCGAGATCGACGACGACCTCGCCGCTCTCGGACGGAGTTTCGTGCGTTTCGCCGCGCTCCGTGGATATTTTTTCTTCAGGAACGGGCCGCTCCGGCTCGGCCTCGGGAGCGGTTTCGGCCGCGGCGCGCGAAGAAGGATCTCCGGCGGGCTTGGATCCGATCCCGAATTTCTCCTGGAGCCGGGTCTTGAAATCGCCCAGCCGGGATTCGGTCAAATCCCGCAAATCGGCCAGGCCGGCGGTCAGCAGATGAAATTGCTTCAGCTCTTCGCGGGTCAGGGCAGTCAAGCGCTCGATTTCGCCCTGGTGCCGATCGACGGTTTCCAGCCGCTCCCGAATCTGGTTCTCCAGCAACTCGCGGGCGGCCTCGAATTCGACCACGGCGTTCTTGTAATCGCGCAAGGACCCCTGCTCCCGGCGGAACTCCGCTTCGATCTGGGAGAGCATGCGTTCGGACTGTTCACGCTCACGACGCAGGCGCTCCTCGAGCTCGCGCTCGATCTTTTCCCGCTGCTTCCGCATTTCGCCTTCCAAGCTGGTCTCGATTTCACTGATGAAGGCTTTCGAGTGATCCATCGCGTCGCCTTTGGGCGTCATGGTCGTTCTCCTTGCATTGGGCTTCCCGGCCCGGTAATACCGCGGGGCCGCCGGAGAGGATTCTCCGTGTCGCCGCCCCTGCGGCTTACGGCCCCGCTTCCTTATCCGCGCTCAGTGTAACCGACCGGGGCGAGACACCGCAATCACCCCCCCCGGCGATTGCTCGGGGGATATTTGCCTCGTCAAGCCTCACCCCGGACGATGAGGCCGGCCGCTCTCCGGATGCGGCCCCGTTCCGATGGTTCGGCGTTCCTTGAATCGTCCGCCGAACTGGGATATAAAAAGATCCGACCATGACCCCTTCCAGCATCTACTTCGATGTCCAGGCCGCCCGCCGCGAACGGATCGTCCGCGGATGCGAAGCCCTCTCGATCGCCGTGCGTCCGGCCTCCTCTCTGGCCGAGGCCGGGTCGATCCTGGCTTCGGACGTCCGGGCCGAGCTTTTTCTGGCCGCCTTCCCCCGCTTGNNGTTGCGGGCAATTTCCTGGCGGGAATTTTACCGCCTGGGGCCGAGGCGGCCGTCCCCGCCTTCGTCCGCTGCGAGCTCCGCCGGCGAGCCGGCGAGGCCAAGGCGGAGGCCTATGGGCGGATGCTCCGAAAGCTTCGGAATGAACGGTCCGTCCAAGCCGGACGCGCCGCCCAGCTCGAAGCCATTTCCGCGGCGACGCTGGAAAACCTGATGACCGCCCTAGATCTGCGCGACGTCGAGACCTTCGGGCATTCCCAGACCGTGGCCAAATACGCCCAGGTCCTGGCCCGGATCATGGGCATTCGGGACGAAGAGAGGCTCGACGACATCCACAAAGGCGCGCTGCTTCACGATATCGGCAAGATCGCCATCCCCGACGCCATCCTGAAAAAGCCCGCCGCCCTCTCCCCCGAAGAGTGGCAGAAGATCGGCCTCCACCCCTCCCTGGGGTTCGGGCTGATTAAAGAAATCAAGATGGTCCGGGTCATCGGCGAGATCATTCTTCATCATCACGAACATTACGATGGGACCGGATATCCCCGCGGGCTGAAGAAGGATCGTATTCCCCTGGAAGCCCGCATCTTCGCCCTGGCCGACGCCCTCGATGCCATTACCGCCCACCGGCCTTACCGGCGGGCCCGTGATTTCAAGGCCGCCCGGACCGAGATCGTCCGCGGCGCGGGGACGCATTTCGACCCCGCCGTCGTCCACGCCTTCCTCTCCTTGAAGGCGGACAAATGGGAGAAGATTCGTTTCGAAACGACATCCCGCCTACCACCGGTCGCCGCATTCTCGCAGATGTTCAAAAAAATAAAAACCTAGAAGCCGGGACGCTCAGGACCCCAGGCGGGCGGCGGCAGCCCGGGGGATTCCGCGCAGATCATGTTTGAGGCTCACGTCCGTCCAGGGATTTTTTAGCAGGGCTTTCACGGCCCGGGCCTGCCCCCGTCCGATCTCGAACACGAGGCTGCCGCCGGGCTTCAGGAACTCGGGGGCTCCGGCGACGAGGCGGACGATTGTCTCCAACCCGGAAGGTCCGGCAACGAGAGCCCGCTTCGGTTCGAAATCCCGGACTTCCGGTTCCAAGAGCACCCATGCGGATTCCGCCACATAAGGCGGATTGGAAACCAGGATGTCGAGCCCGGCCTGGAGCGCCGCCCGGCGCAGGGGGGCGAAGAGATCCCCACCCCGGAATTCGATGTTTCCGGCCCCCTGACGGGCGGCGTTTTTGCGGGCCAGGAGTAGGGCCCGGCGGCTGATGTCCGTGGCGATGATCCGGGCTCCCGGCATCTCCTTGGCCAGGGCCACGGCCACTGCACCACAGCCCGTGCCGATCTCGGCAATCGTCTCATCTCCGTTCCCGGCTAAGGCCAGGACGGTTTCGACCAGAAGCTCGGTCTCGGGCCGGGGAATCAGGACGCCGGGACCGACGGTCAAGGGAATGGACCAGAATTCCCGTTCCCCGAGGATATAGGCGAACGGGACGCGGGCCGCCCGCCGGGCGATCGCCCTCCGGTAGCGCCGGACGCCGGACGCCGATACGGGCCGGTCGGGAAAGGCCAGGATTTCCATCTCCGTGAATCCGAGCGCCCGGCGCAGCAGGACGCGGGCCTCCAAAGCGGGGTCCGCGCCGGGCAGGCCGTCGAGGCGGCGACGCCCTTCGACGAGGAGGTCGTGAGTAGCCGGCATGAAAGTGATTCCGTTTGCGGGTTCAGGCGACGTTGCGCTTTTCGAGGTCGCGGGCCTGGGTCTGCAGGACGAGCTTCTCCAGGACCTCGTCGAGGTCCCCGTCGAGGAAGGCGGCCATGGCGTGGACGCTCTCGTTGAGACGGTGGTCCGTGATGCGGGATTGGGGAAAATTGTAGGTGCGGATCTTTTCGCTGCGCTCTCCCGTCCCGACCTGGGAGCGGCGATCTTTGGCGATCTTCTCCTGCTGCTCCGTTCGGGCGATGTCCATCAGCCGCGAGCGCAGGACGCGAAGGGCTTTCTCTTTGTTGCGGTGCTGGGATTTCTCGTCCTGACAGGAAACCACCATCCCGGAAGGCTTGTGGGTCACCCGGATGGCGGTATAGTTGCGGTTGACGTTCTGGCCGCCGGGGCCGGACGAGCCGAAGGCTTCGATCTTGAGGTCTTTGGGGTCGAGGGAGATATCGATCTCCCGGGCCTCGGGCAGAACGGCCACGGTCACGGTGGAGGTATGGATCCGGCCGCTGGCCTCGGTCTTGGGGACGCGTTGGACGCGGTGGACGCCGCTTTCGAACTTGAGCCGCGAATAAACCCGCTGGCCCTGGATGCCCAGAATGATCTCCTTGTACCCGCCGATGGGCGACTGGCTGGC
>PMCY01000052.1:0-9579 GCA_003154255.1 Candidatus Aminicenantota bacterium | reverse complement strand
TTCCAGGGTTTCGGCCTCGCCCTCCAGACGGCGGAGCTCGGCCTCGGCCATCGCCCCCATTTCGGGATCGCCGGTTTCGGCCAGAATGTCGCGGGACTCCCGGATGCCTTTGCGCGCGCGGCGCAATTCCTCCAACTTGCGAATGAGGGGTTCCAGCTCGGCCCGCTCGATGGAGGCCTCGCGGAACTTCTTGGCGTCGGCGATCAAGGCCGGATCCGACAGGCTCTCGGTCAGGAGACGGTATTTCTCCTCGACGGCTTCCAGTTCAGGGAGCATCGCCCTTATTTTTTCTTGGCTTTCACCGGGGCCGTCTTGGGTGTTTCGTATTTCCTGCGGAACTTCTCGACCCGGCCGGCGCTGTCGATGAACTTCTGGCGCCCGGTGAAGAAAGGATGGCACTGCGAACAGATTTCGACCCGGATCTCAGGCTTGGTCGAGCGCGTCTCGAAGGTATTGCCGCAGGCGCAGATGACCCGGCATTCCTCGTAATTCGGATGGATGTCATTCTTCATCGCTTGGATCTCCTTAAAGACGGGGCATTATAGCAGAAATCCGGGGCCGCCCGCTAGTGCCCCGTCTCATAATTCCTCCGTTTGAGTCATCCCTTGTACGGGGCACTTCCAGGGGGGAGTCAAGCTTCCCCCTCGGCGCTTCGCCGCGCCCCTCGAACTCCCCGGCAGTTATGCGTCCGGGTTGGTTTTCGATAGTTGAACGAATGTGCGATACGCATCTCTAGTCTTCCTGGGCTTTCTCCTCGTAACGCTCCCAGTCCACCTCGAAACGCAAAGAGCGCTGCACCTCCCGGACCCGGTCCCGGTATGCCCGGGAGCCAAAATAATCCTGGATCTCCGACCGCAGCGGCAGCATCTGCTCCTCAGCCCGCCATTCGTAGACCGCGCCGTCGCCCGCCCGCAAACAGCCGAGATGGACGATCCAGGCCAGCTGTTTGATGGACATGGAAAGGAAGCTCCGGCGGATGGCCTGGATCTCCCCTTCCTTATCAGGATTGACGAAATGGAAATAGCGGGAGAAGAGGACCGCGTTATGGTAGAAGGCGGGAAAAGCCAGCAGGGCGTCCTGGTGCATCCGTTTGCCCAGGAAGCCCAAAACGTCCATGATGCGCTTGCTCATGCCGAGACCCGGGCGCAGTTGGCCCGGAAGGGCGCCGCGCTTCCCGGCAAATTCGGCCCCGGGGTTCTGCAGGGTCAGCCACTCGAAATTGAGCGTGCGCAGAAGGCCCTGGGGAAAGCCCGGGAGCGTCCGACCCCGGGGGTCAAAGCGCCCTTCCCGGATCTTGAGGTCGACCATCTCCAATTGCGGGGATTTTTCCCGGACGAAGACCTGGAATCGCTGCAGCGGATAGGCGGATGAATCAATGGAATAGACGAGCGGCCAGAACCCCCGTTTGCGCGATTCTTTGAGGAATCCTTTCTTCTCCAGGACGGCCAGGACCTCGGCCATGGTGAAGCGCCCGAGAAAAAGCGAACTGCCCCGCCCCTGGGTCCTCTCGCCGAAAATTTCCCCTTCGCCGACCAGAGGCTCTCCGCCCCAGAGCGATTCGGGAGGTCCGGAAGTGCCGGACGGTGTGATCGAATCCTTGCTCATGCGCTTCGATAAAACCCTTTTCGCTTTTCGACAACGGAATTTTAAAAGAAAGCCTGGACCGGCGCAAGCCCCGCGGAGCCGTCCGCCCTAGGCCCCCGGACCGGGTTCGCCGTAGAAGGAAAGAGTATCGTCCCCCAGCGTCGTGCGGCGCTTCAAGGAAAAATACTTGGCCTCGAATTTGGTCTTGAAATGATGTCTCAGGACGATCAAACCGCCGGGGGCGAGCAGACCGCGCTTCTTGATCACCTTGAGGGGGTTGCGTTCGTCGAGGAGCCGGTAGGGCGGGTCGAGAAAGATGACGTCGAAGCGATAGTTTTCCCCGGCCAGTAGGATGACGGCCCGGTTGAACTCCAGGGCCACCACCCGGGTCTTATCCACGGCCTCGATCTTGGCGATGTTGTGCCGCAGGACGGACAGGGCCGCCGGCAGCTGTTCGATGAAGACGATCTCGGCCGCCCCGGCGCTGAGAGCCTCGATGCCGATCGAGCCGGTGCCGGCGAAGCCGTCCAGCACAACCGTGTCCTGAAGCTCGCCGCGCAGGATGTTGAACAGAGAGGTTTTGAGCTTGTCGGGCATGGGCCGGACGCGGGGATCGGAGACTTTTTTGAGCCTCTTGCCGCGGTAAATGCCGCTGATGACGCGAATCATGGGGCCTCAATAAAGCAAGGTGAACCGCCCCTCGGCGGTGCGGATGTCCCGGATGCCGGGCGGCAGGGGATGCCATTGGCTGACACTGGTGGCGTCGGTTTTCCCCAGCTGGGAAGCGACGAAGACGATCATGTCCAGCATGATCAAGGGGACACGCTCCTTCTCCAGAAAGATGTCTTTGAATTCGAAGCGGATGAAACCGTCGCGGACGAACAGGGAACCCATGAAATACAGGTTAATCCGTTTTTTGATGAAGGCCGGGATCTTATGGCCGCTGAAATCGAGCTCCATCCAGCCTTCGACGCGGTTGCCCTCATAAAGCCGGACGTGGGCGCTGCGCAGGATGTCCTCGCGGCTCTGGCGCAGACGGTGACGAATGTAAACGTTGAGTTCGTTGTCGCTGAACGCGGCCTGCCGCAGCGGGCCCGCCGGGCGGGCTTCTTTCTCGATGAGGGCCAGGGCCTCGCGGACATGGCGGGCCTCGACGGGCTCTCCCTCGGCCTGGGCCCAAAGACAGACGCATTCGGCGAGCGCCAGAAGAAGCGCCGTGAAAAAGGGCCAGATAGACGTCCGTTTCATGGGATTTCCATGCTAACAGATAACCCCCCCAACGACAAGGCGGGGGACGGTCCGCCCCAACCGCTCCCGCGCGGCCGGCCGGCGCCGGATTTATTTGATGGGAGAAACGGGATTCTTATCGACGACCGTGACGATTCCGACTAAGGCGCCGACGCCTCCGATGACCGAAGCGATTCCGCAGGGAGTCAGAAAGAACGGAGGAACGCCTTTTTTGCAAACCAGATAGACGCCGTCACCGATCTGGGCCTCGCGCACGACGCGAAGCCAGGGATTCTGGCCGGCCAGGGCCCGCTTGACCTTGATTCCGTCCAGGCCCATGGTCGCCACGTCCTGATAGAAATTGGTCTGCATGCCGTGGACCCGGATGCGGTCATCGACTTGCAGGAGGCCCTTCTCGATGAAAATCATGGCGTCCTTCGTCCCGGGCGTGTACTGGACGACCCGGCCGACGCGGGCTTCGTTTTCCTTGACGCTCTGCTCCCGGGCGATTTCCTGCATCGACTGGCGGATCTCGTTCTCGTATGGGCTCAGCGAGATCGACAGCTTGGTCGTTTCATTGTCGATGATGCCGACCAGCTCATTGGAATTGAAATCACCGGCCGCGGAGGAAATGCCGAAATTATAGATCCCTTTGGCCAGGTTCTCGATTTTGAAGAAACCGGCCTTGTCCGCGGCGGGCGCTTCATAGATGGCCCCGCTGCTGATGTTGCGGAGCTTGATGACCGCGCCCGGGACCGGCGTTGTGCCGTCCTTGTCATAAATGTATCCGATGAGATTCCCGCGCGCCGGCGTCTGTCCCGACGGCGCGGCGAACATCATGGCCGCGCACATCGTCCCCAGGAATAAAACTATCCCTGTCTTGGCCCAACAATTCTTCATTTTACTTCTCCTAGCCCTCTATCATTATAAGACACAAANNATCCTCCGGGCCGGGATCAAGGACCGGGCGGATATCGAGTCCGATCAAGGTCAAAGGTTGATTGAGCGGAAGAATCTCCAACCTGTTCGAACCCAGGCGAGGAGAGAGGTCCAGGCGCAGCGGGCCCGTTTCAGGCAGGAAATCATCCCAAACGACCCGTCCGTTGAAATAGATCGCGGCATAGGGCCGAAGGCCGCTCCCCTTCTCCGCCGCTACCCGGAACTCAAGGCCGATCTCGCCCCCATCGAGGAAAAGGGTTTGGGCGAACGCCGTTCCCCTGGCCGCGACGATTCTGTTCCATTCGATCGTCTGGGCCCCGGCCCCGGCTTGGATCTCGCGATCGACGGCGCGGAGCCCATCGTTGTCGTTGAGACGCTCGTAGTTGCGCCGCAATTTGTAGAGAAGGCCCAGTCCCCCGGCGAAAGCGGTCCGGGCTTTCTGGTAAAACGCGCTCGATTCATAGAGATAATCGAGCTTCAAATAAGCGTCTCCGACAAGCTCCAGGACCGCGGCGTAGTCCTTCTTGGCCGCGTCGGGCACCATTAAAATTCCGCCTTCCAGAGTCTGCCCGGCCTCGGTGACTTCCCGATACCGGTTCTGTTGGAAGGACAGTCTCATCTCGAAGGCCAGGCGGCGCAGGTCTTTGCCCGAAGCGTCCAGGCGCTCGTCGATGAGGCGGCGGCTCTTGAGCCAGCGTTCCAGGTCCCCGATCCCGGGAGAGCCCTCCTCTTCTTCAAGAAACCGCAAAGCTTCGGGGAGGATCTCGTCGAGCGAGCGGGCCGTTTCCAGACGGGTCTGGATGAGGCCGAGGGATACCGCGTTGCGCAAAGACTTGAACTCGACGGGATCGATGGCCTCTTTTCCGGCCAAGGACTGGTAGAACCGCAGGCCTTCGAGCAGATCCCGGCCGCGCCGGAAGTGGGCCTCGGATTCCTTCAGCTTGAAGGCCTGGAGTTCGCTACGGCCGGCCGCCGCGGCGGCCCTGGCCTTTTCGAAATCCAGAGTCTCGGCCCGGACCAGGGCGTCGATGCGCTCTCCCCGATCAAGCGATCGCTCGGCCAGGAAAAGGGCGTAGCGGCGATAAACCGAAGCTTCGGCGGGCAGCACGGATTTGATGACCTCATAATCGCCGACATGCAGAGCCCAGGTATCGAGCACCGCGAGCAGGGCGTCCTCCCCCCGTCCGGCCAGGGTCGTGCGCAAAATCCCGCGGGTCAACCGCTTCTCGCCTTCGTCCAGCGTGGACCATTGGGAGAGGAGCAGACGGCCGGAGGCGTCGAGGATCTCCGGATTCTGAAGGCCGAGCCGGGCCGCGGCGAAGTACTCATCGACGGGCCGGCGATCGCCGGGAATCCCGACCAGGCGGAAGAACTCCAGTCCTTGGGCCAGCTCGAAATGGCCGGCTGCGGAAAGCGGGTTGAGCCGAAGTGACCGGAGCATGGCGGCCTGGGCGGCCTGGAAGTGGGCGTCGCGGACGGCCAGGTCCCCCATCCGATCTGATCCGGCCTCGAAATGGGCCTTGCCTAGGAGCCGGTAGAGCTCATCGTTGAGAGGCAGCACCGATTGTTCCTTTTCCAAAACAGCGATGCGGACCTCGGCGGAAATCTCGCTTTTGGCCCGAGCGACAAGCGCGCCGCCGCGGAAAATCACGATGTCGGCCGCCGCGGCGGCGATGAGGAAGAGGAGCCAGAGGATGCGCCGCTGCATGTCAGGCCTTGCGATAATAGGCGGTCGCGAACGTCAGGCTCAGGACGACGGCGAAAAGAAGCGTATTGGCCGGGATATGGAGGTTGAAATCGGTGAAGCTATGGACAAGAATCGCGGCCACCGAGACGAAACCGCCCATGCCCAGCGCCTTGATCTGCGGATGGCGGCGCTTGGACCAGGTCAGGAAACCGTCGATGACGAGAAAGGCGATAGTAGCCAGCAGCAGGGCGAAACCGATCAGCCCCAGATCCGTGAAGAATTCGAGAAAATCATTATGGGCATGCGTGAGACGGCCCTCCAGGGGGACCGTCCCATATGCCGGGTAGACATCGCCGAAGGTTCCCAGACCCGACCCGACCAAGGGGAAATCGCGGGCCATGGCCAGGGCGCTTGTCCAATACTGGGGGCGGCCGTCCTGGAGAAGATTGTCTTTGGCAAAGCGGCCCATCGTCGCTTCGACGCCGGCGTAGAGAACGGCGATCGTCACCAGGACGAAAGCGGCCTTGAGAAACGTCTTGACCCAGGCCTGGCGGTAACGGCGGGCGCTGAAATGGAAGACCGTCAGCTCGAAGAACAGGACGAAGATGAACAGCAGGACGAAAACACCCGACCTTGATTGGGAACGGATGATGGCCAGGGCCATGACCCCGGCCGCGATCAGGACGAGGACATTCCGGGCAAATCCCTTGGCGGTGATCTGGGCGACCTTCTCCGACCAGCGCTTGCCGGCCAGCGAGAACATATCGATGCGGGAAATGACGAGCCCCAGGGCCAGCGGCAGGATCATCTCCAGATAGCCGGAAAAATGATTGCGGTTGACGAACGTCCCGGTCGCGGAACTCAGGTTATAGATTTTGGGGAAGAAAAGGACCCGGGGATGGGATCGATAGAGCTCGAAAAGCCCGTAGAAGGCCTGGAAGGCCCCCGCCGCCGTAAGGACAACCATCAGGCGTTCGATCTGGCGCCGATGGGTGAACGTCCGGATGACCAGAAATCCGATCAGCACGTAGGCCAGAAGCTCCAGCGAAGCGCGCACGGTGTGAAGGGGGACCAACGAAAGAGTGGCCGTCGATGTCCCCGAATACCCGGGCGCAAACTCCCCGCGCAAGCCCGCCGAACGGGGCGATAGGAGCGCCGCCAGCGCCTTGGGCAGGGGGATCGCCTGAAGGAGAAGCACCCCGGCCAGACCGATCAAAAACCGGCGCGGCCAGATCAGTCGGACGCTCAAGCGGGCGTTGAGCCGGGGGCGACGGGCGGTCCATAAATAAACCGCCATCAGAAGAGCGGCGGACAGCTCGATGGCCAGGACGGCCCAGTCATCGACGGAAGCCGCCGGCAGGGGGCTGAGAACGAGGAGGGCGATGATGCCGTATTCGATGATCGTCATTCCCTTCGATTCGCCCGGCAGGAAGTGGACCCTCTCCGCCGCGGGCGCGGGATTCGCCGCAGCCTGGCCCGGAGCGCCTTCCCGGGACCGAATCCGGCCCAGATCATCCTTCACGATTTAGCCCTTCGCCTGGGGGCTTTTTTCCGCGACGGCCTCGTCCACGCTTTTGTCCTGATAATACTCATACTGGAAATAATTCGAGGATTGTCCTTCCTTGTGGGCTTTNNTTCGACGTGCGCAAGACCAGGACGGTGCCGTCGCAGATCGAGCTGACGATGAGCGGATCAATCACCGCCAGGACCGGCGGCGTATCGATCAGAATCATGTCAAATTGCTCTTTAAGGGCGACCAGGAGTTCACGCATCTTCCGCGAATTGAGGAGCTCGGCCGGATTGGGCGGATGCGGCCCGCTGGGCAGGATCCAGAGGTTGTCGATGGCCGTCTTTTGGATGGCGTCATCGAGAGGCGCCCGGCCGGTCAGGTACCCCGAAAGCCCGGACAGATTGCGGACCTGGAAGATTTTATGCTGGCGGGGCTTGCGCAGGTCGGCGTCGACGGCCAGAACGCGTTCGCCCAGCTGGGCGAAGCTGATGGCCATGTTGGCCAAGGTGGCCGATTTCCCCTCCTGGGGCGAGGTGCTGGTGAAAGCCAGCGTCCGGGCGGCATTGTCGCTCTTGGAAAAAAGGATGGCCGTCCGGACCGTGCGATAGTCCTCGGCAATGGAGATCTTGGGGAAGAGATGGTTGATCAGCTCGACTTCGGTGACCTTGGCCAGCTCGGTCGCGTTCTCGCCCGGCGTCGCGCCGTAGAGCGATTCATAGGGCGAGGTATAGCGGCTGGACTTGCGCGCGCCGTTGGTCGAAAAGTGGGGAATGATGCCCAGGGAGGGCAACCCGGCCAGCTTTTCCAAGTCCTCGGGGCCTTTGATCGAATTGTCAAGGAAATCGGCTACAAAGGCCAGGCCGATGCCGAGCAGGAGGCCGAGCAGAAAAGCGACCAGGAAATTACGGCGGACATTGGGCGAAACGGGGGCCTCGGGCACCAGGGCGTTGTCGACGATCTTGATGTTGCTGGTTCCCATTCCGCTCAATCGGGTCGAAACGCCCGTCTCCTCCTGCCTGGCCTGAAGAGTGCTGAGCAGAGCGCGTTTCTGAGTGATTTCGCTTTCGAGCGTCTTGTAGAGGATGCCGTCCCGGTTCGTGCTGGAGATCTCGGTCCTTTTCTCGTCGAGCCGGTTTTTCAGGCTGTACACCCGGCTTTGGGCCGATTCGAACTCGGATTTGGCCGCTTCGACGGCCTTGCCGATCTCGGTCTCCAGCTGCGAACGGGCCGTGTCCAATTTGGATTTGATGCCCTGGAGATCGGGATTGTTCAGGCCCAGCGTCCGGCTTTTCTCGGCGTAATCGCTTTGCAGGCCGACGAGCGTCGTGCGCAGGCTCTGAATGGTCGGATTGTTGATGAGTTGGGGCAGCGCGTCGACGCGCAGACCGCGCATCTGGCGGTAATTCGTCTCGGCATTGACCGAATCCACCTGAGCGGCGCCATAAGCCGTATTCAGCGTATTGAACTCGGCCAGAATGCTGTTGTCCTTATCGCTGAGGTTGACGATCTTTTTCTGGGTGCCGTATTTCTGGAGATCCGATTCCTTTTTGGACAAGTCGTCGCGCAGGTCGGAGATGCTCTTGGCCAGGAAATCCGAGGTCTGCCGGGTGGCATCGGACCTCGATTCGATGGAAAAGTCGATATACTCCTGGGCCACGGCATTGATGATGTCGGCGGCCAGGCGGGGATACGGGGAAACGAAGGCCAGCGTGACCAGGCGGGTGTCGGGAACCGGCGTGATTTTCAATCCCCCAAGGACGGTGCCGGCATAAAGGGCCGAAGCGTCGGCCGGCGAAGTGGAATTCGCCCCGTCCGCCGCCGACTCGGCCGGCTTGCCGAACAGCCAGCGCAGGCTGAGCACGCCCTTGACGACCTGGACGAGGCTGCGGCGCCCGGACTTGCCATCCTTGAGCTCGGCCCGATCGGCCAGGTTCAGCTTCTTGGCCACCCGTTCGGCCAGGCGGCGGCTCTGCAGGATGTGAAGCTGGGTATTGAAATATGTGCCCTGCCAATCGTTGGTCAGACCGGAGCTGGAGTTGAGGAGGTCCTGGATGGTCAGCATTCCGGTTCCGGGGTCCTCGATGAGGACGGTGGCCTGGGCCTCAAAAAGCGGAGTCGTGCTGAAGGATGCAATGGCGGAAACGGCCAAAAGGACGGCCGTCACGGTGACGATCACCCATTTTCTTTTGAGGATGATCCTCCAGTAAGCCAGGAGGTCGATATCTTTTTTTCCGTTCGACGTTTGGGTCATCACGTTTCAGCCTCGATCGATCCGGTCCGTCCGAAGGATTGGTTTACGGGCGGGGCTTGTCCATTGGCACCGTTAGGGTACTCCCCCCCCCGGACATGGGGCAATCGCCGGGGAGGATGAAACCCCGGGTGATATTGGCCTCTTGGACCTCCTCGCCGGGGGTGAGGCCGTTTCAGAACAGCGATTGGGGGACGAAGACGATGTCGTTCTCCTGGAGCGGGACATCTTTGGCCTTGTTGTTGAGGATGGCCGAAACGTCGACGACGATCTCCCGCTCCGCCCCGCCGGGATCCCGGCGCCGGATGATGACGTGGCCCTTGCGGGCCCGCTCGGTAAAATCTCCGGCCTGGGCGATAGCCTGGGTCACCGTCGGGATGCGCG
>PMCY01000172.1 GCA_003154255.1 Candidatus Aminicenantota bacterium | reverse complement strand
CTAGAATTCGCATCATGGGTTAATAGTATTCCGTCTTTTGTAATAGCCAGGTTATTTACCATAATCTCCCGAAATTCGCCGGGACCGCTCCCCTTTGCTCCAATCGTCCTGATTTGCTTTCCATCGGGCCGAAATACCTTAATGACTTGATCCCTTCTTTCAATGATATAGATATTTTCATGGTCATCGACAAAGGATAGCCACGGCTCAATAAAGACGATATTCCCATTTTTATCTTCTGCGCTGATGGAGAGATCTTCCACAAAGGTGACGGTCTTTTCCGGATGAAGCGGAGTCCCAGGATTATGGATACATTCCACGCCATCAATATTTTCGACCCTCGCCTTAGGCGCCGATTTCTGACCTCTGATGAGGGCCGGCCAAAATATAACGAGAAATACAAACATCATAGAAAAGTTTCTTTTCATGAATTCCCCCCTCTTGGATTATTCCTCCGGTTACACGAACACCTGTCTAACGCTTTATATAAGCGGCAGGGCGACAAGCGAGAAGGGATCGACCCGGGCGGAGAGAATCAGGACGCTCCAGTGGAGATGGGGGCCCGTGGAGCGCCCCGTGCTGCCGACCTTGGCGATGGCCTGCCCCTTGCGCACCCGGTCGCCGCGCTTCACCAGGAGCTCGTCGAAATGGCAGCAGTATGTGAATACGCCGCGCCCATGGTCGATGATGACCGTGTAGCCCGAAAAATAGAGACGGGCGGCCAGGACGATCCGGCCGGCGTTGGGCGCCGCCGCTTTCGTCCCCCGAGGCGCGGAAATATCGACCCCGGAATGGACCGAGGCCACGGTCTTGTTGTAGATTCTCTGCTGGCCGAAATTGGGAAACGGCTCGTAGGCAGGAAGCGGCGATTGGAACGGCCCCTCGGCCAGCCAGTCGGGAGAGACGAGACTCAGGACTTCGGACACGAGCTCGGCCTCGCGGCGGATGGTCTCCATCTCCTTGGCCGGCGGATTGGTCATCGCCGGCGCCACATCGAGCCGGGTCGAGGGGAATTTTTTGGTTTCTATGGACAGGGGAAGTTCGACGAACTCCTTCTTGCCGTCCGGACGCTCGATCTTAATTTTGAGATGTAAAACCTGCGGTTTCATCCCCAGGTCAATCCCCAGAAGCGCCGGCGGCGATCCCGGAAAATTCTCCGCGGCCGGCTCCAGGACGCGAACCTGGCCGCCCAGACTCAGGACGACCCGTTTGACGGAAGCGTCATCCCGCAGCCGGGCCAGGATGGCCTCCCCCGGCTGCAGGGAACGGAAGGAAAGGGAAATGGGGGCTTCTGCGGGCTCGATCGTCTTCGCCGCATTCACCTGTCCGCCCGTCGATATTAAAAAGAGAAGGGGAAGGACCCAGGAAATCATGCCGGCTTGGCCATCCGCAGAACGCGGCCGGGGAGCTTCCCGGTATGCTCACCTCCGCTGACGACGGTGACGCCGTTGACCACCACGTGGGCGATGCCCGCGGGATACTGATGGGGGTCCTTCCAGGTCGCCCGGTCGGCCACGGCGGATGGATCGAAGACGACGAGGTCGGCGAAGGCGCCGGACTTGACGACGCCGCGGCCGGCCAGGCCGAACTTGGCTGCCGCCCGGGACGTCATTTTCATGATCATGGTCTCAGCCGGGGCGATTTTATCTTCGCGGACGTATTTGGCCAAAATGCGGGGGAAGGTTCCGTAAGCCCGGGGATGGGGCTTGCCCGCGGATAATATCCCATAAGGGGCCCGGATCGAGCTGTCCGACCCGACGCCGATGAGGGGATGGGCCAGGATGCGCTTCAAATTGTCCTCGTTCATCATGAACAGGACCATGCCCACGGCGTCTTTCTCCTCGATGATCAGGTCGCGCATGAATTCATAGGCGCCCTTGCCCGCCCGTCTGGACGCCTCGAGCACATCGAGGCCTTCCGTCCACTTGTTCTTCTCGGTGACGACATCTGAAATGACCACCTTGTCCCAGGAGCCGAGTTTTTTCTCCCGCTCCGCAACATACTCGCGAAGCTTCTTGTCCTGGTAGGGGTCCTTGAGCCTCATCAGGAACTCCTCGGTCATCCCCTGGCGGGCCCAGGCCGGGAAGTTTAGGCTCAAATCGGTCGATCCGGCGATATATGGATATCGGTCGCAGGTGACGTCCAGACCGTCCCGTCGGGCGCCCTCGATCAAAGCCAGGGCCGCATCGAGCTTTTTCCAATTGCGCGGGAAGGCGGTCTTTAAATGCGAAATCTGGAGTTTGACTCCCGCCGACTTGGCCGTATCGATGGATTCACGCAGGGATTCGATGAGCCCGTCCCCTTCGTCGCGCATATGCGTGGCATAAACGCCGCCCGCCTCGGCCACGACCCGGCAAAGAGCGGTAATCTCGGCCGGGGCGGCGAAGCTGCCGGGCGAGTACTCCAGCCCGGTGGACAAGCCCGCGGCGCCGTCCTGGAGAGAGGCGGCCAGAAGTGCTTTCATCTTCTCCAATTCGTCGGGCTTGGGCGCCCGGTCGTTGAAACCCATGGCCGCGCCGCGGACGGCCCCGTGACCGACCAGCGTGGCATAGTTCAAGGCCGTGCCGCCTTTCTCGATGGCGGCGAAGAAGCCTTTCAGATCGCGCCAGGCGAGCTCCACGCCGAATTGGGCTCTGGCCCTGGATTTTGTCTCTTCGAAGATCTCCTCGGCCACAGGAAAGGGCGAGGAGCCGCAATTGCCGCTGATGAGGGTCGTCACGCCCTGGCGGACGGCGCTCTCGGCTTTGGGATTGGCCAACAGGGCGAAATCGGTGTGATCATGGACGTCGATAAATCCCGGCGCCACGGACAGCCCGCGGGCCTCCAGGACAGGAGTCCGCCGGGAAAACGACAACCGGCCGACGGCTTTGATTACTCCGCCGGAGATCCCGACATCGGCGGGGATGGGCGGGGCGCCGAGCCCATCATAAAGGAGTCCTCCGGCGACGACCAGATCGAAATCATCGCCTTTGGCGCAGGCCGGCAGAATGAGGGCGGGGCCGCCGACGGCCGCGGCCGCCGCGGCGACGCCGGATGCCTGTAAAAACCGTCTCCGCGAGAGGGGGCGCTTCATCGGGCTCTCCTTGATGCAGGATTCGGCAATAAAGATTTATCATTTTTAGGCCGCCATGTAAAAGGAATTTCCGGACGGGCGGGCTAAAAAACGAAATCGGCCGCCGGGACGGCGGCGATCCGGATCCGATGCTCGTGCTCAAACATGGGACAAAATCGCTTCGATGGCGGCCAGGGTATTCTCGGTGGCGCCCGAAAGCGCCTCGAGGGTCCGACGGGCCCGCCGCCCGATTTCGGCCAGGCCGGCATCATCGGCGAAGGCAAACATCGAGGCTAGGTCCTCCGGCGTGCGGACGACGCGAGCGGCGCCGTCCCCGACGAAAGCATCGGCCAGCGAGGCGAAATTGTCCATGTGGGGTCCAAAAAAGATAGGTTTTCCGTAAAAGGCCGGCTCCAGGAGGTTCTGGCCGCCCCAACCTACGAGACTCCCGCCGATGAAAGCGGCGTCGGCCAGGGCATAGAAACGGGCCAGCTCCCCGATAGTATCGAGGATCAGCACCTGCCAATCGCCCTCTGCGGGGGGGAGCGTCCGACGGGCGAAGATCAGCCCCGACGAGGCGAAGTCTTTTTCCAGGGCTTGGAATTTCTCGGGATGCCGGGGCGCCAGCACGAACCGGACCGGGCGGCCCGATACGCGGACCGACCGGAAGGCTTCCAGGAGCGGCCCCTCCTCGCCGGGATGAATACTGCCGGCGATCAATATGCGCTCTTCCGAACGGACGCCCAATTCGGCCCGACCGCGGGCGATCTCCCCGCTGGATAAAACCGGCAGGCTGACCTCGCATTTCAGGTTCCCCGCGACGTCGATCCGGCCGGGCTCGATTCCGGCGGCGGCCAGGCGGTCGCGGTCCCGTCCGGTCTGGACCAGAAAGCGCGTGACGGGCCGCAGGACGATCCGCATGATGGGCCGCAGGCGCCGCATCCGCCGCCCGGTCGTCGTTGAGATCCGGCCGTTGGCCAGGAGCACGGGGACGCCGCGGCGGCCTGCCTCGCGAAGCATCCGCGGCCAAAACTCCGATTCGGCCAGAATGAGAAGATCGGGCCGCATCCGGCGCAGCACACGGCGTACGCAACCGGCGAAATCGAAGGGGACATAGAACACAAGGGCGGCGGCGGGCATCTTCTCCTCGGCCATCCGCCTTCCCGTGCCGGTCTGCGTGGAGATCCCGATCGTCCCTTCGGGGTAACGGGACTTCAATTCGCGGACGAACTTCTGGAGCGAAAGGACTTCGCCGACCGAAACGGCATGGATCCAGATGAACGGGCGGCCGGAAGGACGGGGGGGAAGTCCCCATCCGAGCCGCTCGCGAAAATGGATTTTCTCCTTGCGCCGAAACTTGAGTTTGAAAATATAGACCGGAGCAATGAAAAACAGGACGGTAAAAAGAAGAATGGAATAAAGAAGATACACGGTTGCAGAACTATATCCCAAAGGGCGGACGCCTTCAAGCGCCACGGCCCGTTCTCTGGGGAATGAAAAGACCCGGATGCGGTCCGCAGAAAATCAATTGCCCGGGGGGAAGATTTTTGTTACACTATCAATGAAAAAAAATAATATCACTTACCATTCAAAGGATTGACACTCATGGCTGAAAGCACCGAAAAGGCCGCCAAGAACAAGAAAATAAACAAGTTGTCCGCGGCCGAAATCGAAACCAAGCTGACCGAACTGCGTACTTCCCAAGGCGGCCTTAAATCCGTCTACGCCCAAATGCTCCTCAAGCGCAAGAAAACGCTGGGGAAATAAGCGCCGCTTTTTGTTCCCGCCGCAATTNNATAACACCATGCTGACGAAAGAGAAAAAAACCAGCATCATCGGCACCCACAAGCGGGGCGCCGAGGACACGGGCTCGGCCGAGGTCCAAGTCGCCCTGCTGTCCGAACGCATCAACCAGCTGTCCCACCATCTCGGCGAGTTCAAGAAGGACCATAGCTCCCGCGCCGGCCTGATGAAGCTCGTCGGCCAGCGCAAGCGCCTGCTGGCCTACGTGAAGAAAGAAGACGTCCAGCGCTACGAGCAGCTCATCCAGAAGCTGGGGCTCCGCAAGTAAGCGGGATTTCTAGATTAATCATGTCTCACACAATCAGTCTCGAAATCAACAAGCGCATCCTGTCCATCGAGCTCGGCCGTATGGCCAAGCAGGCGGACGGATCCGCCTTCGTCCGCTACGGCGACACGGTCATGCTCGTCACGGCAACCTCAAAAAAGGAACCCCGCGAAGATAAGCCGTTCCTGCCCCTGATCGTCGACTACCGCGAGAACACCTACGCCGCAGGCAAGATCCCGGGGGGATTTTTCAAGCGCGAAGGCCGTCCCACGGAGCGCGAAATCCTGGTCGCCCGCCTGATCGACCGGCCCGTCCGGCCGCTCTTTCCGGAGGGCTACTTCTGCGAGACCCAGGTCGTCGGCCTGCTTCTCTCGGCCGACCTGGAGAACGAGCCCGATACGCTCGGCGTCATCGGCGCTTCGGCCGCCCTGTACTTCTCCGACATCCCCTTCACCAAGCCCATCGGCGCGGTCAAGATCGGCTGGATCGGCGGACAATACGTCGTCAACCCGACCGTCAAGGAAATGGAAACGAGTCCGATTAACCTGCTCGTCGTCGGGACCGAAGACGGCGTGACTATGATCGAATGCGGAGCCCAGGAAGCGGACGAGGAAGTCATCCTCGGCGGCATCGCCGCGGCCGGCGAACCCATCCGCCGCATCATCGATCTGCAGAAGGAACATTACCTCAAGCTCGGCATCCGCAAACGGGCCTTCACGCCCAAGCCGCAGAATGAAGCGGGCTACGCGGAGATGGAAAACAAGATCGGCACCGCCCTCAAGGCCGCCCTGCAGACACCGGGCAAGAAGGCCGCTGAGGCAGCCGTCGAGAAAATCCTGACCGACGCCCTGGCCGCCATCCCCGAGGAGAACGCCGATCAGAAAGCCGAGGCCAAAAGACTCTTCGAACGTCTCCAGGAAAAGACCGCCCGCCGGTTGACCCTCGATGAGGGCGTCCGCGTGGACGGGCGAGGGTTCGACGATATCCGGCCGATCTCGATCGAAGTCGGTCCCCTGCCCCGGACCCACGGCTCGGCCCTCTTCACCCGGGGCGAGACCCAAGCCCTGGCCACGATCACCCTAGGCACGAGCGAGGATGCCCAGAGGATCGACGGTCTGGGCGAGGAAATGCAAAAGCGTTTCATGCTCCACTACAACTTCCCCGCCTTTTCCGTGGGCGAAGTCGGCTTCATGCGGGGCCCCGGCCGCCGGGAGATCGGACACGGCGCCTTGGCCGAAAAGGCCATCCTGCCGGCCATCCCCTCCAATGAAGTCTTCCCCTACACCATCCGTATCGTCTCGGACATCCTGGAATCGAACGGTTCGTCGTCCATGGCGACCGTTTGCGGCGGCGTGCTGGCCCTCATGGACGCCGGCGTGCCGTTGACCATGATCCCGGCCGGCATCGCCATGGGCCTGATCAAAGAAGGCGACCGCCACGCCGTGCTGACCGACATCGCCGGTGTCGAGGACCACTACGGCGATATGGATTTCAAGGTCGCCGGCACGGTCAAGGGCGTCACGGCCATGCAGGTCGACCTCAAAATCGACGCCATCTCTCTCGATCTCTGCCGTGAGGCCCTGGGCAAGGCCAAGGCCGCCCGCCTCAAGGTGCTGGCCAAGATGACCGAGGCCATGCCTGCGCCGCGGTCCGATATCTCTCCCTTCGCCCCGCGCATCTTCTTCCTCTACATCAACCCGGAAAAGGTCGGCGAGGTCATCGGACCGGCCGGCAAGGTCATCAAACGGATCGTGGCCGCGACCAAGGCCAAAATCGACATCGAGGAATCGGGCCGCATCGTCATCGCCTCGACCGACGTCGCGGCGGCCGAGAAAGCCAAGCAGATGATCAGCGAAATCACGGCCGAAGCCGAGGTCGGCACGGTCTACACCGGACGGGTAGTCCGGATCGAGGAATACGGGGCTTTCATTGAAATCCTGCCCAACCTGGTCGGCCTCATGCACGTCTCCGAAATCTCTCATCAGCGCACCCGCAGCGTCGGCGACGTCCTGCAGCTCGGCCAGACCGTCGAGGTCAAGGTTCTGAGTGTCGAGGACAACCGCATCCGGCTGAGCATGAAGGCCCTTCTGCCCCCGCCCGAGGGCGGATCCTCGGACGACGGGGCCTCCGAGGGCGAGCGCCGGCCCTACGGCGACCGCGGAGGCGACCGCGGCGGGCGGCGCAACCGCTACTGAAACTCTTGTCCAAGGAGGCGCGGGTCATGCGCGGAGTCCCGCGGATGGAGCGGGGGTTCACCCTCGCCGAAATGACGGTCGTGGCCGTCATTCTGGCCATCCTGGCCGCCGTGGCCATGCCTCTGACTAAAATCGCCATCCAAAGAGAGAAGGAAATCTCGTTGCGCCGCGAATTGCGGACCGTTCGTTCAGCCATTGACGCCTACAAGAAAATGGCCGATGAAAAGAAGATCGAGACCGAGGACGGCACGGACGGATATCCCAAGACGCTCGATGTCCTGGTCAAAGGGGTCAAGGCCAAGAACGACAAGTCCGACAAAACCGGCGGGACCGCCAAGTCCGGAGAGCGGCTGGTCAAGTTCCTCCGCCGCATCCCCAAGGACCCCATGACCGCTTCCGGGGAATGGGCCCTCCTGTCCTCGCAGGACGCCCCCGATTCCAGCACCTGGGACCGCAAGAACGTCTACGACATTTACAGCCAGAGCCGGGCCACGGCCATTGATGGAACGAAATACAGGGATTGGTGATCGCCATGCAGGATCTTCGCGGCCGGCGGGGTTTCACCCTGATCGAGATGATCATCGTCTTCACGATGATCGGCATCCTGGTGGGCCTGGCTTTGCCCCAGTTTCAAAATGCCGCCAAGAAGGCCCGGGAATCCACTCTCCACGAGGACCTGACCATTTTTCGCAGCCTGATCGATCGCTACTTCACCGATAAATCCAAATACCCGGCGTCGCTCCAGGCCCTGGTCGACGATAAATATCTGCGCAAAATCCCTGTCGACCCCGTCACCGGGCGGCCGGATTGGGTTGAGGTGCGCGAGGAACCGAGCGCGGACGACCTGCTCGAGCCTGGATACCAGGCCGGAATCACCGACGTCCACTCGGCCTCGGAGCTCAAAGGCATGGACGGCACCCCGTATAATACCTGGTGATGCGAGATCGCGGCGGATACACTTTTCTGATCGTCCTGATGATGATGACGATCCTGGCCATCGGCCTGCTCGTCGCCGTTCCGGTCTGGAAGACCGAGATCCGAAGGGAAGCCGAGGAGGAGCTGATCTTCCGCGGAGGCCAGTACGTCGAGGCCGTCCGCCGCTTTCAGGCCAAGAATCCGGGCGCCTTCCCCAAGACAATCGAGGAGCTGATCAAGGGGCGTTTTCTCCGCCGGGCCTTCCGCGACCCGATGATGGCCGATGGGAAGTGGGATTTCATCCTGCAGCCGGGCACAGGTTCATCCTCCGCGGCGACGGCGCCGACGGGCGGCAGCCGAAGCGGCGCCCAGGTCTTAGTCGTCTCCTCGGGCTCGCTTTCGTCCATCCCCAATGCCCGCATCCTCGGTGTGGTCAGCCGCTCGACCCGGACTTCGATCCGCATCTACCAGGACAACGAAACATACGATTCCTGGCTCTTCTATTATGGACAGGACCCCAACGCCCATCCGGAGATCATTCACCTGGGCCGGCCTGAAAAATGAGCGCGCGGCCCGTCCTCATCGTGGCCGGGGAGAAATCCGGAGACAATTACGGGGCGGCCCTGGTCCGGGCTTTCCGGGCCATCGACCCGGAAGTCCGCTTCTTCGGCGTCGGCGGAACGGCCATGGAGGAAGCCGGCGTCGAACGAATAGTCCCCATGGATGCCCTGGCCCTGATCGGCCTGGTCGAAATCATCGGCCACCTGCCCCGGTTGGGCCGGATTTTCCGCCGACTGGCGGCGGAGGTCAAGCGCCGCCGTCCGGCGGCGGCCATCCTCATTGATTCCCCTGATTTCAATCTCCGTCTGGCCAAGCGCCTCAAGGCCCTGGGGGTTCCCGTTCTTTATTACATCGGTCCGACCGTATGGGCCTGGCGGCCCGGCCGCCTGCGGACGATCCGCCGGCGCGTCCGCCGCATGATGCTGATCTTCCCCTTCGAACTCCGGATTTATGAACAGGCCGGAATTTCCGCCGCGTTCGTCGGCCACCCCCTGGTCGAACGTCTGCGTACGACGATGGACCGGTGCGCATTCTTCGCCGCCCAGGGACTCAACCCGGACCGACCGCTGGTCGTCCTCATGCCGGGAAGCCGCGACGGCGAGATCGCCTTCCATATGCCCGTTCTCATGCCGGCCCTGGCCCCGATCGAGACCGCGACCGGGGCCCAATTCCTGATGATCAAGGCCGAAAACCTGGACGAGGATGCCCTCCGTTCCGGCCTGCCGCCCGACGGGCCGCCCGTCCGGATCATCGACCGGGGCGCTTATGATGCGATGGCGGCCGCCGACCTGGTTCTGTCCTCCTGCGGAACGGCCAACCTGGAAGCCGCTCTTCTCGGCACCCCGGTCGTCGCTTTCTATCGTCTCTCGCCTTTGACCTATGCGTTGGGGGCCAGACTCATCCGCATCCGCCGCTTCAGCATCGTCAATATCCTGGCCGGAAAAACTCTCGTCCCCGAGCTCATCCAGAAGGACTTCACGTCCGCCGCCCTGGCCGCCGAGGCCGTCCGCCTCCTGCGATCCAACGAGGAGCGCGAACGTCTGCGGGCGGAGTTCCGGCGCCTCAAGGATATCCTGGGTACGGCGCCGGCATCGGAAAATGCGGCCAACGAATTGGCCGCCCTGCTCAAGTCCTGAGCGGGGGCAGCAGGGGCAAGACGTCCCTCTCGGCCATCCGGAAATCATCGATCGTGTCGATCTCGATGGCCGGCCTCGTCCCGATGTCGAAGGCCGTGATTGTGCCGCCGGCGTCGATCCAATCCTGGAAAGCCGCCTCGTAGAAGACGTCCACCGCTCCCTCACGGACGACTTTGTTCTCCAAGGCCCGGTACAGCCCGGACAGAGCGGAAGGCGAGAAGATCTCGATGCCGATGGATTCGCCGAAGGCCCGATCCGGAGGAACATGCTTGCCGATCGCCAGGACGCGCCGGTCGGCATCGACCTCGACCTTAATCTCTTCCTCGCCTAAGGCGAATCCCCTCTTGACCGCCAGGACGTCGGGGCGGCCGGCGCGTCGCAAGTCGGACAGGATGCCCGGATCGAAAAGGATGTCGCTGTCCAGCAGCAGCATGCCCTCCTCGAGCACCAGGCCGCGGGCCAGCCACAGCGAATAGATATTGTTGGTCGTGGCATAAGCGGCGTTGCGTACGAACTTCACCCGCAGACCGCCGTGCCGTTCACGGACGCGGGCCCGGATCTGATCCTCGAGATATCCAGTCACCAAGACGACATCGCGAAGACCGGCCGTCTCCACCGCCTCTAAGGTCCGGTCGAGGAGAGTCCCGCCGCCGATCGGCAGAAGGCATTTGGGAGTCTGCTCGGTCCAGGGCCGCAGCCGGGAGGCCAGGCCGGCCGCAAGGACGACAGCCTTCACGGAATCAGCGCCTTTCGAGACGCCGATCGATGCCGTTCTGAATGAGGTAAAGAACGGCCGCCCAGAGATTGAGGACGATGATCATGGCCCAAAAGTAATAGGTGAACCGGCCGAGCAGGACGGCCGCGATCAGGAGCGTGATCTGGGTGGACGAGCCGAGAAACGTCCAGAGGCGCAGGATCGTCCCGTTGGCCGCCCGGAATTCCGTCCGCCGGGACTTCCAATCCGCGCCGTTCCTCCCCGGTGGGACGGCCGTTTTGCGCTGCAGGTCGAGATAGCGGAGATAGATGCCGATGGCCCAGCGCTTCAGGGGCCGACGCCCGGCGGCCCGTAGGGCGGCCCGCTCGTCGGCGAAGCTGCGGGAGTCCTCGTCTTCGCCGTGGGTCGTATCCAGGATGACGTTGAGGAAACGGGTCCGGTAATAATCGATGGCCAGCGAATGGAAAATATTGCTGGCGGCGGCGGCGACGATCAGCAACCACCAGCGTGAGGCCGGCCAGGCCGGAGGCTTGAGCCCCACGGCGATGCCGAAGTAGGCGCTGATCCCGACGATGTAATCGACGACCCCGTCCAGGACGCGGCCCATGCGCGTGCCGTTCTTCTTGAGCCGGGCCAGCTGCCCATCGGCGCAGTCTAAAACGACGGACGCGGCGTAGAGCACGGCCCCGATTACGGCGGTCGTCGGCCCGTTCCCAAAGCAAAAGGCGGCGGCCAGGCCGATGGTGATAGAGAAAAGAGTGATCTGATTGGGGGTAATCGAGGTGCGGTAAATGGCCCGGACCAAGAGGTACGCCAGAGGCCGATAGAAATACAGGTCGACGAATTCCTCGACTTCGGCCATTTTTAACGATTTTTTATATTCGCTGAAGAAGCTCACTGGGCACCCGCGGACGTTAGCAAGATTACGCATTATATCGGTTTCCGCGGGTCGGATCAACCGGACCGGTGGCCGGATTGTCAGGGTCCTTAAAGCAAACCACGCGCCCGGGCAAATGAGGTGACCGCCTCGATCAACCGCTGGTTCTGCTCACGGGTGCCCAGGGTGATGCGAACGCTGTTGTCGAGGAAGGCCTCGTTCTTGAAGAACTTGATGAACAGGCCGCTGCCGTCTAATTCGGCTTGGAGGGCCCCCTTGTGGGCAGGCGGCACGTCGGCCAGGAGGAAATTGGCGTCGGAACGGTAAACCTTGAACCCGGGAATGCGGTTGAAGGCGAGGCGGATTGTTTCCTTGTCCGCGATCATGCGGCGGCCTATTTCCTCATAATAATCGCCGGAATCGAGGGCCGCCAGGGCGATCCGCTCCGAAACCCGGCTGTATCCCAAATAGCGCGATCCCGCCCGGACCAGTTCGTCCAGGCCCGCGCCCAGAAAGGCGAATCCGACCCGGATTCCCGCTAAGGCGTAATATTTGGAAAAAGTCCGGAGGATTATCAGGCGGGGATGTTCCTCAATAAGATCCCGCAGCGGCGCCGCCCCTGCCCCGCCGAATCCCCAATAAGCCTGGTCCAGGATGATGATCGTGTCCTTGAGCTCCCGGATCACGCGTCCGAGGTCGCCGTTCCCGAGGCTGTTGCCGGTCGGATTATTGGGAGAGCTGATCAGGACGAGGCGGGGCCGCTCGTCACGGGCCAAACGGAGAAGCCCCTCGACATCATAATGAAATGCGTCCTCACCCGGAACCATGGCATATTCGAAAGTGCGCCCGTTCCGCTCCGCGGCGATGGACTTGTAATACCACCACGAATGGGAAGGAATGAGAAGGGCCTCTCCCGGACGCAGATAACATTGGACGGCCTGCTTGAGGATGTCTTCGCTGCCATAGCCGAGATGGATCCTCGGCTCCGGGATTCCGAAATCGCGGGCCAGGCGCTCCGTGAGCAAGCTCTTGACGCCGCGCAGGGAATCTTTGGAATACCGGCTCAAGGCGTCGATGCCGGCGGAGCGGAGGACTTCGTAACAGGCCGGTGCGGGCCCGTAATTGTTTTCGTTGCGATCCAAAAAGACAGCTTCGGTAATCATGATAACAATTTCCTTGGAATGCGCTCCCGACCGGCCCCGGCGGAAGCGTCATTATGAGGGCGAATTATAAATCCGCGCGCTCATTCCGTCAAATAGACCGCCTGTTATTTCAAGGGCGGCAGTGCGAAATCGAGCTTGTCGGATGCCTTCAACCGGAAAGCCGCGGCCATCCCCCCTTTGAGTTCGAGGACATAGGAGACGGGCCGCCGGGGCCCGTAGGACGGGCAAGGATCGGCCTGGCAGGGAGGAACGTCCCGCTCGATATGGACGATCCTCCGGTCCCGGTCCAGCCAGAGCATGTCCAGAGGCACCAGGGTATTTTTCATCCAAAACGAGTGCACGGCCTCTTCGTCGAAAACGAAAAGCATGCCCTGGTCGGGCAGAATCTTCTCCCGGTTCATCAGGCCCAGGGCGCGTTCGGCCTCGGTGAGGGCCAGCTCGGCGGTCACGGACCGCCCGTCTGGAAAGTACACTTTAATGAATTTATCCCGGCCTTGGGCTCCGCAATGCAAGGCCCCGAGGACCAGGGCGGCGATCCGGAGCAAGCCATCGCGTCGAGTCATGGGGGTTCTCCTTCCCGTTCGCCGATCAAGGGGACGAAACGGACATCCAGAAGCTTCTCCTCCCGCCACCCGCTTCCTTGGCGGACAACGCGAATAAGGGACTGCGGTCCGGCGCCCACGGGCAGAACCAGCGTTCCGCCCGGTTTGAGCAGGGCGGGCCATGCCGGGGGCATGACCAAGGGCGCGGCCGTGGCGATGATCGCGTCAAAGGGGGCTTCCTCCGGCCAACCGGAGGCGCCGTCCGCTGTTCGAAAGCGGATACGGACGTAACCGAGGCTCTCCAGAACTTGCTTCGCCCGAGCGGCCAGGGCGGCGATGATCTCGATCGTGAAGACCTCGACGGCGATCTCGGCCAACACGGCCGTCTGGTATCCCGATCCTGTCCCGACCTCGAGGACCCGATCGGCTGTTCCCAGGCCGAGAGCCTCGGTCATGAAAGCGACAATGTAAGGCTGGGAGATCGTCTGGCCGTCGCCGATCGGCAAGGGTTCGTCGGCATAGGCGTAGCCGCGCATGTCATCGGGAACGAAGAGATGGCGCGGCACCCGCCGCATCGCCATCAGGACCCGGGAATCGGCGACGCCGCGGGCTTCGATCTGGTCCCGGACCATCGACTCGCGGCGGCCGCGCCATTCCGCATCTGTTGGCGTCACGGGTTCATTTTAATATAAGCGCCGGTCCTTTTAATAGGATCGGGCAAAGAGGGCCACGGCCTGACCCGGGGCTCCGCAGCAGATACAAGCCCCCTCAACGGGCCGATCTTCCTCTTCGAGGGGGATGACCCGGATGGTGGCCATGGTTTCGGTTTTGATCCTATCCTCGCAAACCTCGCCTCCGCACCAGGCCGCCCGGATGAATCCGCGTGTCGTTTCCAATATATTTTTAAATTCCTCATAGCTTCCGGCCGGGCGGATATTATCGGCTAAAAAGACCGTGGCCTGCTTAAGCAGAGTGGCCTGGATTTCCTCGAGCAAGGCCGGGACGCGGGCCGATAGGACCTCTAAGGACACCGTCTCCTTGGTCTTGAGATCGCGGCGGACGAGCACGGCTTGTCCGTTCTTGACGTCGCGCGGCCCGATCTCGATGCGGAGAGGCACGCCTCGCATTTCATACTCGGAAAATTTCCACCCCGGGGTGAATTCCTCGCGGGCGTCGAGCGCAACGCGCAGGCCGGCCGCCCGCAGGGATTCTTCGACGCGCCGGGCCACGGGCAGGACGGTCTCCTTCCAGTTGGCCGCCGGGATCGGCACGAGAACGGCCTGGGTCGGAGCGACGCGGGGCGGCAGGCGCAGGCCCGAGTCGTCGCCGTGGCTCATGATCAGGGCCCCGATCATCCGCGTCGTGGTTCCCCACGAAGTCTGCCAGACATACTGAAGGGTTTGGTTGCGGTCCTCGAATTTGATGTCAAAAGCTTTGGAGAAATGCTGGCCGAGGTTGTGGGATGTTCCCATCTGCAGGGCTTTGCCGTCCGACATGAGGGCTTCGATGGCGTAAGTCATGTGAGCCCCCGCGAATTTCTCGCGGAGCGTTTTCCGGCCGGCGATGACCGGGATGGCCAGCTCGGTCTCACAGAACTCCTTGTACATGGCCAGGATTTTGAGCGTTTCCGCCTGGGCCTCCTCGGCCGTCTCGTGACATGTATGGCCTTCCTGCCAAAGGAATTCCGTGGTCCTCAAAAAGGGCCGGGTGACCTTCTCCCAGCGGACGATGTTGGCCCACTGGTTGTAAAGAACGGGCAGATCGCGCCAGGACTTGATCCATTTTGAGTACATGTACCCGATGATGGCTTCGGAGGTAGGCCGGACGGCCAGCCGCTCTTCCAGCTCCTCTTTGCCCCCGATGGTCACCCAGGCGACTTCCGGGGAGAATCCCTCGACATGCTCGGCCTCTTTCTTCAGGAAGCTCTCGGGGATGAAGAGCGGGAAATAGGCGTTGACATGGCCGCTGGCCTTGATCCGCCCATCCATAAGCCGCTGAATGTTCTCCCAGACGGCATAGCCATAGGGACGGATGACCATCATCCCCTTCATCGGGGTATAGTCGGCCAGCTCGGCTTTCTGAACGATCTCCACGTACCAGCGGGAAAAGTCCTCGGTCTTGGCGGTGATTTGCTTCACCAGGCGTTCGTTGTTACTCACGGGAAACTCCGGATGGGAAATGCCCGCTCATTCTAACAACTTTCCCCGGGTTCGTCCATATTTTCCACGCTTTTTCCCCGCCGCTAGCCGGGCCCCAGGGGACGGGGACCTTTCCCGACAAGGCCCAAGCCCCATAGGCTAATCGGAGCCGGGCCGAAGATGAGGGAAGAAAGTCCGATTTCACCCTTTTGATCACCCGGAGGGGTGATTGACCGGACTTCCGGGGCATGGCATCCTGACAGTGGCTAAGGATGAATGGCAACAGTCCGAGATGAGGAAGCGATCATGATGCAGAAGTATCCCGTCGATGAGACGACCCCGCTGACTTCCGCGGAGAGGGGGTTCACCTTCCCCCTTCCGACGCAAGTCGAGGGCGTCAACGCCCGGGGGCAGGATTTCAGCGAGGGTACGATCCTGACGTTTATCAACCACCAAGGATCGTCATTCTATCTAAAAAATCCGGTCCATATCGGAACGCGGCTTCGCCTGGTGGTTGATCTTCCGGAGAAGCTCTCCGATGACAAGAACCTCAAGCTTGTTCTCAAGGGCAAAGTCGGCCTGATCGAGGCCCTCCGAGAGCACAGCCCCGGACAAAGGGTCACCGTGCACTTCGACAGCAAGTACATCATCAAGCCCGACGATTGAGGCGTCCAGACATGAACAAGATCCGCGGCCCGGCAAGCGCGGGCCCGCCGGCCCGCCGGGAAAGGGTTTTCGAATTCCCGGTGACCGCCGTGGTCAAGGGACGTGACCAGCGCGACCGGGATTTCGTTGAAGAAACGCGGCTGGCCTCGGTAAGCGCCCGGGAAGCCCGGCTCCGTTTGAGGCCCTCCGTCCGCGTCGGGTCCAAGCTCGCTGTTTCATTTTCCGTGCCGGCCAGGGCCTGGCTCGAGCGGTCCATCTGCCTGGCCCTGACCGGAACGGTCAGCCGCGTGGAATCCGCGCCCGTCGGCAGCCCCGACCACCTGATCATTCTCCGGCTCGACGGCCGCTACCGGATCTCCTCCAAGGAATTCTAGCCGGAGCCGTCCTTCCCGCCCCTCCGCGGCGGTCGTTTCTCCCAAAAACCGGCGGGCGCTTTAATTGACATCCCCGGAGTGTTTCACTACTATACAACCGCCCGGCGATGAACGATCGCCAAGGATGAAACCTGGAAGGGGCGAGTATGAACAAGAAAAAACCCGCGATCCCCGAGAACGCGACCATCAAAATCCTCATCTATTGCCCATCCGATCTGATCCTGGCCGGCATCCTCAAAGCCATCGAGTCCGATTCCGGAATCGAAGTGGTCAATGTCGAGAAGACGACCCTTGAATCGTTCATGGAATCCATCCGCAAACTTCATCCTGATGTCATCCTCTTCGCCAGCCTCGAAACCCTGCCCAATATGCGCGAGATCTGCAAGGCCATCCGCGAGATCTCCAAGGACCCCGTCCACTCCCAGATGCTCCTGCTCGGCAACATCCCGTCCCACGAGGAAATCGTCAGCCTGATCAACGTCGGCGCCCGGGGCTATTTCGACATCAACGACTCCTCCCACCAGCTGCCCGAAGCCGTCCGGACCATCCACAAAGGCGAGATCTGGCTGCCCCGGGACAAGATGAGCAGCATCATGGACCGCATCATTGCCGTCGTCGGGCGGGATATGAAGGAAAAAACGCTCGACCAGCTGACTCCGACGGAGTTCCAGGTCCTCAAGCTCATCGGGCAGGGCAAAAGCAACGACGAAATCGCCGACACCCTGTTCATCAGCAAGAACACCGTCCGCTCGCACATCAAAAGCATCTACGCCAAGCTCGATACGCATAGCCGCCTGCAGCTGGCCCTATACGCCATCAATTCGGCCCTATTCTGAAATCCACTGCCCAAGGGACCCCCCCATGACCAAAGCCGCCGCCAAGCCCAAAGCCCGGAAAAGACCCGCGCGCAAGTCGGCCAAGCCCCCGGTGGACATCAATCGCCGCCGGGAGTGGCGTTTCGACATGCCCCTGCCCGCCGTCGTCGAAGGACGCCTCACCAAAGGCGGGTCGTTCAAGGAACAGGTCCGGCTTGAGAACATCAGTTCGACCGGCGCCTACTTTTGCCTGGATTCGGGGTTATGCGTGGGGAGCAGGCTCAATCTCCGGATCGATCTCCCCAAAGAAGCGACCGGGGGGAAGAAAATGAAGCTCCAGATCGGCGGGATGACCATCCGCTTGGAAAAACCCGATATCAAGGGCAAGAAGCAAGGCGTGGCCGTCCGCTTCAGCAAGAATTTCAAGTTTGTCGGTTCGAAATAACCGCCTCGGGCAGCCCATGCTCCGGGTCGGCCTGACCGGCGGCATCGCTTCCGGAAAATCCATTATCGGTTCGTTCTTCGAACGCCGCGGCGCCCATTTGCGCCGGGCCGATCAGGAAGCCCACCGCTTGATGCTTCCCGGCGGCCCGGTCTGGTCGGAGATCCGGTCCCGATTCGGGGAAAGCATCCTGGACGAAGACGGGACGATCGACCGGAAAGCCCTGGCCCGCCTCGTTTTTAACGAACCGGCCGCCCGTCAAGACCTCGAGGCCATCATCCAGCCCCGGGTCATCGCGGCCATGAGAGTCGAAGCCGCGCGTCTTCAGGCCGAAGGCCGGGTGGATGTCTACATCTCCGAGTCGGCCTTGATCTTTGAGGCCGACCAGGCGGAGTTCTACGACAGGATCGTCGTGGCTTATTGCCGCCCCGATGTTCAGATCGAAAGGCTCATGGCCCGCGACGAAATCGACCGGATTCAAGCCGGCAGGCGCCTGGCGGCCCAGATGGACCCGGAGCGGAAAAAGGCCCGGGCCGATTACATCATCGACACATCCGACGGACTCGAAGATACCCTGGCCCGGGCCGAAGCCGTTTGGGCCGCGCTCAAGGAAGAAGCCCGGCGCGGTGCCGGCCGCCGTTCTTAATCCGGTTACAGCGGGATTAAGGGCGGTTCTTGAGGACCGCGGCCAGGAGCGGGATCAAGATCTCGTGGGGCCCGACGAAATAGAACCCCCGGCCCTTTTTACCCAGCGGGCGGCGAACCACGTTTTCGGCCGGCCTGTATTGGCGGATGAAATCGAAGACGGCGGTAGAAAATCCGTCCAGCCGTTCACCCTGATTGCGGACGAACGAAACGGCTTTCAAGAAGACCTCCGGCAGCAGNNGCGGAAAAAATCCGTCAGCGAAGTCTTCCCGATGGCCTCGCCGGAGGCCCGGGGATGAAAATGAATGATGTCCGTCCCGACGGCGACGTGGACCGTGACCGGAATGCGGAACCGGTGGGCCGCGGCCAGGA
This sequence comes from Candidatus Aminicenantota bacterium, assembly GCA_003154255.1. Taxonomy (GTDB): domain Bacteria; phylum Acidobacteriota; class Aminicenantia; order Aminicenantales; family UBA4085; genus UBA4085. Next base: position 7,039 of record PMCY01000172.1, on the reverse strand, counting down.
GGCTCAGGTCGGCATGGGGAAAGCGGGATTCGGCAATCATGCGGCCGACGGCCTCGCCAAGGCCCAGGTCGCGCTCCGCGCCGGTGCGTATGGCTTCGTTCAGAAGATCGCCGGTTTCGCGGGCCATGCCGAAACGGCCGTCCCGGATCCGGGCTTCGACGTCCTCCGAGGTTCGACCGGCGAAAGCGATCTCGAAGTCATGGATGATCCCGGCCCCGTTCAAGGCCAGCCCGGATAACCAGCCCTGCTTCATCAGGTCGATGAGGATCGGGCTGAGCCCAACCTTGATGACGTGGGCGCCCATGGCCCAGAGGAGGGGCTTGCCCTTGTCGCGGGCCCGGCCCATCAGAGCGGCGAAGTCGCGGAAATCGCGGGCCGCCAGAAATCCCGGCCAGGAATCAACGAACTCGGCGAACGAGGCGCCCCGTCGGACGGGACGGGCGAAGTCGCGGATATCAACCTTGCTGGGCCGGTCCGCCAATGAATACGTCCGCAAAGCCTGGCTGCCGAGTGGTCGCTTTTTTGCGGTCATGGGATGCCCCTGGAAAAATTCGGGGACGGGATCGGGCCGGCCCCGGGTCTATTCAGCCGAAGGAATGTTCTTGAGCTCCTGGCCGCAGCGGAACTTGATGCGCTTGCCCTCGGTGATGTGAATCTGCTTCTTCCGCCGGATGTCCCGGCCATAGCCGGTCTTCTTGGCCACGACCTTGAAGCTGCCGAAGCCCCGAATCTCCACCTTTTCGTCCTTGGCCAGCGCGTCTTTGAGCGATTCCAGAACGGCTTCCACGATCAGGAGAGACTTCGCCGAGTTGAATCCGGAATTCTTCTCGATGGCCAGGGCGATGTCGTTCTTGATCATGGAGGGCTCCTTCGTAAGAAGCCTAACTTTAAATATATAACCCCTAAAAGTCAAGGTGAGCGCAAGCACCGGTTGACTTGCCGGGGCGCCCTTTTTATAATGAAATCAATCATGAAGAGAATCGTTTCGGAAAGCAACCATGGCTAAACCTTCACGCGAGCTCCAGTTCTCCACCCAACAGCTCATCGGGGTCTTCCTGGGCATATTGGCCCTCGGGATCTTCGTCTTCCTTTTGGGAATTTCCATCGGAAAAAAACAGACCGTGCTCTCCGCGGCCGGCGGGGCCGGGCCCAAGATCGAGAACATCGCGGCGCGAACGCCCCCGACGGGCGATCCCGCCCGGAGCGATATCCAGAAAGAACTCGACGCCCACGGCCTGTCCGTCCAGACGGCCCCGCTCAAGACCGGGCCCCCACCGTCGCGGATCGAAACCCCGGCCGGCAAACCCGCCGACAAGTCCGCGATCAAGCCGTCCGATTCGAAGCCGGACAAGGCGCCGGCCAAACCCGAGCCGGCAGCAAAAAAGCCGGCCCCAGCCGCTGCCGCCGGCGGATGGTTCGTCCAGGTCGCGGCCGTCGCCGACAAGCCGGCGGCCGCCGCCTTCGCCGAAAAATTGCAAAAAGACGGATATCCGGCGCTCCTCATCGAACCCTCGGCCAAGGACAGAAAATCGATCTATCGCGTCCGGGTCGGCCCGTTCGGCTCCAAGAACGAAGCGGACGAAGCCAAGAACAAGCTGACCGAGGCCATGAAAAAGAAAAAAAACGATTATTTCCTGGTCAAGGGCTGATCGCCGCCCGCTTCGCGTTCGGGCCGGCCGCACATTCCGATAGAAAGGGGCTGCATGCCGAAGAAGATTCCGCTGATTTCCGTTCTGGGGGCCGCGGCATCCGGGGCCCTGACGGCAGTCGCGTTTCCCAAGTTCGATCTCATGTTCTTCGCCTGGATCTCGCTCATCCCCCTTTTCTTTCTCCTGGCCAAGGCCCGCCCCCGCCACGGTCTTTTCCTCGGCTGGACCGCGGGCGCGGTTTTCTACGCCATCCTTCTCTATTGGATCCCCGCCGTGCCCGCCCATTACGGCCATCTGCCGATCGTCCTAAGCCTCCTCATCGACGCTCTGCTGGTGCTGCTGCTGGCGTCGACGTGGGCCCTCTTCGGCTGGGTTTTTGCCCTCCTGCGTGCCCGCCTGAATGACGCCGCATTTTTTGCCGCCCCGTTCCTCTGGATCGCTCTGGAGTACGCCGTCACCCATGTTTTGACGGGATTTCCCTGGGGCCTTTTGGGGGTCAGCCAATACAAGAACACCTCCTTCATCCAGATCGGCGCGATCACCGGCGTCTACGGCGTATCGTTCATGCTCGTGCTCTTCCAATCCTATTTCGTGGTCTCCATCGAAAGCATGAAGCGGGCGCCGTTCGCCGTCGCCGCGGTAGCCATGGCCGCCGTTCACCTAGCCGGGGCCCTGGCCATGCCCAAGCCCGTTCCGGGGCCCGAGACGTTCACGGCCGCGGTCATCCAGGGCAATATGTCTTCGGACCTCTCCTGGAGCGACATGACGGCGGAGCGGATCACGGTTTTATTCGAGGAGCACATGGATCTGACCCGGCAGGCGCGGCAGGCGGGAGCTTCGCTGATCATTTGGCCGGAGTTCACGGTCCCCCTCTGTTTCAGCTGCCCCGATCCGCTTTACGTCCGCTTCCGCTCCGCCCTCGAGGAGTTCGTCGAGGACAGCGGGGCAACGCTGGTCGTCGGGACAAATGAAGTTTCGGGCGAGGGCGATCAGAGAAAGTACTTTAATTCCTCTCTCTGCCTGGCCCCCGGCAGGGCCGTCAGCCGGTACGCCAAGATGCACCTGGTGCCGTTCGGAGAGTACACGCCCGCCAAGGCGGTATTCGGATTCGTCAACAAGGTCACTCACGCCATCGGAGAGCTGACGCCGGGGAATTTTCCCGCCCTCCACTCGTTCCGCGAGATCCCCTTCGGTACGCCGATCTGCTACGAGATCGTCTTTCCCGATCTGGTCCGCCGCTTCGCCAAGAAGGGCGCCCGGTTTCTGGCCACCCTGACCAATGACGGCTGGTACGGCCGCTCCTCCGCTCCCGCCCAGCATTTCGCCGCCGCCGTCCTGCGCGCCGCGGAAAACCGCCGTTTCCTTCTTCGAGCGGCCACGACCGGGATCAGCGGGATCATCGACCCGGCCGGGAGGGTCCTCGCCCGGAGCGAAATCGGGACACGGACGTTCCTCATCGGAGACGTCACTCCCTCGACGGGAATCACGTTTTACTCCCGCTATGGGGACCTCTTCTGTTTCCTCGGCTTGACAATCAGCGGGATATTCCTTATTCTGGCGCTTTTTCGGACCCCAAGAAAGAGAGACGCATGAGTCCTAATGAACGCTCCACCCCCGAGTCGGCCCTAGACCTCGAGACTTTAACCCGACCCAGCTACGCCAAGTTCGAAGAGCTGCGGGGGTTTCTTTGACCTGGCCGAAAAAAAAACCAAGCTGGAGAGGCTGACCGAGGAGTTGTCCATCCCGGAAGTTTGGCAGGACCAGAAGAAATCCCAGGCGCTTCAGCAGGTCAAGAAGCGGCTGGAGAAGGAAATCCAGTTCCTGTCCTCCCTCTATACCAAGAAAGAGGAGATCGACGTGCTCCTGGAACTGGCCCGGGAAGGAGAGTCCGTCGGTCCGGAATTCACCCAGAGCTTAGCCGCATTCAGCCAGCGCCTGGCGGAGGCCGAACTGCAGACCCTGTTCACCGAGCCCGATGATACCCGTAACGCCATCCTGACCATCCACCCGGGGGCCGGCGGAACGGAATCTCAGGACTGGGCCCAGCATCTCGTCCGCATGTACCTGCGCTACGCCGAGAAAAAAGGCTATAAGACGGAAGTCCTGGACCTGATGCCGGGGGAAGAAGCGGGCATCAAGAGCGCCACCATCAGCATCGAGGGCGATTACGCCTATGGCAACCTCAGCCAGGAAAACGGCGTGCATCGGCTGGTCCGCATCTCGCCCTATGACGCCAATAAGCGCCGCCACACATCTTTCGCCGCCGTGTTCGTTTATCCGGAGATCGAGGACGACGTCGAGGTGCCCATCAACCCGGACGATTTGAAGATCGACACCTACCGGGCCGGGGGGAAAGGCGGCCAGCACGTCAACACGACGGATTCGGCGGTCCGCATCACCCACATGCCGTCAGGCATCGTCGTCCAATGCCAGAACGAGCGGTCTCAACACAAGAACAAGGCCGCGGCCATGAAGGTTTTAAAGGCCCGTCTCTACGAGCTGGAGCAGAGAAAAAAGCGGGAAAAAATCGACAAGCTCGAGGATGCCAAGACGGANNCTTATTTTCCGGAAATCGGCGTCGCCCGGTCCTTAAAAACGACCGTCTTGGCGTCGGCCCAATCGAAGTACACATACGTCACGGGGTCATAATAAAAGCTGATCGTATCGGAATCGATCTTGATGTCGTGGGTCTGGCCGGGATAGAGGGAGAATTCAGTCCAGCTCTGCGTGTTGGGCCAGACCGAGACCGCCCAGGTCGATTTATTATTGAAATGAACCGTCGTCCCGAAGAGGCAGCTCATGGACGAGAATAGGACAACCGCCAGAACGGCGGATAAGATCAATTTTTTCATCGATTCCTCACTCTAGCCGTCAATCATGATAAACCAAGAGGAGGGTGGAGTCAAAACCGGGTTATCGCTTTTTGATTTCTTCCCAGACGGCGTCCATTTCGGACGGGGTGGCTTTCTCCAATTCCAGGCCGCGGGCCTCGAATTCCTTGCGCATGGCCGTGAACCGGAAAATGAACTTGTCCAGGGCCCGGCGGAGCGCAATCTCGGGATTGACCTTGAGAAGCCGGGCGGCGTTGGCCAGAGCGAGCAGGCCGTCGCCGATCTCCTCCTCGATGGCCGCCGCATCGCCCTGGGCCATCGCGTCTTCGATTTCCCGCAGTTCCTCGGAGACCTTGTTCAGCGCGTCCTCGGCCTGCGGCCAATCGAATCCGGTCTGGGCCGCCCTTTGCCCGATCTGGAGGGCAGCCAGCAGGGCCGGCGCCGAGGCGGGAAGCCCGTCGAAGGGTGAAAACCGCTTTTTCTCGTTTTTCTTCTGCCGGACCCAGGCCTCGAGGACCCGCCCGGCCGATTCGATCTTCTCTCCGCCGAAGACGTGGGGATGGCGCCGGATCATTTTGGCATTGATGCCGTCCAGAGCGTCGGCCAAGGTAAACGCCCCCTTTTCCTCATTAAGCCGGGAGAGGAAGACGACCTCCATCAGGACATCGCCCAACTCTTCGGCCAAGGCCGCGGGCTCGCCGCGATGGAGCGCATCAACGGCCTCGTAGACTTCTTCCAGAAAATAGTCGGCGATCGATTTTTCATCCTGCTCGCGGTCCCAGGGACAGCCGTCCGGTCCCCGCAGGGCGGCCAGGATGTCGACGAGCGTCTGGAATTTCTCTCCGGCTGATTGTGCTTCAGGCATGTTCAGTGTCCTTTTCGAGTCGCATCCCTCGACGTTCATTTTTACCACATCCCCCCGCCCGGGCGAAATACATCTTGCCCTCCCCACCTGCGCCAATTCTAAAATGAACGCGGAGCTTAAAACATTTGGGGTAAACACTCTCTTTTTCCCCCAGCGAGTAAAACTCACTCGGAGGGGGATGAACGCGCTTCCAGGGGTCGGTGGAGCGAGCGGAATTCGGGGCGCCGGAGCAGGCAGGACAGGCTTTGCAGTCCTACGCCTATGCAAGGAACCGCCGACCTTTTTCGCCCCCGAACCCCCGAACTCTCCTTATTGAGTTTTCAGCCCCGTCCGTGTACGATGGACGGGCGATCAGACAAAAGGAGAACCGTTCCATGGATGAGGACCGCGACCCGAAGGCCGAGCCGCCCGAGACGGCCGAAGGAGAACCCGGAGAATTCCTGCCTCCGCTCGATTTTGCCTCCATCGTCTTTCCCTTCTACTCCCAGGCCTTGATCAAGCTTGGATCAATGGAGGATCCCATCAAGGGCGGCGAGGACGTGGACGTCGATTACGCCAAGCGCCTTATCGACATCCTCGATCTGCTCAAGGAGCGGACCAAGGGGAATCTCCAGCCCAAGGAATCGGACTTCCTGGAGTCCTGCCTTATCCAGCTCAAGATGCATTATATGCAGAAGGCCAACATCCTGAAAGTCTGACCGCTCCGCTCCATGGACATCTATCGCTGCGCTGGTGAAATTCCCCCTCCTCCGGCCGCCCGGGCCGTGGCCATCGGTAATTTCGACGGCCTCCACCTCGGACACCGGCGCATCATCGAGCGACTCAAGAAAGGCGCCGCGGCACTCGGCGTGCCGGCTTGCGTCCTGACGTTCTCGCCCCATCCCGAAAAGGTCTTCGGCCCGGCCCGTTTGCGCATGATCCAGTCCCTGGACCAGCGCCTGCGCGGATTATGCGAATGGGGCGTCGACGTCGCCGTCGTCTGGCCCTTCGACCGCGCCTTCGCCCGCCTGGACGGCGAGGCCTTCGCCGCGAGGATTCTGGCCGCCCGCCTGAACGCCCGGGTGGTCGTCGTGGGAGACGATTTCCGCTTCGGGCGGGGGCGAAGCGCCGGCCCGGTCGCCCTGAAGCGGTTCGGCCGGAGGCACGGTTTTTCCGTTTTGGCGGTGCCCCCCCTCAAGCGCGGCGGCCGCGTTGTCCGATCCAGCCGTATCCGCGACCTTCTCGGCGCGGGACGGATCGAGGAAGCCGCCGGCCTCCTCGGCCGCCCCTACGCCGTCGAAGGCGACGTTATCGCCGGCGAGGGCATGGGTCGGACACTCGGCTATCCGACGGCCAATATCCTGACTCCCAACGAAATCCTGCCCCGGGGCGTCTTCGTGACTCTCCTGGAATGGAAGGATCGCCGCTATCCGTCCGTGACCAGCGTCGGGTTCAGGCCCACTTTCGGAAAACGCGCCTTGACCATCGAATGCCATGTTCTTTCCTTTAGCCGGAATCTTTACGGTGCTCCGGTGCGCCTGTATTTCCTCGGCAAGCTCCGCGAGGAGCGGAAATTCCGCGATGCCGACGCCCTCCATGACCAGATCGCCACCGACGCGGCCGCCGCCCGGACCTATTTTCGGAGAAGACCGCACCTGTGATATAAAGTACGCGGGCCCCGGTGCCCGCCAGGAGACCGCCATGAAGGAAAAAAT
>PMCY01000032.1 GCA_003154255.1 Candidatus Aminicenantota bacterium | reverse complement strand
ACAGCCAATACGAGGGGACGACCGAAGCCCAGACGCTTGTCAATCTGGAGTTTTTCCAGTGGCTCCATGATGAATACGGCCTGAAGCTCGACGTCTATTCGCTCGACGTGGGCAACATCGATGACGGCCCCTATACGGCCGGAGTCGGGCGTCTCATCCCCTATCATTACGGAACGCTGGATACCGAGGAGTTCAAGGCCCAATTTCCGCGCNNACGGCTTCGGCGACACTCCTGAGGAAGAAAAAGCGCGCCTGGACATGCTCGTATCGCTCTGCCGGGACCACAACTTCATCGCCTTCAAGTTTGATGCCGTGGCCGGGCAGCTGAGGCCGGAGAAACAGGATTTCTTTCGCAGGGCCATCGAAGCCTGCCGGGTTTTTTGTCCCGATCTCATCGTCCAAAACCATAGGGTGAAGCTCGGCGCCGCCGACGGCGCGGCATCCATCTCTCTGTGGGAAGGCGTCGAGACTTATATCGACGTCTTCATGCCCAACAGTGGGACGGCCGCCCATCATAGGGCCGGCGCCCTGGCCAGGGAAGTTCCGCCAGGTCTTACCCGGGGCCTGGAAGACCATGGGGTGTGTCTTTCGTCCTGCCTGGATTTCTGGGAAGACGATCTCGTCCTCCAGGCTTTCAACAGGAGTCTTCCGCTCGCTCCTTCGATCTACGGGAACCCCTGGCTGCTCAGGGACGACGAATTTCCCAAGCTGTCTCGTCTCTTCAACCTGCACCGCAAATACCGTGACATTCTGGCGAGAGGAATCGTCCTGCCCGAAGACCGATACGGCCCGTTCGCCGTTTCCAGGGGGGACGGCGCGACGCGGTTCATCACACTTCGCAATCTGACCTGGAATCCCGTCACCTACTCCATCCGGCTCGACGGAACGATCGGTCTCGAATCCGGAGGAAAGATCGAGGTCCGGCGGCTCCATCCCTCCGAATCCGTGCTCGGCCGCTTTTCCCCGGGCTCCGCTGTGGCTATCGAAGTGCCGGCTTTCCGATCTTGTCTCATCGCGGCCTCGTCGCGACCGCTACCCGAAATCGGTGTCGAAGGCTGCGACTACGAAGTTGTCCGGGAGACACCGGGTAAGCCGGCCATCGTCAAGCTTTTGGGAATGCCGGGAGCCCAAAAAGAGATCCGTCTGTCGTCCGGCGGCCGCACGTTCAGTCGGGCCGTTTTGGAGGGGGCCGATGCGGGACCGCTTCTCGCGGGAAAGACACTCCGGGTGGATTTCCCGGGGGGGATTCCTGCCGCCCCGTGGCACCGCAAGATCGGCAACCTCGAGCCTTGCCCCGTTCCCCGCGACGCGGAAGCCCTGTTCGAAGCGACTTGTTTCGCCGCGGANNAACGCGGCCCGGACGGCCTTTTTTTCCAAGCCGATGTTCGTGAACCGGGGCATCTGGGATGGGAACCTTTTTGACGGCAGGATGGACACGTCTTTTATCGCCCGGCTCCCCGGGCGGACGTTCCGCCTGGATTTCGGCCGCCCTCTCCGGGCGGACAGGATCGTGATCAAAGTGCGGGATCGGCAGTCCGCCGACCTCAGCCCGGACTTGGACAGCTTCGGGAATGACGCCTCCGCCGAGGTCTCCGCCGACCTCGAAACGTGGTTCCCTCTGAGCTCAACCTGGGGCGGCAAGGGGACCATCGCCATCCTCAAGACTCCCCGGGACAGGCTCGTGCGCTATCTGCGCCTGCGCGGCGCTCCCCGGCGCCTTTCTGAAATCGAAGCGTATCTTGACGGCAAGCCGATCGATCGGACGGGCTGGCGGGCGTCCAATCTCTTTCAGGCCTATTCGGAGAAGCCCGCCGTGGCCGCTTGGAGGCTCGTCTTCAGGCCCGAGCAGGTTTCCAGGAATGCTTATCTCGCCGTGGCCCTTAATGGAAAACACGGCGACGAGGGGGCCACCGCCGCACTCCGTGTCGACGGCAGTCCCGTGGGCGCTCCCGACCGGGCCGTTTCCTTTCCCAGCAACACTTGGGAATACAAGAATGTCGAGACCGACAGCAACTATACGTATTATTTCCCCCTGTCCAAATCGATGGCCGGAAAAAGCATCGAAATCGTTGCACTCATTCTCCGGGGCGGAACCAACGGCGTGAAGCCGGAGGCCTGGATCACGGCCTACCCTCCGCCCTGGGAAAAGCGGGAGCTCGTCCTTTTCGAATGAGCCGACCGTTCGGGCCGGGGGGANNATTTTCGTTCTCACTACAGCCTGCGGCGTCGGGCCGACGCCCGTGACCACGGGGTCCCTGTTTGAAGAAATGGACGACCTTGCGGCCCTGGCTCGATTCCCCGAACCTGCGTTTCGCACCGTTCAGTTCTCCTCCTTCGACCGCCGCAGCAGCATGCCCGAGGGACCGGGCTGGTTCGCCAACGCGGACGGCGGCGGTGAGCCGATCCCCAACTTCGAGAAGGTCCTCAAGACGCCCGGGGCGGACGGCCTCGGCGAATATCTCATGGTCGACATCCCCGGACCCGGCGCGATCGTCCGGCTCTGGACCGCTTCGATCTCCGGCCTGGTTCGGTTCTACGTGGACGACCTGGAGCATCCCCTTTATGAAGGCGAGGCCGAGGGTTTCTTCCGCCGCCCTTACGACGTTTTCGGGGAGATGAAGGCCGTCGACCGCGANNTGATTTGGATCGGGAAGCTGGACGATGTCCATTTTTATCATATCCAGGTTCGGAGGTACGCCGCGGGAACCGCCGTCGTTTCTTTCCGCCCCGACGATATCTCAAAATACAAGGAAACGATCGATCGAGTCACCCTGGCCCTGGCCGATCCGGATGCGCGTC
>PMCY01000006.1 GCA_003154255.1 Candidatus Aminicenantota bacterium | reverse complement strand
CCGTCTAGGTCGCCGACGGCGATTTTGGTGGCCGGGGAGGCTAGGGAGGTGAAGAGCCCCGAATCGGAGTTGCGGATATAGACGCCTTGACCGTCCCAGGTCGCCACCAGGTCGGCGGAGTAGCCGCGGTCAAAATAGATCTGATAGGGGCTGCCCTGTTCCGACCAGGTCAGGCAGGGAAAATCGGTGGCCATAATGGGGAAGACGCCTTTCATCCAATGATCCGCGCTGGCCCCGGCGGCCACGTCATTGATATTTCGAATCGGACTCCAGGTGCTGGGCGATGTTGCCAACCCGCGGCTGCTGTATTGGACGTTGAAATTATCGTAGTTGGTGGCGACATGAAAACGCCCCGAAGGTCCCGGATTGGCATTGATTTTGGCGCCGAATTCCATAAGAGTGGAATCGAACAAGGCATACGGCCCGGTCCAAGTAGCGCCGCTGTCCGTGCTGAGGAGATAATTGACGTCATCGTCGCCGGAGGCAAAATATTCCGTAAAGGTGATGATTTGCGTCTGGACGTAGAAATTGGCGGCGATCCTCGGGTTGACGGGGTGCGCCGGAGCGTTCGCAAGTGTATAGATCGGTCGGTCGACGAGAGTGGTCCCGGAGATTTGCATTTCGTGAATCGTCATGTCGGTTTTGTTATAGACGGTGACATAGTAATATTCGTTTTGCCCCATTACGCCGTCGGGCTGCGTCCAAGCATACGAATCGGAGGCGCCGTAGAGGATATTGTGATTGGCGGTAGGATAGGTCGTAACGGTGGGCCATGTCATTCCCCCGTCGAGGCTCCTCCAATACTCGATGTCTATGTCGGTGGCCCCGAGTTGCCACTCGGCGACCAAACCAACATACCAATTATTATAAATGTCATATTCCGTCCAGATTTTCGGATGGGCATAGGGATCGGAAAAATGAGCCACCGCGTGGGTGATGGGCGTGACAAAAGTGTCGCCGCTGATGTCCTGAGTGGCCACTTCGATATAAGTGGGGGAGGCGCCGACGATATAGGCAAAAACGAGCTTGTAGCCGTCAACACTCCCCTTTCCGACGGATAGGGACGGTTCCGTGTAATCATAAGTCGCGTTTCCGATATATCCCCATGTTTCCCACGTCTTCCCATAATCCACGGACCGGAAAAGTTGAATTTGCCAATGGCTCCAAGGCGTATAATACACTTGGGTTGCACAATAAAGCCGGCCGCGCCAATCGGACACGATATCCGAATTGATTCGGTCGCCGTAGCTGCCGGCCAACCCGCCAGTGAGAACAACGTCTTTTCCATTCGTCTGCCCGGCGCCGTTTGCCGGAGCGTAATCCGCGGATCGAGCGTTGTTGACGATTGTGGCCGGCATCAGAACGGACGTCGCTTTTTCCGGATCCGGGGTCAAGGCCATGTTCGGCAGCGGTTTGGCGACGGGAACAAGATTGGGGTTGTCGATCTCGTTCGGTACGATTTTCTGGGTTCCGGTTTTGACCGGGCGCCCGCTCTGGGCCATGACCAGGGCCAAGGCCAGGAATCCCAAAAACACGGTCACGACGATTCGCGAAATCTTCATGAAAACTCTCTCCTTTTAAAGACGCTTCCTTATATGGAATAGATATATTCATTTAGAAATATAAAGTCAAGAGGATCAAAAAAAAGGCGTCAGGTCCCCGCGGACCTGACGCCCTCGTGAGTTCAGCGGTTCGCCCGTCGAGCCCGGCTCAGCGCTGGTGCCTCTCGATCTTCTTCTCGACCGCGGCCGCCGCGGGAACCAGGTTGGAGGACGTCACGTAGACAAATCCCGGCATTCCCGGCCCCGGAGTCATCCGTCGATCAAACCGCGAGGCCGACGGAATCAGATTCTTTTCGATCTTCGGGGAGAAACTCGATCCGCCCGGTCCCTGCTGGGCCAAGCTCATTCCCGAAGGAATCGAACCCGCCCCGCCCAGGGGCTGCGGCGAACCCAGGCCGGCCGCCCAAGGATTATTGCCGCCCCTCATATACCCGCTGGCGATCCAGCTCGGAGTCGAGCCCAGAAGGGCCCAGGCTCCCGTCGTCGAATATTTGACCCACACACCGCCCTGCGACGGCCAGACGCCCAGCAAGTCGTCGGTGGCGTCCCCGTCCAGATCGCCCGAGCCGATCATCGTCGCCGGCGTGGCCAGTAGAGTCCACGCGCCGGAGCTCGAATTGCGCCAGTAAACGCCCTGACCGGCCCAGCTCCCCAGAAGCTCGGGATAGCCGTCGCCGTTCATATCGCCCGTCGTGATCCAATCCGCCGTCGAGCCCAGCTGGGCCCAGGTCCCGGTCGCGGAATATTTGACCCACACGCCGCCTTGCGACGGCCAGATCCCGATCAGGTCGGCCTTGCCGTCATGATCCAGATCCCCGGCCGTGATCTGCGTCGCCGGCGTGGCCAGCAGGGTCCAGATTCCCGAAGAGTTGTTCCGCCAGTAAACGCCCTGGCCCGTCCACGTCCCCAGCAGTTCGGCATTGCCGTCGCCGTTCATGTCGGCCGCGGCGATCCAGTCCGCCGTCGTGGACAGCTGCGTCCAGGCGCCGGTCGAAGATGATTTGACCCACACGCCACCCTGGCTCGGCCAGATTCCGATCATGTCGCCCGTCGTATCTCCGTCCAGGTCACCGACGGCGATTTGGGTGGCCGGGGAGGCCAGGGAGGTGAAGAGCCCCGAATCGGAGTTGCGGACATAGACGCCTTGGCCGTCCCAGGTCGCCACCAGGTCGGCGGAATAGCCGCGGTCAAAATAAATGTCATAGGGGGTGCCCTGTTCCGACCAGGTCAGGCAGGGAAAATCGGTGGCCATAATGGGGAAGACGCCTTTCAGCGGATATGTCGCGCTGGCCCCGGCGGCCACGTCATTCATATTTCGAGCCAGACTCCACGTGCTGGGCGATGTCGCCAACCCGCGGCTCCTGTATTGGATGTTGAAATTATCGTAGTTGGTGGAGACATGAAAACGTCCTGAAGTCCCGGGATTGGCGTTGATTTTGGCGCCGAATTCCATCAGGGTCGAATTGAACAGACTGAACGGGCCCGACCATGTGGCGCCGTTGTCCGTGCTCAAGACATAGAGGACGTCATCGTCGCCGACGTCAAAATAATAGGTGAACGTGATGATTTGGGTTTGGACGTAGTAATTGGCGGCGATTCTCGGGTTGACGTCGTGCGCCGGATCGGCCGGAAGCGTATAGATGGGTCGATCGACAAGGTTGGTGGTCCCGTCGATCTTCATTTCGTGAATGGTCTTGTCGGTCTTGTTATAGACGGCGACATAGTACATTTCGCCATTCCCCATCACCCCGTCCGGCTGGGTCCAGGCATAGGTGTCGGAGTTGCCGTAAAGAACCATGTGGCTGGTGGTCGTGGCCGAAGTGGAGGGCCACGTCGCTCCCCCGTCCACGCTTCTCCAATACTCGATGTCGACATCGGTGGCGCTCAATTGCCATTCGGCGACAAGACCGACATACCAATTTCCAAAAACATCATATTCCGCCCAGATTTTCGGATGGCCATAAGGATTGCCATAATGGACAATCGCGTGGGTGACCGGCGTGTGGAAACTGTCGTCGATGATGTCCTGCGTGGCCACTTCGATATAAGAAGGCGCGGCCCCGACGATATAGGCTAATACGAGTTTGTAGCCGTCAATACTCCCTTTTCCGACGGTGAGGGACGGCTCCGTTAAATCCAAAGTCGTATTCTGGATATAGCCCCATCCCTCCCACGTCTTCCCATAGTCCACGGAGCGGAGGAGCTGAATATACCAGTGCGTACCTAAATAGACTTGGGTTGCGCAATAGAGACGGCCGCGCCAATCGGATACGAGGTCTGAATTGACTTTGTCACCGGCGCCGCCCAGGATGGCCGTCACATTGACGTCTTTTCCATTCGTCTGCCCGGCGCCGTTCGGGGGCAGGCCGCCAGGAGATCCGGGACCCGTGAGGGAAGCGCTGGGGGTCAGGACGGCCGTCGCTTTTTCCGAGTCCGGCGGCAAGGCCATTTTGGGCATTGGATTGGCGACGGGAACAAGATCGGGGTTGTCGATCTCGTTCGGCCCGATTTTCTGGGTTCCGGTTTTGACCGGGCGCCCGCTCTGGGCCATGACCAGGGCCAAGGCCAGGATCCCTAATGACGCGGCCACGACGATTCGCGAAAGTTTCAATGTATTTCTCCCTTATCAAGGTGAAGTGGAATAAATATATTTCTCTCTTCGCCGCAAGTCAATGAATTGCTAATAACAACCGTTTCAAATAGATGGCGCGTCTTCTCGGCTTTTGGGCGCATTGACAAGGTTCCGACCCGAAGATACAATCGGCCGGCATCAACGATGGGAATTTTTCAGGATGTTCGGAATCGAGAGAACCAAAGCCTTTTTCGAGCGGCCCCCGGCTTTCGTGACCTACGGCTGGTGCCGCACCTCCTATGGCGCCGTCTGTTCGCTGGGCCGGCGGGGGATCGCGGTCCACGTGGGGGACGCGTCGCCGCGGGCGATGTCCCGGTTTTCAAAATACGCCCGGTCGTTCACCCGGCTGCCCGATTTTTTTGTCGAGCCCGACCGCTACTTCGAAAGCGTCTGCCGGGCCTTGCGCCGCACCGGGGCGAAAGTGCTGCTGCCCGGGCATGAGGATGCCGGTATTTTCAGCCGATACCGGGACGCCCTGCCGGCCGACGTCCGGGCGCCCCTGCCTCCCTTCGCACTCTACGAACAGATCGAGGATAAATGGGGCTGTATCGAGCTGGCCCGACGGTACGGCTGTCCGGCGCCGGTGACGAAAAAGATCTCCAGCCTCGCCGAACTGAACGGCTATCGGGATTCCGCTTCCTGGCCGCTGGTGATCAAGACACGCGCGGGCAACGGCGCCAAGGGGGTTCGTGTCGTGCACGGATTCGCCGAACTCAGGGACGAGTTCCAGAGCCTGGTCGCGGCCTATAGCCTGTCCCCGGAGCGCTGGCCGATTCTCCAGGAATACCTGCCCGGCCGGGTGATGGGCGTGGGCGTCGTCTATCACCGAGGCCGCTGCATCGCCGCCAGCGCCGATCGCTATCTTCGTTTTAAAGACCGCGGACTCACCGGGACGGCGACTTTGCGTGAGATTCCCGCGGACCTGGACCTCATCGCCGTGGCCGTTTCTTTTTTGGACAAGCTGGGATGGCATGGCATGGCCCAGTTGGAGTTCATCCCCGATGGTCAGGGCGTCCCGCGTTTGAACGAAATCAATGCCCGGCCGTGGGGATCGATGGCCCTGGCGATTCATGCCGGCGTCGATTTCCCCTTTCTGTGGTATCGCGCGGCGATCGATGACCCGCCGGCCGCGGGCCCGGCCCTCCCGGCCCGCATGGTCCGCTGCCGCTGGCTCGTCGGCGAGGCCATCGCCTTCGCTCAACTCGTCAGACAGAAAAACTTGGCCGAAGCGCTTCGGATCTTGCGGCCCTTCCGGCATTGCGGCCATGACGATTTCCATCTTTATGATCCCCTCCCCTTGGCCTTCGAAGGCCTCGATTATTTTTGCAAGATGATCGAACGCGGCGGAGACTTCAATCCCATCACTCCAGGACAGATCCGATGACGCGCAACAGCTTCAATCCCAGGGAGATCGGCCTGCCGAGCTCCCTCTATCGGCCTCTCAGCGAAAGGGACGTCGAAAAGATCATCGCCGCCGCGTTCGAAGTCCTGTCCCGTTCGGGGATGATAGTCTATTCTCCGACGGCCTTCGAAGCTTTCCGGGCGGCCGGGGCGGAAACCGACGCCGCGACGAGGATCGTCCGGCTGCCCCGCGCCCTTGTGGAGGACGCGCTGGCGACGAACCCCTCCTCCATTACGCTGTACTCCCGGGACGGCCGGAATGACTGCGTCCTGGAAAAAAACAAGGTCCACTACGGCACGGGCGGCACGGCCGTCTTCGTTCTGGATCCCGACACCGGAGAAAGGCGCCCCTCGACGACGGACGATGTGGCCCTCAATGCCAGGTTTGTGGAGGCCTTGGATAATATCCATTTATTCACGATCAACGTTTTTCCCAACGAAATCAGCAACCTGGACGACATCGATATCAATCGATTTTTCCATTCTTTGGACCGCACCCGCAAGCACGTCATGGGCGGAATTTACTCCATGACGGGGCTGCGGCAGGTCGTCCAGATGGCCGAGCTCGTGGCCGGCGGGGCTTCAGCATTGAGGGAGCGGCCGTTTGTCAGCTTTATCACGCTGATCATCAGCCCCTTCAAGATCGATCGCGATTATGGGGAGATGACCTGTTTCCTGGCTCAAAATCAACTGCCCGTCGTCGTCCCGACCGAACCCATCTGCGGGACCACCTCGCCCATCACCCTGGCCGGGAATATCCTGACGCACGTGGCGGAGACGCTGGGCGGCGTGGCCTTGGTGCAATGCGTCCGGAAAGGCGCCCCGGCCATCTGCGGCAGCGTCGGATCCATCCCGGACCTGCGGACGCTGGGCCATCTGGGCGGGCCCATCGAGCGGGCCATGATCAANNGCCTTCGAAAGCGCCATGTCCGCCTTGATGGTGGCCATGTCCGGCGCCAATTACATCCACGATATGGCCGGCCTCATGGAATTCGATTTAACCGTTTCCTACGACAAGCTCGTTGTCGACAACGAAATTCTGGGCATGGTCCAACGGGTCCTGCGGGGGATCGAGGTCAGCGACGAGACATTGGCCCTGGACTTGATGATCGAGAAGGGACCGGGGCGGGATTATTTGGCTGAAGAACACACCGTCCGATTCATGAGGAAAGAATTTTTCTTCCCCCTTCTTGCCGATCGGACCAAACGGGAGGCCGCTCGGCCCCGCCTTGACGCCTTGACCGCGGCCAAACGGCGGACGGCCGAGATTCGCGGCCGGAATCCGGAAAGCTGTCTCGAGAGGAACATCCGTGATCAGATCCTGCGGATGTATCCCGGCATCAAGCGTCTGGCCGAAGGTCCGTTCGATCCGGGGAAATAATTTTTGGGCCTTCCGAGCGGTTCTCCGACACAGGAGCTTCCCATAGACCTCACTTTTTGATCGTTTTTAGGGGAGGAAACGCCCGCTTTTTCGCGCTTTGTTTTTTAACAAGGAATGATTTAAAATCTTCTCGATGAAAGGCGAATTGGAGGGTCCTGGGTCCGTATCGGCATCGTGATCCTCATTGATATCCTCTGCCTAGGCGCCTCGCTGGCGTGGAGAAAAAGTCGAGAAGAGGAAGCATCCGTCTTTCTATAGGCGGTAGCCTGTTTAAAATTCTTTTCAATGGAACGGAAGAAATTCTTCCGGCATTCGGAACCGCCCATAAAAATACGGAGGAACGTTCGACCCTGAACTTTCCGGCCATCCCCATCCGCGACGCGCAGTTCATCCTTCGAGAAAAAAACGGAACGTGCAAGGACGACGGATCCGCAAATTCGTGGAAGGATTATGAAGATAGGGCTTAATCTTCTCCATGCCGGCCCCCAAATCGGCGGCAGTTGGAATTACATCGGAAATTTGCTGTCCGTCATCGGTCAATTCGATCCATCTAATGAGTATATCGCTTTTGTGACCTCACGCAGTCGGGACCTGCTTCCCGAAAAACCCAATTTTACGATGGTCCAGGGGAAGCTCCGGGGCGCGAACCGTCCTCAGCGGATCGTCTACGAGAACACGGTGCTACAATTCCTGGCCAGGAAATACAAGCTTGACTGCATGCACTGGTTTGCTAATACGCAAGCCGTTATCAATGCGGTCCCGGCGGTCGTCACCATCTACGATCTCCTGATGTTCCGAAAGAATGCGTCCTATTCGCCCTGGAAACGGTACTACCTTCGGCACATGATTTCTGCCACGGTCCGCCGTGCCGCGGTCCTGCTGCCGATGTCCCTGTCCACGGCGGAGGAGCTGCAATCCCGATTGAACGCGCAGCCGTCGCGGCTGATCGTCATTCCGGCCATCGTCGACGATCGATTCGCGCCCGCCGAACGCGCGTCGATCGAGGCTTTCCGGGCCTCGCGTAACTTGCCGGACCGATATTGGCTTTATGTCGCCCATTTCTATCCCCATAAGAATCATGTTCGACTTCTCCAGGCTTATGCCGAACTAAAAAAATCCGGCTTGGGGCCCTGGCCCCTCGTTTTCCGAGGAGACTCGCGTTGCGCCGAATCCGAGATCCAGGAAGCGATCCGGCGATACCGGCTGGAAAAGGACGTGGTCTTCATACCGCGGCAAGCGCTGGCGGAATTGGCTTTGCTCTATTCCGGGGCCGCCGCCTTGATCTTCCCCTCAACGTACGAGGGGGGGGGGATGCCGGTCGCCGAAGCGATGGCCTGCGGTTGTCCAATCGCGGCGGCTTCGATTCCCGCGGTGAGGGAGTCCGTCGGGGACTGCGCGTTGCTTTTTGATCCTTTGGACTTTGCCTCGATCGGGGCGGCCATGGCGAAACTCCAATTGGATCCCTTATTGCGAGAAACAATGCGGAGAAACGGCTTGGCCCAAGTTGAATCGTTCCGATCCCGGAATGTCGTGGGTTCTCTTCTAGAAGCTTATTCCCGGGCCGCTTCATTCCCTTCCTGAATCGAGGGCGGCGGCGATGAGAATAATGCTGATCACGCGGTGGCGGCGGACGGAATTGTCTTATAAAGGACGGCCATTCGCCCGGGCCTGAAAAACTGCGACTATGAAGTTGAAGTCCTATCTGGTATATGTTTCCAAACGGCTTTTCAAAAATACGCCCGATTGTTTGACGCCCTGGCCCGATCGTCTGGGCGGCGGCGCCCGATTTCTTGAAGAAGAATGAGGCTGCGGACATGAAGCGGATTTATTTGTCTCCTCCCGACATGGATGGACGGGAAAAAGAGCTGATGCTGGACGCCTTTGAATCCAATTGGATCACGACGCTCGGTCCGCATGTCGAATCGTTTGAAAAAGAAATATGCCAAAAACTCGGGGTCGGCCATGCGGTAGCCTTGTCCAGCGGAACGGCGGCGCTTCATCTGGCCATGATTCTCATCGGCGTGCAGCCGGGCGACGAAGTCTTGTGTTCGGATCTGACGTTCGCCGCTTCCGCCAATGCGGTGATGTATTGCG
This sequence comes from Candidatus Aminicenantota bacterium, assembly GCA_003154255.1. GTDB lineage: Bacteria > Acidobacteriota > Aminicenantia > Aminicenantales > UBA4085 > UBA4085. The sequence continues at coordinate 32,419 of PMCY01000006.1, read as the reverse complement.
GCGCGCGCCCGGTCTTCATCGATTCCGATCGTTCGACCTGGAATATGGATCCGCTTCTGCTCCAAAAAGAGCTGGCGGAATGCGCCGGGCGCGGCCGCCTGCCGCGGGCGGTCCTTGTCGTCGATCTTTATGGTCAATGCGCGGATTACGACGCCATCACGGGAATTTGCGCGCGCTATGACGTCCCCGTCGTTGAGGACGCGGCCGAAGCCGTCGGCGCATTTTATAAAGGCCGGGCCTCCGGAGGCTTTGGAGCGATGGGCGTCCTTTCGTTTAACGGGAATAAAATCATCACCACGTCGGGCGGGGGGATGTTGGTTTCGGACGATGATTCCTTGATTAAAAAGGCCCGTTATTTAGCCACCCAGGCCCGAGAGCCGGCGATCCATTATCAGCATGCGCAGGTCGGGTACAACTACCGGATGAGCAATATCCTAGCCGCTATCGGCCGCGGGCAATTGAAGGAACTGGATCGGAAAATCGAAAAAAGAAGGGCTATCCGGATTTTTTATCAAAAAGCGCTGGGCGGCTTGCCCGGCTTGGAATTCATTCCGGAAGCCCCATATGGAAAATCCAATGCCTGGCTGACCGTGGTTTTAATAACCCCCGGCCTGTTCGGCCGGAACAGGGAAGAAGTCAGAATGATGCTCGAAAATGAAAATATCGAATCCCGGCCCGTTTGGAAGCCCATGCACCTTCAGCCGGCCTACCAGGACTGCCGAATTCGAGGCGGCGACGTCAGCGCGGACCTTTTCGAACGGGGCCTCTGCCTGCCGTCCGGGAATCAGCTCGGTGAAGAAGATCTGAAAAGAATCGTTGCGATCATCAAGAGCGCGTGCGTCGCGCCATAACACCGGGGCGGGGGGAATTCGTCGGATGCGAGGGGATCTTCATTTCCGAAAACGCGTCGCTACGGTGACTTTCGTTTCTGAGGGAAATTGGCGGAATGTCGGCCGTGATCTGATCGACGGCTAGGCGAATAATAAGTTCGATGGCGTGATCGAGGAACAGCGCTGAACTATTTTATGAATCCGAATCATGCTAAAATCGCCCCAAAATTGAACTAAGGATCGTCCTATGCATGAAGAAAAAACTGAATTTGAATACTTCAATTGGATGGAGTATATCATTGTTGCTTGGAAATGGCGTTGGCAGATCATAATCCCGACTGTCATTTTGGCGGTCTTGGCGGCAGTCGTGAGCTTCCTTCTTCCGAAAATCTGGCAAGTGGACATTGTCATTATCCCGGGCAAGTTCATGAGCCAAACTCAAGCCGGAGAATTCAAAGTCGTCCTCGTCGCCGAACCGAAACAGATAGCCAGCCAGATCACAGAAGGATCCTATGATTCGCTCATCGCGGCCGAGCTCAATATCCCGGAGCGCGAATTTCCCGCTATCAAAGCCGAGGATCTTCGCGATACCGACCTCGTCCGAGCTTTCGTCCGGGTGAAAGATCCGCAAAAGGGAAGACTGATTCTCGCGTCTCTCTTCAATCATTTAAAAAGCGAATTCGACAAAAAAATCGACATAGAAATCAGCACCCTAAACACAGAGGTTGAAAAAAATAAAGGTAGTATCTCGTCCGATCAGAATAAACTTCAAATCGCCGAACAAAGGATTGCTGCGCTCCAGGCCGAGATGAAGTCGACTAAGACCCGAATCGAAGAATTGGGAAAGCAACAACAGAAAATTCTTTCTGAAAAGAAAGAGGGGGCGGAATCGCTGGCCCTCCTCTTATATTCGAACGAGGTCCAAACGAATCTGCGGTACTTTAATTCGCTGGAAGAAATGGTCAGCTCGGAGCGCTTAAAAATTGAAAACCTTAAACCCTCGATTGCCAATGCTCAAAAGGGGATTTTACTTTTGGAAGCTAAAAAAGGTCGAATCGATTATACCCAACTTATCAAGGATCCTACGACATCTTTTAATCCCGTTTCTCCAAATAAGAAACAGAATGTTTTGATAGCCGGATTTCTTGGTTTTTGTTTTTCGGTGGGGATTGTATTGTTCCGCGAAAATCTCAATAAAATGAAAAGTAAGAACCCGCCAAGAATTTAAAGGTCTGGTTCGATCGGGGAGGGGAGGGAAGGATTTAAAAAAGGCTCTTATTGCCGGAAATTGCAGGTAGATTGGCGATGCCCATTCGTTCCCGTTACCGATATATCGGAATATGTCCTCAGAAACCTTAAGGACATCAGCCGGATGTTAGATGAGCAAAAGCCGGACATCGCTATCCATTTCGCCGCAGTCGTCGGTGGAATCGGGGCCAACCGGGATGACCCGGGCCTCTTCCTCTTACGACAACGCGATCATGGGCTTCCAGCTCATCCATGAAGCCTATCTTCATTGCAGTGAAAAGTTTGTCACGAGCGGGCCAATCTGCGCAAACGCAAAGATATTCATCTACTTGATCAGGCTATTCAAGCCGATTTCTTCACGGAAAGCAGCATTTCGCAAATGTTCAAGATCAACGGGATGTGCCCATCTCCTACTCGTATGTAAGATTTGGATAGTACCTAGGGAGCGGGGACTAAAATGAATTTGCGGAAAGTGTTAAAAAAGACGTATCTAAAGATCCTTATCCAGTTAAAAGTACAAAAACTTCGGCTACTCGAACGTATCGGTTTATATAAACATGTTCATATCATTCCAGCTAAACCCTCGGCTAAACCTCTCAGCCAACTTCAATCACTAAATAAGCGTCATTCGGAAATATTTCGTATTCCGAACATTTCCGGCTTCTATCAAGGGATTATGCGTGATTTATGGGAATATTATGGTTTGGGAAATGATTGTCGGCTTATTTCGGCATCTATTCAAACCCGCTAAGCATTCAATTTGGTCTATCCGCAAACTGTTTTTATATCAACCGATTATTATGTTGATTTCCAGCCGGATGATAAAACAGATGTGCTTTGGGATATTTGTTCACCCGAAATACCTGGAATTTTGCAGAATAAATTTGATTCCATTTTATGCCAGGCAACGCTAGAGCATGTGTTTATGCCCTCTAGGGCAATGAAAAATTTCTCGAATATGCTGAGCACATCGGGAAAACTCTATTTACCCACGCATACCCCATATTTTTATTATCATGCTTGGCCTTGCGATTACTTTAGGTTTAGGCCAGATTGGTTTAAGGATGTCGTGAATTATATCCCAAGCCTTTGCCGTCGATGAGAATGAGGATCCGTGACGAATAGGCTCAATACATGAATTCAATCAGACAAAATACCGTCGCCAACTATATTGGACGCGCTGGGGGAATTGTCTTAGCCTACCTTTTCATCCCCGTGTACCTTAAATTTCTCGGGATCGAAGCGTATGGCTTGGTCGGATTTTATTCTACGCTGTTGGGAGTTCTTGCCTTCGTCGATATGGGGCTGACGGCGACCCTTAGTCGAGAGATGGCCCGTCTTTCAGTTCTTAAGGATACTGCCGGCAAAATGCGCGATTTGCTCCGCACTTATGAATATTTATATCTATTTATTTCTTTGGCGGTGGCGTTGCTGATATGGGTTTTCGCTCCGTTCATTGCCGAACGCTGGTTGCAGGCCGGTGCGCTCCCCACTTACAAAATTGCGGCGGCTATCCGTCTTATGGGAATGGCCATAGCACTTCAATTGCCGTCGGGTTTGTATAACGGCGGACTTTTGGGCTTGCAGAAACAGGTATCGTACAATTCCCTTCAGATCGCCTGGGGCGTATTTCGGGGAGCCGGGGCGGTGTTGATTTTGTGGCTTTTTTCTCCGACAATTATTGCTTTTGCTTTTTGGCAGCTATTCTCCAATGCCGTGTATTGTTTGGCCATACGCTTGATGCTCTGGCGCGGTCTGCCTCGCGCCGATCCCAGGCCGCGGTTCAATCGGATATTAATACGGGATACGTGGCATTACGCGGCGGGTATGGTTGGCATCACTATCTGTTCAACGCTTCTCGTCCAGACCGATAAAATTGCGGTCAGCAAAATGCTGCCGCTGGAGATGTTCGGATACTATACTCTGGCCGGCGCTCTTGCCTCCGTGCCGATTATGCTGGCCAATCCCATTGGAGTGGCCATATTTCCCCGACTGACGGGGCTTGTTTCCTTGGGAGAAAAAGACACTCTCAAGCAGTTCTATCATAGAGCCTGCGGGCTGGTTAGTATTGCGGTTTTGCCGGCTGCTCTGACGCTAACCGCGTATATGGGAAGATTTATTTTTGCTTGGACGGGTTCCGCCGTAGCCGCTCAAAAGGCGGGACCGGCTGCTTCTTTGTTACTGGGCGGTTCGATCATTCAAGCGATAATGATTATTCCCTATTATCTGGCCCTGGCCCATGGAAATATCAAATTGAATCTCATGCTGGGTATTGTTTCAGTCGTTTTGATAATACCCCTGTTGATTTTGCTGATTATGAAATATGGCATTATCGGAGGAGGGGTATCTTGGCTTATGATGAATCTGTGCACTCTGCCGATTTATATTTTCTTTATTCATCGCCGCTTTTTACCCGGTGAACTCTGGACGTGGGTTCTACGCGATGTCGGACGGCCGTTGATTGTCGCACTTCCCATAATATTATTGAGCCGCTGGCTATTTCTCTTGCCTTCTTCACGCATTCTGACCTTTGGCTTGATGGGACTGGTATGGAGCGTTTCGGCCGCCGCCGCCGCAATCACGATACCCGATTTGCGCAAGGAAATAATATTGTTAATACGAAAGTTTACCGGTATTTCTTATGGACTGCCAAAATAAAACCATGCCTTTGCTAAGCATAGTGATCCCGACCCGGAATCGGATACCCTATGCGATTTCTGCAATCCAGAGTATTCTCGAGATTTCTGATCCACGGCTTGAACTAGTGGTGCAAGACAACAGCGAATCGCGTGCATTAGAAGCGTGGATTCAGATAAATATTCGAGATTCGCGACTGCGATATAGTTATTATGGGCGACCTTTATCATTCGTTGATAATTTTAATGCGGCGGTCAAGTCGGCTAGCGGGGAATACTTATGTCTTATCGGTGATGATGATGGGGTAAATCCCGAAATCATGAAAGCAGCGGAATGGGTCCAACGGGAATCCATCGACTCCTTGTCGGTGAGAACAAAGGTCAATTTTATTTGGCCTGATGCGGGCATCCCTGCTACGATTTTCACGAAAGTGACAGGCGGGGTTCTATCTATCTTTAATTTTCGAGGGAACATCATCGACACGGATGGTGAGAAAGAGATGCGGGCATTCGTCCGCGATGGAGGAATTAATTATTTAAGTCATAATTTGCCCAAATTGTATCACGGTCTCGTGCATCGGGGCTGTCTCGAAACAATCAAAAAAACGACAGGGGCCTATTTCGGTGGCCTCAGCCCGGACATTTTCGCCTCACTGGCGATTGCCTGCGTGGCAAAGCGGATGGTGATGACCGATTATCCATTAACCCTCCCTGGAGCCTGCGGAGTGAGTGCCTCGATAATCGAGGGGGTCCATAAAAGAAACTCGAAGAGGTTAGAGGATGCCCCGCATTTCCGCGACAGGGGCGAATACTATTGGAGCGAATTGGTCCCACGCATCTACAGCGTTGAGACGATCTGGGCTGATTCCGCCGCTGCCGCCTTCCATGCGATGGGACGCGACGATCTCGTGCGGCAACTCAACCTCCCCAAACTGGCGGCCTATTGTATTTGGGCCAATCGAGGGGTAGCGCAGCCTGTAATGCGGGACTTGTTTAGAGCGATGCGAATCTTGCGCAAAAATATAGCCATCGGTACAATTCAATTTGCATGGAGGTATCTACTTCTAATAAAGGGTCTCGGCGTGAAGTTCGTTAACCGAGCATGGAATCGCTTTTTAATGATTATTGGCATGAGGGTCATATGCAGAATAGATGGCCTTGAGAACATGGTTGAGGCTTCGCACGCTTTGACTCGATTCCTTACCGAGAACGGGTATAGCTTCTCTGATTGCGAGCTGTCACGAGAAATGAAAGATTCACGCGTGAGCAATAGCGAATTGGTCAATGCCCGCAGGTGTGAACGTAAGAATGGCCGAAAGTCATGATTTACGTTGTCCCCCAGCCAGGATGGCCCGATATTATTGTGTAGTCGTTTGCCGACGACCTTGTAGAAGTCTGTCGGGATTGTTCGTACCCTATTCATACGATACTGTAGCAGAAACGTCTTTGCCGTAGGCTGGATATGGTGAAGAGGCATGCGAGTCCAGAGGCCAAGATAGCGGATTTAGCCGCAATACGGGGCATTTATGCTCTGGCGCTTGCCGAACACGGCTTCGACGTTAAGTGGGGTGATTTCAGAGCAAAGATATAATCGCCAAATCATTATGAATAGATTATAGATAAATTATCTAGAAATAATTGAGAAATATGGCATGATAGCAACAATAATATTAGGCCTATTTTCTGTTATTTTTGCCTACCTCGTAAAATATAAGAATTTTCATTGGGGTTTAAAGCTCTCTTTTGCTCTAATATTTCTTTTTCTTTCCTTGAGGTATAATTTCGGAAATGACTACAAGGCATATTTTAATGCCTTTATTGAAATTAACCGAAACAGTCAAATTGATATTTTCAATAAAACACAACAATTTGAGCCGGGGTGGGTTTTATTAAATTGGCTATTCCGGTCTTTTGGCTTTTTTGCCATGACGGCGGTGCTGGCACTTTTGAATTGTCTCATCTATTATCGCTTTTTTAAGAAGTATGTCCCTACAAAATATTATTGGCTGGCGACCTTCCTCTATATCTTTAACCCGGAATTTATGTTGATTCATTCTTCCGCCATGAGGCAATCCATTGCCATCATGCTGTTTGTTTTTTCGCTGGACTATCTCTATCAGAAAAATGCAATTCGTTATTTTCTTTGTATCGGGGTGGCGGCGCTCTTTCATTCCAGCGCCTTAATCCTACTCCCGATCTATCTATTGGGCTTATGGAATTGGAAAATATCAAAAGTCCAAAGAGTTATTTTTGCGTCGCTCTATGTATCCTTGTTTCTTTTCGGCGAGTCCCTCTTGCCTTTTCTAAAACAGTTCATCAATAAATATTTTGTGAAATATAATATTTATCAAAACACCGGAGTTACCAGTACGGGATTAGGCTTCCTCTTTTTGTTTGCCATGTTGATTTTGACATTGTATTTTGAAAAATATCAAAATCAGCGAACCTCCCTCATTTTTAAAATCGCGATGATCAATTTTATTTTTATGCCGCTAAACCTTCTGATTTACTCAATTGCACGCGTTAGGATGTATTTCGCGCCTGCCACAATAATTGTTTATCCGTTTATTCTTTTAAATATGAAAAAATCTATCGGAAGAATCATTTTATTTATTTTGCTCTTTATTTTTACAATCTACGGATTTTTCCAATTCTTTTATTCAGATACATGGAAGGATTATTTTGGAATTTATCAAACTATATTTTCAGCTCAAAAATGGTATTAAATTGATAGTACGGAAAATAGATTTATTAAAAAAAATCAAATTGAAGTTGAAGTTCAATAGTTATAGATTAAATTTTCGTAGGATTTATAAAAATAATTTATTTAAGGGCGATAGTTCGATTTCCGGCCGTGGCTCCAATTTGGATCAAACGATCGTGCTAAGGGAAGAATTGGTGCCATTGCTAAGAAAGCTTGATATAAAAAAGCTGCTTGATGTGCCATGTGGCGATTTTAATTGGATGCGGCATATTAAATTTGAGGATATTGAATACATCGGTGGTGATATTGTTAAAAAACTAGTAAAAGAAAATATAAATAGCTACAGTAGTAAAAAATGCAATTTTTTGTATATAGATTTAACATCGTCAAAATTGCCTGAAGCGGATACGATATTTTGTCGTGATTGCTTGGTCCATCTAAATTATAAACAAATATTTAATGCTTTAAAAAATATAAAAAGAAGTAATATAAAATATTTGATGGCAACAACGTTTTCTGATCGTGAGGAAAATATTGATTTATCATCTGGAATATGGCGTCCGCTTAATTTGTGCAAAGCACCATTTAATTTTCCGGAACCAATAGAATTACTTAATGAAAAATGCCCTGAGGGAAATGGCGAATGGCATGATAAATGCGTCGGGGTCTGGAAAGTAGATGATATAGTAATAAAATAAATTAAATTACAAGCGTTCTTTAACCAAAAACGATTGGATCATAATAAGTATTTAAATAGATCACTAGAACGTTGACCACGAGATATAACCCAATATTGTAATCAACATTTATTGTCGAGGGCGCAGGGTGAATATCCTACATATCAGCAATAACGATATCGTAGGTGGACGATTTAACGGCTACTATATGCAGCAATCGCTGGACGAATCTTTTAATGTGGGAATGGCGGTATGGAATAAGACAACCCAAAACCCCCATATCCACTTGCTGCCTCCAGGTAATCCCCTATTGCGTCTTTTTACAGCGACCATGATGAAGTTCGACAATCGATTAGGCTTGGAGAGGCTTACCGGGTTCAGTGGTTGGCTTTTGCCGAGATATGATTACTTTAAGCGAGCAGACGTTATCCACCTGCATATGATTCAGAACAACGCCAATATCAGCGTATTATCGTTGCCCATGATTAGCCGCCTTAAACCCCTAGTTTGGACGATTCACGATCCGTGGGCAATGACGGGAGGGTGCATACATTCTTTCGAGTGCGAGCGTTGGTTGACCGGTTGCACGCCCCGCTGTCCCCATCCGAGGTGTAGATCACTTTTTCAGCATTATATGCCTTTTCTACATTGGAGAATAAAAAAGCAGGTTTATCAGCGCGCAGACATGACATTAATTGTCGCATCTCAATGGATGCAAGATCGCGTTGAGAGAAGTCCATTATTGCGTCATTTACCCTGCCATCAAATTCCTTTCGGCATTGATCTGGAGGTCTTTAAGCCCAAAAATAAATTGGAATGCCGTAAGAAAATGGGAATTGCTCCAGATCAGAAAGTAATTGCATTTCGAGATGTCGGACTGGGATCTGATCGGTTCAAAGGCATGAGTTGGCTGATGGCAGCTCTAAAGATTTATGAGCCACAAAAACCTACTTCCTTGCTAATATTTGAAGACGGCAAAGGCTTTAAGATTTTGTCGACCAAGTATAGAGTTATTACACCGGGCTGGATTGATGGTGAAGATCTTGCCGTCGCTTTATCCGCCGCGGATGTGTTTGTGATGCCCTCGATACAAGAAGCTTTTGGGTTAATGGCTGTGGAGGCAATGGCCTGCGGTACACCTGTAATTGTTTTCGAGGGAACTTCGTTACCCAACGTGATAAGAGCTCCCCGGGGTGGGCTGGCCGTACCCGCGATGGACTCCGTGGCATTAGCGGGGGCAATTAAGCGATTATTGGATAATAATGATCTTCGAAATAAATTAGGCGGTCAAGCACGCCAGATAGCTGAAAGTGAATATGCGTTCTCTCTCTACGTCCAACGACATATAGGCCTCTATGAAGAGGTGATTACGCGTCAAAAAAATATCGATCGGAGATTGAGATGAAGATCTTGATTTTAGGCGGTGAAGGGATGTTGGGGCACAAGGTTTTCCAAGTGCTCAACCGGCGTTTCGAAACATTGGCTACATTTCAGGACCAGAGGGGCCTATGGACCAAGCTGCCCCTCTACGAGAAAGCCGATCAAAAATTTTTGTTGGGCGGCGTCAACGCGCTTGATTTTGACAGTGTGGTGAGGGCGATGGGCCAAGTCAAACCGGGGGCGGTGATAAACTGCATAGGGATCATCAAGCAACTTAAGGAAGCCAGTGATCCGATTATAAGTCTGACTTTGAACTCGCTTTTTCCGCATCGATTAGCTGAGTTGTGCGCTATTGCAGGGTCCCGCCTATTCCACATTAGTACGGACTGTGTCTTTAGCGGGCAGAAGGGCAATTATAGCGAAGATGATGCGGCCGACGCCGAGGACTTGTACGGCCGAACTAAGTTGTTAGGGGAAGTCGTCCGTCCGAACTGTTTGACAATCCGGACTTCGATCTTTGGGCGGGATTTTTTCAAGCAGAGTGCTTTTCTGGAATGGTTCATGAGCAACCGCGGCGGAAAAGTCAAAGGTTACAAAAATGCAATCTATACAGGGTTTCCAACCCAGGTGCTGGCGCGGATCATGGGAGACATTATTGAAGATTATCCGGATTTATCCGGCCTGTACCAAATCGCTAGCCAACCGATCAGCAAATATCAGTTATTGGTCAAATTGCGAGAGGCTATGAAATTGGACATAGAAATTGAGCCTTATGAAGACCATCCATGCGACCGCAGCTTAAGCGCGACACGATTTGTGGCCGCGACTGGTTACCAAATTCCTAGCTGGGACCAGATGCTCATTGAGCTGGCTTCCGATCCGACGCGGTATGATGAATGGAGAAAACAATATGCAATTACTTGAAGGCAAACGTATTTTAGTCACGGGCGGCACCGGGTCGCTGGGAAAGGTTCTAGTGCGCCGGCTCTTGTCTGGCGAATTGGGACAGCCTAGCAAGATCATCGTGTTTTCGCGTGATGAGGCTAAGCAACATGCGATGCGCGTCGAGTATTTGAATCGGCGGGCGGTCACGGATGAGGTCATCTATCGCAATTATGAAAGAATATTGGATTTTTGGATCGGTGATGTACGCGATATTCATAGCGTCACCAGTGTGGTGCGAAATGCTGACGTGGTATTTAATGCGGCGGCTCTCAAGCAAGTGCCAACGTGCGAATATTTTCCTTTCGAAGCGGTGCAGACCAACGTCGGGGGGGCGGATAATATCGTGCGCGCGATTCGAGAACACGATCTGCCAGTGCAAACAGTCGTGGGGATCTCGACCGACAAGGCCTGCAAACCAGTCAACGTTATGGGAATGACGAAAGCAATTCAAGAGAGGGTCTTTATCCGCGCGAACTTGGACTGTCCAGAAACCCGTTTTATATGCGTGCGCTACGGAAATGTACTGGCTTCGCGCGGTTCAGTGATACCCCTTTTTCATGAGCAGATACGAAACGGCGGTCCGGTGACGATAACTACGCCTGATATGACGCGCTTTATGTTGACTCTTGAACAGGCGGTGGATACGATCTTCGTTGCCCTGCGCGGAGCTAAGCGTGGAGATACATATATTCCGCGCATGCCCTCTGCTCGAATGACTGACATCGCGGCCACATTGATAGGCGATATGCCGATCAAAATTATCGTTACCGGCATTCGACCCGGAGAAAAATTACATGAAATATTGGTCTCTGAAGAAGAAGCGCATCGAACGACGGCAAGAGATGATTATTTTGTGATGTTGCCGATCCTGCCAGAATTGCGCAGTGAAGAGCGGAACGCTCAATGGTTGGAAAATGAATACAGTTCCGCAGAAAATCTCATGTCACCGGAACAAGTACGCGAACTCTTACGTCGCCATGGTCTATTATCACCCGATCAGACTGCTATGGAAGGCGAACTACTACGATGAAAGTCTTAACGATTTTGGGGACGCGTCCCNNGATTATCCGTTTAAGCTTGATCATTCCTCGGCTCGATCAATTTTGTCAGCACGTGTTGGTGCATACCGGACAGAACTATGATCCTCGATTGAACGAAATATTCTTTAAAGAATTAGGGCTACGGGCGCCAGATCATTTCTGGGGTGTGTGCGGCGATACTTTTAGCGAGCAAATCGGCGGCATCTTAGCTAAAAGCGAGAAAGTGATTCAGGCAGAACGCCCTGACCGATTATTGATATTGGGCGATACCAACAGCGGCCTAGCTGCCATAGTCGCCAAGCGAATGGGCATTCCAGTTTATCATATGGAAGCGGGCAACCGCTGTTACGATGACCGGGTGCCGGAGGAAGTGAATCGGCGCATTATCGACCATTCCAGCGATGTGCTCTTGCCTTATACTGAGCGCAGCCGTCAGAATCTCTTGCGCGAAGGTATTCCCGGTGAGCGCACGTATGTAATTGGCAATCCTATTTATGAGGTTATTCAACATTATGATTCTCAAATCCGCCAATCCACAATCTTGGCTGACCTAGGATTGCAAGCCGGGCGTTATTTCCTCGTCACTGTGCATCGCGCCGAGAATGTGGATATCGAAGATCGCTTACGAGAGCTGATCACAGCCTTAAATCAAGTGCAACGCGAACATCAAGTGCCGGTCATCGTAAGTACTCATCCCCGCACACGCGAGCGAATGGAAGTATTCGGCATGGAAATGAAGAATGCGCATATTCGGTTCATGCCCCCATTTGGTTTTTTTGAATTTATCTCCTTGGAGCGCAATGCGCTTTGTATATTGAGCGACAGCGGCACGGTACAGGAGGAGAGCGCCATTTTCGGCGTGCCCAATGTTACTATCCGCGATGTGACCGAGCGGCCTGAGACAATCGAGTGCGGCAGCAACATACTCAGTGGAGCAAAGCCAGAGACAATCTTGCGTTGTGTGCGCTCAGTCCTGGCGTTGCAGGGTAAATGGAGTCCGCCGCGCGAATATGTGGCGTCGAATGTGAGCGAAACAGTGATAAAAATCGTTTTGGGTTTTCTCTATCGGTAGTTTTATGTTTCCGGTCGTTCGGCCCTGCGATGCCTTTTGTTTTAGGGCAATAGTGTATCGTTTTTTAGCTGAGAGTTATCAATCTATCGGGGATCTTGAATTTATTCGTTTTCACAAAATTAGGGTTTGTGGAAGTTGAATCATTTTTCAAAATTGTTAATAAGCGGTAATAGCATTTTCGTTAACCATGAAATCAGATAATCAGCCCAAAACGACGTCGCCCCTTTTTACGGTAATAATACCATGTAAAGATCGGGCTGAATATTTGTTGCATACTTTACGAACTTGCATGATTCAAAATTATGAACCATTGGAAGTCATTGTGTCAGATGATGGCAGTATAGATAACACACGAGATGTTGTCGAAGAGGCTTCCCGCAGAGATTCTCGAATACGGTATCTCTCACCAGGGGTGGGGACAGGAATGCGTGATAATTTTGAATATGCGCTGCGGCAAGTTAAACCCGGATTTGTTATTGCCCTGGGAGGAGATGATGGATTGTTGCCCGACGGAATAAAAGGAATGTGTCAAGTACTATGCGATACCGGCATGGATTTGCTGGCCTGGCCTGCACCAATATACTCCTATCCTAATGCCCGTGGATTGAAAGCACAATTATCTATCAATCATCAAAAGGGTATAAGAATAATTGACTCCCATCGTTTTTTATGCCGACAAGCAAGGAACCTTCAATATTCAAGTGATGTTGAATCTCCTATGTTTTATGTCAAAGGAGTTGCATCGACTAAGATAATTGAAAGGGTACGCAATCGCTCTCCAGAGGGACGATTTTATTCCTGTCCGACTCCAGATGGCTATTCGGGAATTGTAATGGCTGGCGAGGTTTCCCGTTATGCGTTTTCCGCGAAACCATTTTCAATCTTCGGACTCTCGCCCGCTTCTCAGGGGTTGTCCTATTTGTCGAATGATGAAAACGCTAAAAAATCATCCGAGATATTCTTTAATAACGTTACATCAAAAACAATGCACAGTGAATTAGCATCGCAGCCGTATTCACCGTTGATTACGATAATGACTGTTGATTATTTACTCACGGCGAGGGATTTGCCGGGATGGCCTGGCCGTTTCCCGCCCATAAATTATCGGCAAGTATTATTGGGTGGAATAAAAGAATTAGCGCACGGGTTGTATGGAGATGAGAGAATCTGCCGGGAATTAAAGATTTTAAATCAAATTGCCGAAATACATGGGTTAGGAGAGTTTTTTCGGGATAACGTCCGTCGAACAAAGCGTTGCCGGAAGAGGGCTCATTTTGAAGGATACGGGATTAATACGAGTGCATTCTTTTTGGCTGCAGATTCATATAATGTTCAAAATATATTCGATGCCGCATACGCAGCGCAAAATATATATCAAGTATATTCTGATATGAGTCTATCATTAATAAGTAAAATGGTTGCCCGATCTTTCGCATATAAGATTCGCGCCAAAGGCAAGGGGAGCTCTTTTCCTCATGAGACAGAATGGAGAAAGATCAATCCAAAACAAGATTCGAATATCGAAAAATGCGAAGAAAATAAATAAAGAAAGGAGGCCCAAAAACTATAATTTTAGCCGGGCCAGTTTTTGGTGAGGCTTCAGCGCGAATGGTATTACCACTTTAGGTGATAGCCGCCCTATCTCGATCACATGAAGGAACTCATTCATCCATGTTTCATATTTGGCTACTTTCGACAGAGCGGCGCTGCATAAAAATATTCCGCGCACATTTACGTTAAAAAATTACTCAACTATAGAGACTATCGTCTTCCGATAAATGAAAATGTATAGAGAGTTATTAGTTATTAACCAATCGATTGGAAGACTATTCAGCGATGTAGTGAATGCCGTTGTGAACGCCGGCATATCAGTGAAGTTGCTCTCAGGACCTCTGACCTACTCAGATTTTAAAAATCCGAATTTATCTTATATCCCGGGCTGTGAGTTGGCCAAAGCGCCTTCATGGCGTCGAATATTCACGTGGGGAATATTTTCCGTCCAAGCAGTTATAACGATGATGCGTTGCCGATCGGCACGGGCGCTTCTGGTGACTAATCCTCCTATAGTTCCATGGTTGGGCCCAGCGATCAAAAAAATTACAGGAATGCGTTATGTTGTCCTTGTTTATGATATCTATCCCGATGTTATGGAACGGATGGGGATGATCCATGCTGGGAAGTTTATAAGCCGAGTATTGAGAAAGTTAAGCGCGGCTTCACTTCGTCAAGCGGATTTCGTTATCACATTAAGCGACGATATGAAGTCTACTTTGTTGTCGCATCTCAGCCCGAATGAACCTATATTTATTCCGATCATACCGAATTGGGCCGATACCCGAAAAATTCGGCCCATAAATCGTGCCGAGAATCCATTCGCTCATAAACATGGACTTATGAACAAGTTCGTTGTTCTCTATAGCGGTTCTTTCGGTGCGATTCACGATGTTGAAAGCATCATTTCAGCAGCCGAAATGCTCACTGATCTCGTCGATGTGCAGTTCGTCCTAATAGGTGGTGGAACGCATGAAAAAGAGATAGGGCGACTTGCAAAACAAAAAAAACTTCCGAATTTATTGATATTGCCTATTCAACCGACTCAAATATTACAGTATTCTTTAACGTCGGCAGACTGTCATATCGTTTCGATAAGTACTGAATTCAAGGGCATAAGTATGCCCAGTAAGACTTATACCTCCTTAGCGGCCGGGGGAGCAATTGTCGCCGTATCACCACCGGATTCTGATCTTGCAAAATTGATAAAGAGAATTGATTGTGGTATTTGCGTCCCGCCCGGAAAACCTCATAAGCTCGCTGAAGCCATTCGTCGACTTGTTGCCGATAAAGATCTCCTCCAACGAATGCGGCAAAACGCTCGAAGAGCCGCCGAAAACCAATACGATGTTATCACCGGGACGAAAAGTTATTTGGAATTGTTGTTGCCTTTTTTAAATAAAGAAAACTGAGCGTAAAAAATACGAAAGGATATTCCTTCCGGCGAAAGAGAACGGATCCATCCTCAATTGGTGAGATGAAAAGACATCTCGATCTGGTTTCGATCGGCCTCCTGATCTTGATGGGGCCGCTATTTGTTTTTCCGAAAGAGAATTGGAATTGGCTCCTGTTGGTGTTGGTGGCTGTTATCTTCATCGTTCGGGGGATCTTCGAAGGGAGATTGCTGCCGAAAACACCGATGGATGCCGCGATCGGCCTGCTTCTGATCATGGCCTTGGCCGGGATTTTTGTCGTCAAAGAGATCGGATCGAGCACGGGAAAAATAGCCGGCTTGGTTTATGGAGTCGTCGTATTTTATATGCTCGTGGATATGCTGAAGACGCCGAAACGAATGAAAAATGCGATTATCGGATTTCTAACAATAGGATTATTATTGGCTATCATCGGTACGTTAGGGGGCTATAATTCTTCGAAACCGAGTTTTCTTTCCATTGAATCCAAATTGCCAAAAATACCGCGGATTAATCTCGGACTTAAAGGCGCCGAAGTCGGCGTCAATCCCAATCCGCTGGGGGGGACTCTTCTCTTGTTTTTTCCCCTCGGCCTGATGCAGATATTTCTTTTAGCCAAAAGAAACAATGGGTATGCGTCCGGCCGGATGAAAGGATTTCTTTTCCTGGCCCTAGCCTTCATGCTGGTCATCCAGGCCAGCGCCATCTTTTACTCCCGATCATTGGGGACCTGGTTTTCGGGGGCGATCGCTCTATGGCTGATGGGTGAGCGGAAACGCCCCCTGAAGGCCGGATTGGCCGTTATTCTTTTGGCCATAGCCGTGGGCCTTCCCTTGATGCGGAGTGAACCCAACCAAATCTTGAATCAGAGAATCCTGAGCAGCGTGAACAACAAGAGCGAATATCGCGCCCTCATTTGGCAGGATGCCTGGAACGTCGCTAAAGCGCATCCCATTTTCGGAATCGGCATGGATCAGCTGCGGCGAACGCCCAAGTTCACCTACGAAATGGCTCATGCCCACAATCAGTTTCTGCACACGGCCGCTGAGCTCGGGATCCCCGGGCTGACCGCATATTTGGCGATCCTCATCGGGATATTTGGGATGACGGTGGAAGTGCGAAAATCGGCCTTGCCGGAATGGATCCGGGGGACGTCGCGAGGATTGGGGGCGGGGATTTTCGCCTATGTATTGTTCGGAATGGGCGATGCGATTCCTTTGGGAGCCAAACCGGGGATCGTTTTTTGGATATCGCTAGCCATGATCACGAGCATTTACATCTATGGTCGAAATCATGGTTTCATGAGGCCCTCCGAAAAACAGGGGGAATCCTTGTGAAAGAGACCGTGGAATTTGCTTTCCGCGTTTTTCTGAAACAGGGGATGTGGATCGTCGGCGCTGCTTGGCTGCTGGCCGTCGCGAGTCGCGCGATTTATGGACGGGCCGACCGGAGGGGCGGATCGAAGAGTGACGCGCCGGCCGCGGTCAAACGGAAAATCATCCTGGGGGCCCTCGTCGTTATGGTCGGCATCATTATCGCGCTTATTCCTCTTCCATAGACTGATTATTTCCCGCTGGGAGGCGGACCGTGCGAGCGATCATCAACATCATCCGTAAATGTCTTTTTGTTTGCGGAGCCGCTTTCGTCGCTGGAACGATTTAGATGGCGGTCGGCGGGCCCCTCTTTTTTGATAGATTTCCCATTATGACGGAATCTCCTCAAAGGGCCGCTTATATAGTCTGTGTGACGGGAGGAATCTCGGCGAATCGCCTTCCAACCGAGGACGGATGGCAACGCATTTACGCGTCAGACTTTACTTATAAAATCACGGGGAAGATTTGACGGAGAATCGAACGCCGCTCATCAGCGTCCTCATGCCCTGCCTCAATGAAGAGGAGGGGATCCTCGGCGCGCTGCAGAGTCTCGTCGACGACTGGGTCCTGGCCAAGGGTGAAGTCCTTGTCCTGGACGGCGGGAGCGTCGACGGGACACGCCGGGTCGTGGAGGAATTCGCCAAAAACCGCGGCGTTTGCGGTCCGGATGCCGCGATCCGGATCATCGACAACCCCGACCGCTATCAGGCCTTCGGTCTCAACGCGGGAATCAGCGCGGCGCGCGGGGAATTCATCGTGCGGGCCGATGCCCATGGTCTCTTTCCTCCGGGTTATGTCAGAAATTGCGTCGATCTTCTCAAGGCCAAAGAACCTGAAGGCGCGGCCAATGTCGGGGGCGTTATGGAGCCGAGGGGGGCAACCCTCCGGCAGAAGGCCGTTGCCCTGGCCATGCAGCATCCCCTGGGCGTCGGAAACGCCCGCTTCCATCTTGGGACTAAAAGCGGATTCACGGATACGGTCTACCTGGGTACTTTCCGGAAAAGTGTTCTGGAGGAGATCGGCCTCTATGATGCCGGTCTGCGGACGAATGAAGACGCCGAGTTGAATCTGCGCCTCCTCGAGGCGGGCCGGAAAATCTATTTGGACCACAATCTCCGGGTCATCTATTTTCCCCGCAAGACGTTTTCCGCCCTGGCCCGGCAATATTTTTCTTATGGGCGGGGCCGGGCCCGCACGACCCGGAAGCACCGCCGGGTGACCGGTTGGCGCCAGGTCATTCCCCCGGTTTTTATTCCGATCCTGGCGGCCGCGATGGTGGGCGGCGCCTGGCGCCCCTTGTTGTGGCTCTTTCCCGCGGCTTACGGCGCGGCGGTTTTTCTCGCGGCGGCGCTTATTCCCTCCGCCGGACGGAGCGATCGTCCCGCGCCCGGAGTGCGGATCGCAGCGGCCGGGGCGATGATCGTGATGCAAATCAGCTGGGGGATCGGATTCGATCTTGAGTTTCTTCGATCAATGGTCAAGCCAAGGATATGAAACGGATTCTCCGGATCGCCATCGCCGTGGTTTTGACGGCGGCAGCGGGCTGGCTGAGCTTTCGCCATCTCGATCCGGCCGAGCTCGGACGGGCTTTCAGCCGGATCAATTTTTTCTGGGCGGCCGCCGCGGCGGCGAACACCGTTTTTTCCGTTTATGCCCTGGGCTGGCGGTGGGAGATTCTGCTCCGTCCGCAAGCCCGGATTTCGATGGGCAAGCTGTTCCGTTTCAATATCCTCTCCCAAACCGTCAATATCGCCGCTCCGGCCCGCCTGGGTGAGTTCGTCCGGGCCTATCTCGTTTCCAAGGAAAGCGGGGCTTCGGCGGCCTTCGTTCTGGGGACGATTCTCGTCGAGCGCCTGCTCGACGTGTGCGTCTTCGCGGCCGTCTGGATCGTCACGCCCGCGCTGATGGCGGTGAGCGGGCCGTTCGCCCGACATACGGCCTGGCGGGCGCTGTTCTTTCTTCCGGCGGCCGCCTTGATCTCCTTCGCCTTTTGGCCGCGGCTCTTCCAAAAGGCGGCCGCCTTCGCCGGCATGCTCCTTCCGTCGAAAGCGCGGCAACGGGCGGCCAGGATCGTCCAACAGGCCCTGGAGGCGTTCTCGACCCTGCGGCGGACCAAGACATCGGCGGTCCTCGTCTTGTGGACGAGCGGCTTGATCTTCAGCCAGATCCTGACGAACGTTTTCATTTTCAAGGCCGTCCGCCTGCCCCTGGGATTGGGGCCGGCCCTGATAGTGCTCCTGGCCGTCCAGGCCGGCAGTATTCCGCCCTCGGCGCCCGGGAAGCTGGGGGTCTTCGAGTACGCGGTCATTCTGGCCCTGGCGGTGTTCGGCGTCGCCCGGGGCGACGCCCTGACTTACGGGTTGATTCTGCATGTGACGGTGTTCCTTCCCAAGATCGTGCTCGGTCTTATATACTTCGGCGGGGCGGATATCCGATGGAAGACGATCCGTGCCGCGGAAACTCTGGAGCAACAAGGGTCCATGGCGACAAATGAAACGAGATGAACGGCGGGCTCTGATCATTGGCCTGGGAGACCTTGTTCTCGTGCCCCTGGCCTATGCCGGGGCTTATTATGTCCGCTTCGGCACGCTGATCCAGTTTCGGGATAAATTTTCTCCCGTCTTCCTTTTCATGCTGACCGCGTCCTATCTGACTGTTTTTTATTTTTTCGACCTTTATTCGGTCCGGCGAAAAATCCGGAATCGAACGCTGGCCGGCCGGGTCATCCTGGCCGTCGGCGCGTCCGCGGTTCTGGCCTCACTGGTGAAATACTTGTTTTTCCTCTTCCCCATCGGCCGCGGCATCCTGGCCATCGCCAATATGCTGTTGGTTGTCTTCGTTTTTGCTTGGCGGAAGGCCGGATTCCGCCTCCTCCGGCTGATGGGCAATCCGAGTCCGGTCCTCCTGGTCGGCCAAGGCAAAGGCGTGGACGAGATCGCCGCTCTTCTCAGGGACGAGCCGCAAGACTATAAAATCTTCGGCCGTCTGGCGGAGGAAGGCACGGCGTGCGGATCGAAATCGGACGACTCGTCCGTGCGCGTCATCGGACCGCCCTTCCTCTTGGGGGAGTTGATCAAATCCCGCTCCGTCAAGGTCGTTGTTCTGGCGGAGACCGATTCCTCGTTATCCCTTTCAGCCGAGGCGCTCCTCCTGGCGCATCACGGCGGCGTCGATGTCGTAGACGTCAACGAGATGGTCCAGCGGCTGAAATACCGGATCCCCGTCGACTATATCAAGGACGAGGGCTGGTTTCTCCAGACGAAGGGATTCGCCTTGGCCAACGATCATTTGGCCGGGAGAATTAAACACATATTCGATGTCGGTTTGGCCGGACTTCTCTTTCTGGTTGGTTTGCCATTATGGCCGCTCATCGCCCTGCTGATCAAAATCGAATCCAAAGGGCCGGTTTTTTACAGGCAGAACCGGGTGGGCAAGAATGGGACGGTTTTTTGCCTGCACAAGTTCCGCTCCATGATCGAAAACGCCGAGGACGACGAACCGGTGTGGGCCCAGAAAAACGATCGCCGGGTGACGCGCGTCGGCCGGATTTTGCGGAAACTCCACCTCGATGAATTGCCTCAGCTCTGGAACGTTCTGCGGGGAGACATGAGCCTCGTCGGTCCCCGGCCGGAACGGCCGGAGTTTGTCGCGGAACTTAAAAAAATGGTGCCGTTTTACGCTCTGCGGCATTTCGTCAAGCCCGGACTGACCGGTTGGGCCCAGATCAACTACGCCTACGCGGCCTCGACGAAAGATTCGAAGATCAAATTGGAGTATGACCTCTACTATATTTCCCGGATGAATCTATTGTTCGACCTTAAAATCATCATCCTCACGATCGCTGCGGTTCTTTCGGGCCGCTTCCGGGAAGGCTGAACTCCGGAAATCGGGAAAACATGATCCTCTTTCGAAATCTGGCCTATTGTGCCGGTCTGGCGTTTTTTTATTACAAATATGTGCCCCTGGTCCTGCCTTTTCAGTTTGTCCTTGTTCCGATTCTTCTCCTGGCCGCCGGCCTGACCTGGGTGGACCTGCGCCGGGGAACCCTGTTCTTCCTGTTCGCCTTTCCGTTGATCAATAATCTTCCCTATTTCTTCGGGATTCACGAGCCTGCCCCCCTTGCTCCGACGGCGCTTGTCGTATTTCTTTTCTTCTTCCTCGGCGTTCTTCTCAACCGGGATCCGGCCAAGAAAGAGGACGTCCTCGGACCGTTATTGACGAGCCCCCTTTTTGTTTTCGCCCTGGTTGTCGCGGTTTCCGCGGTGGTCACGATCTTTCGTTATACGAATTTCTTCCCTTTCCGCGGCGGGACGATTTATGAGATCAAAGTGAACACCTTCGGCGTCAGCGCCGGCGGCGCCATCATGAGCGTCGTCTTTCAGTCGCTGACTTATCTAACGGGACTCGCTTTTTTCTGGATTTTAAGCAAGACCTTGCGAACAAAAAAGAGCGCCGAAATGGCCCTCTCAATTCTAGGGTTGAGCTCGCTTTTATCCCTGGGCTTCGCTCTTTTCCAGCATTACGGTCATGGACGACTGGGCAACAATCCGACGAGCTATCTTCATCAGCTGATCAACGGTACGTTCAAGGACGCCATGTCTTTCGGCGCCTTTCTGGCCATGATGGCGCCCTTGTTCTTAGGGATGTTTTTCGCCGCCCGACAAATTTGGAAAAAAATCGTTTCGGGCACAGTCGTTCTGCTGTCTTTCTTCCTCGTCCTCTATACGGGTTCGAAAATCGGACTGTTCAGCCTGATTACTTCTTCCGTTTGTTTTGCCGTCTGGGGAGCGATTGCGGAAATGCGTTCGAACCGGGGATCGGCCCGAAAGTTTAGGCAAAAAGTCGCTCTCGGGATCGGGGCTCTTGTCCTGGCCGGGCTGGCCGTGGGCGCGGTCGTCTTCAAGGGATCGATTCTGGCCCGGACGGACCATCTGAAAATCGTGGAGCGGCTGAAAAACTCGAGCGCCATGTTCCATTGGAGAATCCGGGCCCAATGGGTGCCCGCCCTTAAGATGATGGCCGATTATCCGCTCACCGGCGTGGGGATGGGAGGCTTTATAATCGAATCGGCGAATTATACGGACGCCTACCAAAAGACCGGGGCCGTTCCCGAATCCGCCGAGAATTACCTCCTGCAGGTCGGATCGGAGCTGGGGCTGGCCGGAATCCTGGCCGTCGTTTGGCTGGCCTGGGCGCTTTTCCGCGAAATCCGAAAAGGCTTCCGAGGGAAAGCCAAGTCCGCCGATTCGCGGCCTCCGTTTATATCGATCGGCGCGGCGTCGGGAATTTTCGCTTTCGTCATCAACTCCCAGATGCACTCCTACGTCGGGAGCTATGAAATCAAATATCTGCTCTGGTTTTTGATCGGACTGCTGTTTTGCCTGTCCCGGCTGCCGGAGCAGGAAGGTCCGGGGGATGCGGCGGCCCCGGCTGGGCCGGATAAGGCGGTCCGCGGAGCGGAAGGCCGACCGCTCCGCCGGCGCGCTCCCATCGTCGTCGGTATGATGCTGCTGTTTTTCGGCGGCGTGCACCTCTGGAATTCCACTCATTCCCTTTCTTTGCAATCCCGCACCGAAAAGCTGGGCCTTATTCAGGATTTCGGCTTCTATGTTCCCGAGAAGTCGCCCGAGGGGAGGGAATTCCGTTGGACGCGGGAGTACGGGGCGGTCCCGTTGAAGATCGATAAGCCGGTTCTTTCCGTTCCCATCCGGTCCGGCCATCCCGATATCGCCAAGAAACCGATTATGGTCCGGTTTTTCTTGGTCCAAGAGCTTTTCAAATCTAAAAAGCTGCTTAAAGAAATTACGATATCCGACAATGATTGGAGGTACATCGATCTTGCCGTCGCCGCTGAAATTGGCCGCGAGGGCATTTTACTCTTGACCATAAGCCGGACCTGGAACCCCCAAAAAGTATCGGGCATTCCCGATCCTCGTGAATTGGGAGTAGCCGTTGGTAAAGTGATGAGTCGGGACCGATAAGATGTCCTCCAAAGTAAAGATGTCTCTTGGCTCGGGAATGCCCCCCGATCGACCGCTTTTGAGCCATAAGATTTCGTCGTGACCAAACCCATCCACCACGATCTTAAAAAGCGCATATTGCGCGGCGGCATGTCCTTGGCGGGCGCGCGCCTCGTTTACCGCTCGCTCAATTTCGCCCGATCCATTACGATTGCCCGATGGCTCGGCCCCGGGGAAATGGGGGTCTACGCGGTCGTGGCTCTGGCGCTTTCCGGCTTGGATCGGATTTCGGATACGGGGATGAGCCAGGCCATCATCCAGCGCGAAGGCGACATATCATCATATATCCTGCCCGTGCGAACCATCCTTGTTCTGCGCGGCTTGGCGCTGGGGTTGCTTTTTTACCTTTTGGCGCCCGGGGTAGCGGTCTTCTTCAACAGCCCCAAATCTCTGCCCATCATCCGCGTCATGGCCCTGTTCCCCATCATCAAGGGATTGGAGCCCCTGGCGGTCACGCTGTGGCAGCGGGAACTTCGGTTCGGGCGCGCCGTTCTTCTCCAGACCGCGGCGGCGGGGTTCAGCCTCGTCATCGGTTTGCTGATCGCCCATTACCGTCCCAATGCCTGGGCTTTGGCATGGTCCGCTTTAAGCGGAGCGATCGTCATGACCGCCGGCGCGCATCTGCTTTCGAACCGCGCCGATTTGGGTTTCTCCCTGGATTGGCGGCCCCTCAAGAACATTTCCGGCTTCGCCTTCTGGATCTTCGTCACGGGAATTGTCTCTTATCTTTTCATCAAGGGCGGGGATTGGATGATCGGAAGCTTGCTGGATGTTCGCGCCCTGGCGCTCTATCAGATGGCTTATCTGATCTGCATATCCGCCACGGCCGAAATCGGGCAAGTGGTGTCCCAGCTTTCCTTCCCGATGTTCAGCCGGCTTCAAAATGACCCCCCGCGCTTGGAAACCGCTTTTAGGAATTCATTCGGGCTCATTTCTCTCGTGACCATCGGCATGGCCGGGCTCGTTTGTGCCTGCGCGCCCGATGGTTTTCGTTTCGTGCTAGGCAAAAAATGGCTTCCGGCCCTTCCTCTTGTGCCCTGGCTGACGGTTTGGGGCGTTTGTTCGATGTTTGCCGGCTGCATCTCCGGACTTTTTCAGGCCTTGGGAAAACCCAAGCTTTGGACGAAGACGATTTTCTATATGGTGGGACTTCTGGCTCTTGGGGTCTATCCCTTGACCCGTTGGTTCGGAGGGCTGGGAGTCGCGATTCTCATGGCCGGCATCGGGGTGATCATGCAAGTGGTCCGATATAAAATGATCAGCCAGCTGCTCCATATTCCGTGGCTTAAAGTCTTTGGCCATATCGCCGTTCCGGCGCTGGCATGCCTGGCGGCGGCCGTCATCACGTCGCGGCTGCGGAAAGCCGTGACGCTCTCCGGTCCGCTGTCCGGCCTGCTGTTTTCTGCGGGCTGCGTGCTGGTTGTTTATGCGCTGCTTCTCGCGCTGGGACGCCGATGGATGGAGCCGTCGCCGCTGGAAATGGTCAAGCGCATCCGCAGTCTCCTTTCGGGCGCCAAAAACACCCGTGAGCCGATGGACCCATGAATCACCTTTGCCTGGGATGTGGAATTTGCGCCGCGATTTGCCCGCAAGAACGCATCCGCATGGTGTTTTCGGCCAGAGACGGATACTTCATTCCCACCGCCGGTTTTGAGGATTGCGAAATCGCCTGCGGGCTTTGTGAACGGGTCTGTCCTTTCGTGCCGGAAAATCCCGGCCCGGTCGATATCGCCGGCCAATTGTTTGCCAAAATACCCTCTATCCAAAAGGATGACGTGCTGGGGTACTACCTGCAAACCCTGGCCGGTTATTCAACGGAACATCGCCCCAAGAGCGCTTCGGGCGGATTGCTGACCTGGATCTTGGAGACTTTGCTGCGTCGAGGTGAGATTGATGGGGCGGTCTGTGTGGGCCCGGATCCGAAATCCCCCCTGCTGTTTGATTTTCGAATCTGCCGAAGCGTGGAAGACATTCGCGCGTGTTCCGGTTCCTGCTATCAACCGGTGGAGCTCAGTCGAGCTTTACGGCAAGTCCTTGCTCAAGACGGCCGTTACGCCGTTGTGGCGCTTCCGTGCGTGGCCCGGGGCCTCAGACTGGCCATGCGGTCCAATGACCAACTACAGGCCCGTATCCACATGATTTTCGGATTGGTCTGCGGACAGATGAAAAGCCGGCATTTTATCGAATATCTCGTCCATAAATACGCGGCCCGGGATTATCCCTCCCGGATTTGTTTCCGCCACAAACGGTCGAACCACCCGGCCAGCGACTATGCCTATCGATTCGTCTGGGAAAATCGGCGCATTCTCGACCTCGGCTGGACTGAAGATATTGCCCGCCCTTGGGGTGAGCGCTGGTTCACGCTCGAAGCCTGCGACTACTGCGATGATGTCTTTGCCGAATGCGCCGATGCCGCGTTCATGGACGCCTGGCTTCCGCAGTATGCCGCGGACCTTCGCGGGCACAGCCTCCTCCTTGTCCGCAACCCGTTGGTTGGCAAGATATTGCCCCGAATGCAGGATGCTCCTTTAACTCTGGAGCCGATCGACCGGTGGGCCATGCTGGCCAGTCAATCAGGCCTGATCCATCAAAAACGCATATTGACGGCTTATCATGGGGCGTCTCCCCATCATCCCAAACGAATCCCCGGAATCCGCACGTCCCGCCGGAAGCGCCGTCCCGACCATAAATTGGAGGCCTGGACCAAAGCGCGCATCCGAGTCCTGACCCGCTTTGGCATACTGGAGCATTCCAGAGCCGGCGAACGACGGATTAAGCTTTTATCCATACCCTGGTCCATGGCCCGGCTGTTGGCCGGCTTGGCCCGGCCGATCCGCCGGAGGATTAGAAACCAGATATCACGCGATTAAAATGAAAATATTGCTGGTCGGCAACGGGTCCTATCTCAACCGCGGATGTGAGGCCATTGCCCGCGGCACGCTCAGAATACTCCAAGGAGTTTTTCCTGATTCGTGGGTCGAAAATCATATCTTCGTCCGTGAAATGGACAAAAGCCTGGCGATCCTGGCTGCCAGAGCGGACCAGGCCGCAGATATTAGGCAGAAAATCCTGCCCTCAGCCAGGCCGCTTGCAAGGTTTTCCTTGTCCTGGTTGTTGTACCAGCTGGGACGTCGTCTGGGCCCCCATGATCTTGGCTACCTGGGCTGCCGCCGGTTTGAAAATCTTTTTCGGTCCACCATCACATCCGCTGATATGGCTTTACAGCTCGGCGGCGACACTTATACTCTCGACTATGGATTCCCTCTGAAGCATGCGGTCCTGGACAGGGCCCTCCGGAGCAAAGGAATACCGGTCGCCCTCTGGGGGGGGTCGGTCGGCCCCTTTGGCCCCGGTTCGCGGACAGAGAAGTGGATGGGGACGCACCTTCAAAAATACGTGGATTTGATACTCGTTCGTGAAACGGCCTCTCTCGATTATCTCCGCGGGATCGGGCTGGGGAGCAAAACCTTTCTGATGGGGGATCCGGGATTTGTCCTGGACCCGATCGTTCCGCCGCCGGATCTTTTGAAAGGCATCCCCATCGAAGGGGCGATCGGACTGAACCTGAGCCCCCTGCTGCACCGTTTTCATGCTTCCGGAAACGACATGCCGCGGTGGGTCAATGACGCCGGCGCTTTGATTCGCCGCCTTCAGGAAAGCTTCAACCGCCCGCTCCTCCTCATACCGCACGTCACCCAGATCGGAAACGACGATTATGAATTCATGCAGGAAGCCGTCCGGCGGGCCGGCCTGGATCCCGGCGTCGTGCCGGCGCTTCCCCCCAGCCTCACGGCGGCCGAAATAAAGTGGATCATCGCGCGTCTGGATCTGCTCATTGCCGCCCGGACTCATGCGACCATCGCCGGATTCTCCTCCCATATTCCGACCATCAGCATCGCCTACAGCGTGAAAGCACTGGGGATCAACCAGCAGGTGTTCGGCCATCACAAATTNNGGCGCGATCTTGAAGGAATATCTGGCCCAAAAGGCCCTGAATTGAGCGGCGCCCGCCGACGCGGCGGGAAACCGTTGAAGCGAACCATTTCCCGATGATCACGGTCGTCATCCCGCTTTTCAATGGAGCACGGTATATCCGCCGTTCCGTGCAGTCCGTGCTGGGGCAAAGCTATACCGATTTTGAGCTGATTGTCGTCGATGACGGCTCGGAAGACGGCGGGGCTGAAATTGTCCTGGCCTTCACGGATCCGCGGCTGCGCCTGGTGCGGCAGGAGAATCAGGGCGTCAGCGCCGCCCGGAATAAAGGCATCGTCGAGGGAAGAGGGCAATCCATCGCTTTTCTTGACGCGGATGATGCCTGGGATTGCGGGTTTTTGGATGCCCTGGTGAACCTGTCGAGAATATATCCCCAAGCGGGTATTTACGGCACGGGATTCCGCATGCTGTTTCCGGAAGGCCCGGGCGTCGAGGTCACGGCCGCGGAGGCGGCCCACCAGGAAACATCTCTTCTCCTGACCGATTACTTTTATCGGGCCGACGGGGGGAATTTAATCAATGCCAGCGGCATGATGATCCCGCGGCGGATCTTCGAAGCCGTCGGCGTTTTCTTGATCGGCGAACACCAGGGGGAAGACGTTGAGATGTGGGCGCGAATCGCCCTGCGCTTTCCCATAGGGTATGATACGCGGATATTATTTTCGGTTCACCAGACAGGCATAATCAATAAGCCGAGATATAAAAATATACCGAAATATTCTCCAAAAATAGAGATGCTGCAAAAAGCGCTCGACAAATCGCCGGATTCTCTTGTCCATCGGGAGATGATCCGGTCGCATATTAAAACCTTTCTCAGAAAAAGATGTTTATTCTTTGTTTTAAATTATAAGCGGGCCGACACGGTGGAATTCATGCTGAATAGTCAGGCGGCAACTTGGGCTCCGTTGTTGGATCGGCTCATAAAAATATCGCTTTTGTGGCCTTTCATGAAGCTTGCCGCATGGTTCGGTAGAGCCGCCCATTCTCGCCCGGCCCTGAGGATTCTGGGCGGACAATGCGTATCGCATGGAGTATTGATGAGAGTAAGGGCGGGGATTGTCGATTGAAAATGCGCATTCTTCACGTCATACCCAGCCTCAGCGGCGGCGGGGCGGAGCGGCAGCTGGGTTATCTGGCGCCCGAATTGGCGCGAATGGGCCATGATGTTCATATCGCCTATTCCAGGGAAGACTCCGGCAAACCGGAATTGCCCGGCGTCGTCCTCCACCGGCTCAAATCCAGATCCAACTACGATCCTTATTTGTTTTGGCAACTGGTCCGGCTTATTCGCCATATCAAACCCGACATCATCCAGACATGGCTCTTGCAAATGGATATTCTGGGCGGCTTGGCCGCCGGATTCAACGGCCTCCCTTGGATACTTCGTGAACAGACTCACCCATTGGCCTATCTGACGCCGACCTGGAAACACCGTTTGCGGGTTCGGATAGGATCCGGCGCGAGGGCCATTGTATCGATTTCGCGCGGGGGTGACGAATATTGGAAAATCCAATGCCCGAAATGCCGTCGTTATGTCATAAGAAACGGATTGCCGGCGCTTGAAGTGGATGGGACCGGTGCGGCTTGGCCGCCCGGGTTGACGATGCCGAAAACACCTATTGTGCTCTATGTGGGTCGAATGGTAGCGCTCAAGAACCCGAGATTCTTTTTGGAAGCGCTGGCCTATATCAGGATGAAACAAGAAGTGTCGGGTATTTTGTGCGGGGACGGGCCCCAGCGATCCGAACTGGAGGTTTTGAGACATAGGCTGGGGCTGGACGCCAGTATTCAATTTACAGGTCATTTGCCGGCCGCGTCGGTCTGGGCGCTGATGAAAAAGGCCTCGGTTTTTGTTTCGCTCAGCGCGTATGAAGGCGGCCCCAATACGGTCATGGAAGCCATGCGGTGCGGCTGCCCTTTGGTGCTCTCCGACATCCCCGCGCACCGTGAAACGCTTGATGAGAGCTGCGCGCTCTTTGTTGATCCCTCCAACATTCAGCAAACGGCTGACGCCATTGCGCGGGTAATGCGCGACACGGAGGCGTCAAAAAGCCGAATATTGACGGCCAGGAAGAAAACTCAAGAATGGACCATAGCCGGGATGGCCGGACAATATGAAAAAGTATATCAGGAAATTTTATGAATTCGAATATTGAACCGGCATGAAAATCCTCTTCTACTACTACATGGGGGGAGGCGGCGGATTCTCCAACATCATTCTCCTTCTGCGCGCCATGGCCCGACTCCACCCCGAGGACTCCATCGAGATCGTCACTTCGCCGTCGGCCCCGTTCGACGGGCTGCGGGACGTGCCGAACATCCGGATCCGAAGGTTTCGCCTGACCGGCTTGAAGGAGATGGACCGGCTGCTGCTCGGTGTTTTTTGCTTTCCCGGAATCGCGCGTGAGACGAAGGCCGATCTCCTCTGGTCCATGAACCTGGGCCCTTACATCAAGACGGGTATTCCTGCCGTGCTGAGCATGAATAATCCCTATCAAGTCTGTCCTTGGGATGTTTCGCGCTTCCATCCCGGCAACCCTTTGCGCGTGGCCCTGCTGCGGCGGTTCTTTCGCCGGTCCCTTCGAATTTCCGACGCCGTGGTCGTGCAGACGCATTTAATGGGAGATTACGTCCGTCGTATACCGGGCGCTCCCCGAAAAATATGCGTCGCTCCGAAGTCCGTTGAACGGGCCATCGATGTTTCCCCCGAACCCCTGCCGCCGTCCCTGCAAGGCGCGCTTGAAAGGGGTTTGGGGCGCGGCGCGTTTACGTTCCTCTATGCGTCCACCTTCATGCCCCATAAGAACCACGTCACTTTGATCAGGGCTTTCGCGGAACTGGCCCGGAGGAATGTCCGGGTCAGAGTCATCCTCTCCGTCGAAGCGGAAGCAATACTGGGCGCCGGATGGCCGGAGGCGGCCGACCTCATTGAAAAAGGCTACATCGTGCCCGCCGGTTGGGTGGCCAAGCCGTACTTGAGGGCCTTGTATGCGGCGTGCGATGCCTGCCTGATGCCGAGCGTACTGGAGTCGCTCAGCTCCGCGCATATCGAAGCCATGCGTTGGGGGCGGCCCCAGATCACGGCCGACATTCCCTATGCACGTGACGTATGCGGGCCCGCCGCTCTTTATGCCCCGGCGGATGATGCACGCGCCTGGGTGCGGCAGATCGAAAGAATGATGAACGACGGGTCTCTTCGCAAAGAAATGATCCGGGCCGGACACGAGCGGATGAACCGGTTCCCGGCCTCGTGGGATGATGCCTCCGAGATCGTGCACCGATTTCTCGAAGCGGTCCGATCTCGGCATTGAAAATGCCCTGAGCGGCTTCAAAGGCCATGACTTTTCGGTGAACGATCAAGAGCCGAATTGAGCCGAGTATAGCGCGGTTTAAACTCGATTAAACCACGGGGCGATACGGGAAACCGTATCGCCCTTTTTTTGTAGGCGTCAACACACCGTGACCGTCAATCCTTGGCGGCTGATCTGGTAATCGAAGAAGCGGGCCCGCGGGTTGGGCGGTTCATTGGTCAGGGCCCGGCGGATGGCCTGGGCGTCTTTGGGCGTCTTGCCGACGATCAGCAGAAATCCGCCGCCGCCCGCGCCCAGAAGCTTGGCTCCGTGGATGCGGGGTCGGATGCGGGCCAGGATGGCCTCGATCTCGGGCGTTGTCGAATCCGGGTCGATGCGCTTGTTCAGGTTCCAGGCGACATCGATGAGCGACCCGAAACGGCGGTGGTTCTTGGCCGACATGGCTTCCCGCATGTCGGCGGGGTAGGCTTGGAGGTCGCCCAGGGTGGCCAGCGCCGAGGCGTCGCGGTCGAGATAGTTGCCGACCACGGTGCGCAGGATGTTCTTGGCCAGGCGCCGGATGCCCGTGTAGTAGAGGAGTGTCGTCCCTCCGTTCATGGCGGGGTCCAGCAGGTCGGGCAGGACGTAGTGGATCCAGGGATCGGGAACAAGCCCGGAACCGGAGGAGATGACCTTGACGCCGGGCAGGACTCCGCCGATCTGGTCCTGCCAGCCGCCGCCGGTCGTCAGCTCCTGCTCCAGCTTGAGGACGGCGTTAAACAGCTGGCGCTCGGAGAGACGGTCGCCGATCATGCGGTTGATGACGGCGGCCAGTACGGCCCCCATGATGCTGGACGTGCCCAGGCCGCTGCCGCTGGGGATGGCGGCCAGGGTATTGAGCTCGATGCCGCCCCCGAAGAGCTTGAGCATGGCCGGAAGAGTGCGGGATCGGGCCGGCCACGGCGCGGCCTGGAAGGAGAAGCCCGACAGGGCCAAGGCGGCCTTGGCCAGCCCGAACTGGCTGGTGGCCGAGCGGTAGTCGAGCAGCTCATCCAGGGTGCGGATGGTCAGGCGGGCGCCGTGATCGATGGAATTGATGCGGATCTCGGGCTCGGGGATGACCCGGGCGAACACCTGGATGGGGGGCTGTCCGTTGAGGTCGACCGCGGCATTGATGACGCAGCCGCCGTTCTCCAGCGAGTAGGGCGGGGTGTCCGACCAGCCGCCGCCGAGGTCGAGGCGGGCCGGGGCGCGGCCCCAGATGATCTCGTCCGTACGCAGGGCGTTTAGGGGGCAGGTGGCGCGGCCGACCTGGGTGTAAACGATCGTCCGGCTGATGTTGTCGAAGGCCGCGTTTTGGGCGTTGCCGGCCCAGGCGGCGGGGTCGCGCGGTGACGGTTCGGGCAAGCCGGCCGAGATAAGCCATCGGCG
Organism: Candidatus Aminicenantota bacterium; assembly: GCA_003154255.1. Classification (GTDB taxonomy): domain Bacteria; phylum Acidobacteriota; class Aminicenantia; order Aminicenantales; family UBA4085; genus UBA4085. The sequence continues at coordinate 817 of PMCY01000006.1, read as the reverse complement.
CACGGAGTCGGGGAGGGTTTTGTAAACCGGGAGGATGGCCTTGGCCGCGCGCGCGGCGAGAAGCGCCGATCCGAGTGTGTGGAAGACGCGGGAAAGGGCCAGGTTCTCCAGCCGCGGAGCCGCGGCGGAGCGGCCGAACCGCCGGCAGGCTTCGATCAGAATTTTATGGACGATGTCGACCCGATTCTGGGGAGAGGATTGCTTGAAGATCGCGGACAAGTCCGCCGCGGAGAAGGCGCTTGTCGAGTCGAACAGCGGGCGGATTGGATCAAGCATTTGATTACCTCTGCTCTCCCTATTTCTTTGCTTTTTCGACCTGCTCCTTGATCCAGGGATAGGTTTTGGCGATTCCGTCGCGCAGGCTGAACTTTGATTCCCAGCCGGTCGAGCGGATGCGGTCGTTGGTGAAGTTGCGGGCATGCACGCCGACCGGGCCGGGGATGTGGTTCAGTAGGATTTTTTTCCCGGCCGCGTCGGCGATCGTGGAAATGAGCTCATCGACGGAGACGTATTCGGGGCGGCCGATGTTGACTCCGTTTTCCAGGCCGGAATGCATCAGGCGGACGATGCCGTCGACCAGGTCGTCAATGTAGGTGTAGGCGCGCATGGCCTTGCCGTCGCCCCAGACCTCGATCGTCCCCCCGTCGGGGGCCGCGGCGATCTTGCGGCAGAGGGCGGCGGGGGCCTTCTCGCGGCCGCCCTGCCAGGTCCCCTCGGGGCCGTAGGTGTTCTGGAAGCGGGCCAGACGGACGACCATGCCCGTGCGCCGGCCGTAGGCCATGGCCATCCGCTCGGCGTAGAGCTTCTCCCAGCCGTA
>PMCY01000228.1 GCA_003154255.1 Candidatus Aminicenantota bacterium | reverse complement strand
GTGCCGGATCCGGCCACGGCCGGCCCGTCCATCATCCAGATCGGAACCGAAGGCGGCCTCCTGCCGGCGCCGGCCGTAATCCCTCCAACCCCGATCAGCTACAACTACAACCGCAGAGACATCGTTGTCTTGAATGTCTCGGGCCATTCGCTTTTCCTGGGACCGGCCGAGCGGGCGGATATCATCGTCGACTTTTCCGGTGTCCCCGCCGGTTCCAAACTCATTCTCTATAATGACGCGCCCGCCCCGGTTCCGGCCTTCGACCCGCGCTACGACTACTATACGGGCGACCCGAATCAAACCTCCACGGGCGGCGCGCCCACGACGCAGCCGGGCTACGGCCCCAACACGCGGACGATCATGCAAATCCAGGTTTTGGGAACCGGGCCGAGACCCTTCAATCTGGCTGCTTTGCAGGCCGCCCTGCCGGGCGCTTTTGTCGCGTCCCAACCCGCACCCCTGGTTCCGGAATCCGCGTACGGGCCGGCTTACGGAACGGCTTATCAAGATAATTATGTGAGGATTCAGGACAATTCCATTACCTTCGCTCCGAATAGCAGCACCCCCCCGACCACGCTCCCGCTGGAGCCCAAGGCCATCCAGGAGCTTTTCGATCCCAATTATGGCCGCATGAACGCGATCCTGGGCGTTGAAATCCCGAATACGACGGGCACGAACCAAACCACGATTCCCTACTACTTCATCGATCCGCCTACGGAGATCATCAAAGACGGCCAAACTCAGATCTGGAAAATCACCCATAACGGCGTGGACACCCATGCGATTCACGTTCATTTGTTCAACGTCCAGTTGATCAACCGGGTGGGTTGGGACGGGGCGATCCGGCCGCCGGATCCCAATGAGCTGGGCTGGAAGGAAACCGTCCGGATGAATCCCCTGGAAGATGCCATCGTCGCCCTGCAGCCGATGAAGCAAAATCTCCCCTGGCCGATCCCCAACAGCGTCCGTCTTCTGGACGTGACCTCGCTGCCCGGCTCCACGATGGGATTCACCAACACCGATCCGAACGGAAACCCGGCGCCCGTCACCAATGTCATGACCAATTTCGGCTGGGAATACGTTTGGCATTGCCACCTTTTGGGCCACGAAGAGAACGATATGATGCGCCCGATGATCCTGGGAGTCGGCCCCAAGGCGCCTTCCAACCTGATCGCCCCGGAATCGGGGACTCCGCTGGTCGTGCATCTGACCTGGAAAGACAATTCCTCGGACGAGGAGGGCTTCACGATCCAGAGGTCGACATCGATGACGTTTCCGGCCGCGGGCCTGGTGACCTTTACCGCGCCGATGAACGCGACGTCGCTGACCGATTCGACGATTGATCCGGCCACGAGGTATTACTACAGGGTTTACGCCTACTACGTGGTCGGCAATACGAATTTGCCCGCCTACCCCTCCGTCCACGCCGACTCCGCCCCCTCCAATATCGCTGCGGTCGGTCCCGTCGTGTCGTCTTTAAAGAATTTCCTGGGGACCTGGGACGGTCAGGGCGTTTATTTTCTGAACGGGGCGACATGGACGCCCCTGTCGACCCCGGCGACTCTCGTCGCTTCGGGGGATCTATATGGCGACGGCATTGATGACCTCATCGGCATCTGGCCAGGCCAGGATGGGGTGTGGACGAGGAATTCCGCCAATGGAGTTTCCACCCGGGTCGCGAATACGGCGCGGCACATCGCCTCCGGAGATATGAACGGGGATGGCAGACAAGACCTCTTGGGCACCTGGGACGGCCTGGGGGTGTCTTATAAGGATTCGATCAGCGGGATTTGGTATCTGCTAGCCACTCCGGCGACTTTGATCACCGCGGGTGATTTGGATGGCGACGGGACCGACGATCTGATCGGCATATGGCCGGGCCAGGCGGGAGTCTGGGTCAAGTATTCGATGACCGGGGCCTGGAGCTACCTGGGGACTTCGCCGCGGGATATTGCCACGGGCGATATGAACGGCGACGGCCGCGTGGACTTCGTCGGGACCTGGGACGGCCAGGGAGTATTTTATAAAGATTCGGTTTCCGGACAATGGGTCAAGCTGGCCACGCCGGCAGACCAAATCGCGGCCGGGGATCTTGACGGCGACGGCATAGCCGATCTGATCGGAATCTGGCCGGGACAGGGCGGAGTCTGGGCGAAGTTGACCCAGACGCAGACCTGGAAAGCCCTGGCTTCGACGGCCCGGGATATCGGCGCGGGGAAATTCAACGGTGGGGCCTGGGCCGCCCTAAACTCGCGACTGCCCTCTCCGGCGGGTGGAAATCCGACGGGGCCGGCCTCTGCTCAATCCGTCGACCTATCCTCGACCGGCCCGGGCGGCGCCCGGTTTGTCTTCCAGGTCCTGCCGAACCAGCGTCCATTCGATCCCTCGTTGAAGCCGACGAGAATCCCCGGTCCGGGTGATCCCGGATTCCACTTCACGACGCGGGATAACCTTGTCCCTCGAGAAGCGGTGAACAAGACGGAACGGGACCCGGGCGGCCGGGCTCCCAAGAAATGAATCCTTGGAGAAAACCGACGGAAGGAGCCCTCTTTCCTTCTAATAAATCGGATTAGACGGGAGAAGACGATCTCCGG
>PMCY01000349.1 GCA_003154255.1 Candidatus Aminicenantota bacterium | reverse complement strand
GGCGGCCATGCCTCCCACCTCTTCCTCAGCGCGGAATCGGAAGAGATCATTTGCAGCGGCGCTTTGAAGGACGACAGGCAGACCTATGCCCTGCTCGATGAATGGGTCCCCAAGGCGAAATCCCTGCCCAGGGAAGAAGCCCTGGCCAAGCTCGCGGCCCGATATTTTGGCGGCCACGGCCCCGCCACAATTCAGGATTTCGTTTGGTGGTCCGGCCTCCCCGTCAACCACGCCCGGCAGGCCCTGGAATCGGTGAAAGGGGAATTCATTTCGGAGACAATCGATTCGCAGACCTACTGGTTTTCCGGCGCGCTTTCGTCCGCTAAGCCCCCCGCGGAATCCGCGTTTCTATTGCCCGCGTTCGACGAATTCCTCATCAGCTATAAAGACCGCTTGGCCTCGTTGCCCCATGAAATCCATCATAAAGCCGTCTCCGACAACGGCATCTTCTACCCCATCATCGTGGTGAACGGGCGCGTGACAGGGACCTGGAAGAGGACGTTCAAGAAAGGCAAAGCGGGGGCCGCCGCCACGATACAAAAGAAATTCTTCGAGCGCCCCGACAAAGCCGAAGCGGCCATGCTCGACAAAGCGGAGGCGCAATACCTCCGCTTTGTCGAAAAATAAACCGTCCGGCCGCTTTACTTCAGCTCCGCCGTCTTGGTCAGCTTGCCCGCGTGCCGGGATTCGTACGAGACCGTGATCGGGCCGCTGCCCTCGACGATGAACTGGTGCTCAATCTTGCCGAAGCCCGGTACGGACGTGAACTGGAGCTCGGGTTTGTATTTCTTGTAGACGACGAGCTCGAGATAGGGGTCGTTGATGACGCCCCCGGCCAGGACCTTGGCCCCCGTTACTTTTAGCATATCTTTAGGATAGACGTTGTTCTTTTGGGCCAGGGCGGTCATGGACGGGATGGCTTTGGAATTCGCCAGACGCGTCCGGACGCGGTAGAGGTTCTTGCCCACCGGCTTCACCTCGGTCACTTCCAGGCTNNTCGATATCGCCGTAGGTCGGGTGCTTGAAGGGCTTCCAGGGCTTGTAAAGCTCGCCCATGGCCAGGCTGTCGCTGAATTTGAGGCGGTCGATTTCGGAAATCCCGCCCCCCATCATCGCCGCCATCCCGGTATCGCCGGCCGGGGCATCGGGCTTATCGGAGGCGCCCTTGAACTTCTCGGAATCGGAGGGGAACACCTCGGAGACATAGCCCATCGCTCCCATGGTCTGGGTCAGCCATTCCAGGGAATCGCCGTACGTCGTGTAGAGGTCCTTCCAGGAGATCATATATTTGTAGCCAGGCAGGATTCGTTCGGCCTGCTTGCCGAGATAATCATAGACGGCCACGTCAGGGGCGGGGAATTCGCCGATATTCTTCCGGCTGGGGCCGCGCAGGATCATGCCGCCGTTGTTGTGGAAGGTCCAGCCCAGCGTGATGTTGGTCTTTTTGAACGTCCACTCGGCCAGGGCCTTGAGTCCGACGCCGCGGAAGGGATATTCGCCCGAACCGGATTGGACATACGGCGGGGCCCAGTCGAAGCCCCATTGACGGTTGGGGTCTACATAGCCTTCGCCGTCCTCGTTGATTTTGCCGTCACCGTCGTTGTCGATGCCCTCTTCGCCAAGAATCGTCCACTCGCCTTTCTCCCCCGGCTTGACCGGGACCATCAGGCGTGGATCGTCCGGATCGGTCTTGTAGGCGCCGAAGGGGTCCTTTTTGCGCATCATGCAGATGTTGCCGTCGCCGTCGAGATCGTCGGGGCCGTCCTCGTCGATCAGGCCGTCATGGTCGTCATCGGTGGGGATGCGCAGGCCGCGGTTGGAGCCGGGATTGTTGGGATCGGAGAAGAAATGGAAACGGCCGTCCACGTTAACCACGGGGACGACGTAGAAGCAGGTCCGGTCGATCAGGGCGGTGACTTCCTCGTTCTTGCCGTATTCGCNNTGTTGAGCGCGGCGCCGGTCTTGGGATTGTTGACCGTCATGGCCATGATGGGCCGGCCCTCGTCGCTTTTGCCGACTTCTTCGAGCGTCGTCATGGCCGGGTAAGCTTTGTTCAGGGCGGTCAGGGCCGCATAAACCTGGTCCAGCGGATAGTAATGATCGAACCGCAGAGGCACGCTTATTGGACTGACATCGGGTTTTTGGGCCGGGAGGGAGAACGCCAGGAGGGCGATGATAACGGCCAGGCCGATGAGCTTTTTCACTTTGCACCTCCCAGGGAGATCGATCGGGTATCGCGCCAGGCGATCTGGGTTTCGGCTTTCACCTCGATCTTGACGGGCTTGTCCGACTGGACGATCCAGGTCGCGGTCTGGGTGGAGAGGCCCGGGATGGCCGGGATGAGAGTGCGCTTCTTGCCGTCCAGGATCTTGATGCCGGGGTCGTCCAGGATGACGATGACGGGCAGGATGCGCTCGTTGCGGCGGGCCATCGCCGTGGGGTACGGGAGGACGCCGGTGTTCTCGACCCGGACTTTGATCTCGTAGACGCCGGCGCCGAGGGCCTTGGACTCGGCCGAGGCGATGCGGATGCGGGGCATTTTCTTGGCCACTTCAAAAACCCAGGGCACTTGGCCCTTGAGCAGTCCCTCGATCATGGCCGGGGGCGGCGTATTGTCCGCATAGGGCACGGCCCCGCCGATCTCGACATCGCCGAGAGTGGGGTGCTTGTAAGGCTTCCACTCGACGAAGCCCTTGCCGCCGAGTTCCTTGTCGCTGAAAGCGATTAGGGCCTTTTCCTTGGGGTCGGAGCCTTCCTCGGAGGGCGGCTTGGGCATCTGTTTCATCATTTCGGCCATCTTTTTGGGATCGATCTGGCCGGCTTTGA
>PMCY01000308.1:25072-25283 GCA_003154255.1 Candidatus Aminicenantota bacterium | reverse complement strand
CGCTTCGGCAAAGTCCAGCACCCCGGATTGGGAGTCACCTTCCTGCCCGAGCAATACGCCCGCCGGGCGGACGTCCAGGGCGTGGTCATCATGGTCGTGGAGACGAACTCGGCCGCTTACGAGGCCGGTCTGCGCGGAATGAGCCGCGACCGCTATGGCCGCACATACGTCAACGATGTGATCACAGCCGTGGACAAGACGCCGGTCAAAT
>PMCY01000308.1:13313-24985 GCA_003154255.1 Candidatus Aminicenantota bacterium | reverse complement strand
TCGCCGCGCCGCCGGGAGCTTTTGTCCCGTCTCTTCGCCGCGTTCCGGGTCATTCCCAGCGGGGTGGACGAGTCGGGACTCGCCGAAACCGATCCCATCCGTTTGGCCATGGCCGCGGCCGAGTCCAAAGCCCGCGGCGTGGCCGAAAAAAATCCGGATGCCCTCGTCATCGGCGCTGATACCATCGTCTGCCTGGGGCCCGAGATCTTCGGCAAACCGGCCGACCGGGCCGCGGCCGAAGCCATGCTCGGCCGCCTGTCCGGCCGGAAACACCGGGTCATCACCGGCGTCGCCCTCATCCATCTAAATGAGGACCGGCTGGTCGTCAGCTACGAAATCACCTACGTCGCTTTCAGGACGCTCGACGAGGCCACGATCGCCGCTTATCTTGACCACCACGCCTACCTGGACAAGGCCGGCAGCTACGCCATCCAGGAAATCGGCGACGTCTTCATCGAGAAGATCGAGGGGGATTACGACAACGTCGTCGGCTTCCCCGTCAAACGGGTCAAACGCATGCTCAAGGAGCTACATGCGCCCGAATGGACGATGGACGTCACGGGCATCGATTTCGCCAATGGCTGGGCCTATGGCGAAGCGGAGGGACTGCGCGTCCTCGTGCCGGGGGGCGTCGTGGGAGACAGGGTCAAGGCCCGGCTCGTCCGGCGGAAGCCGCGCGCAGGCCGGATACTGAGTTACGAAAAGAAATCCCCCGACCGCATCGATGCGCCTTGCCCCCATTTCGGCTCGTGCGGCGGGTGCGCATTTCAGAATCTGAGTTATGCGCGCCAGCTGGCCCTCAAACAGGAGCACTTCGAAGAGTCGATCCACGAGGCCGGCGGACTCCCGTTCGGGGATGAAGTCCTCGATCCGATCCTGCTTTCCCCCGATCTCTTCGGCTACCGCAATAAAATGGAATTTGCCTTCGGCGGCGAAGCCGGCGCGCTCAGGCTCGGGCTTCGGGCCCGCTCCCTCCCGGGGCGCGGAACTTTCAAGAGGACGGTCCCGCTCCAAAAATGCCTTATTTTCGGGAGTGCCGCCGAGCAGCTGTTCGGGCCGACGCTCGAGTTCGTCAACGGAACCGGGCTCCCTCCCTATGATCCCCTTTCGCAAAAAGGGTTTTACCGCAATCTTCTCCTGCGCCAAGGGAAGACGACGGGCGATCTCATGGCCGTCATGATCACCAAGAGCGGCAGTGAAATCGACGCGCGCGCCTGGTCCGATCGCCTGGGCCAAGCCGTCCCGAACGTGCGCAGCGTCTGGACGGTCGAGAACGACCGCGTCGCCGACCTGATCGATTTCGAGAAGTCCCTCCTGGCCGCCGGCGACCCGTTCATCGAAGAGGAGTTGGGCGGCCTGCGGTTCCGCATCTATCCCGAATCGTTCTTCCAGCCCAACCCGCACGCGGCGCTTCTCTTCTATGAGCGAATCGCCGAAAGAGCCCGGGCGGTCGCCGCCCGCCGGGCGCTGGGGCTTTTCTGCGGCCCCGGCCCGATCGAATTATTCGTCTCCCGCGTCGTGGACGAGGTCGTGGGCATCGATTCCGAGCCGCGCAACATCCAGAACGCCGAGGAAAACGCGGCCCTCAACGGCATCCGCAACGCCCGTTTCATCCAAGGGTTCGTCGAGAAAGTTCTGGACGAGAACGCACATAAGGATTTCGACCTGCTCATCCTCGATCCGCCCCGCGAAGGCGTTCGAGCGGAGGGCATGACCCGCGTGCTGACTCTGCGCGTCCCCCAGGTCGCCTACATGTCCTGCAACCCGATGTCCTTGGGCCGCGATCTCGCTTCTTTTGCGGCGGCGGGTTATCATCTGAAAAAAATCTTCTGCGCCGATTTCTTTCCCCACACGCCCCACATGGAGGCGCTGGCTTTTCTTTCCCTCTAATAGCCGCGGGCGAAGGCGAAGCGGCGGAATGCCGTCCGGACAAACCGCATCAGGGCGTCCCACTGAAACCAGGCCTTGTCCAGGCGGCGCTCCGATTTATAGAACTGCGCATCCTCGTCCGCCATGCCCACATATTGCGCCGTTCTGACTTCGATCCCCTGTCCGGCAAACGCGTCCACGACCCGTTTGAGCTGATACTCTTTATTGTCGATATAAATAATAGCCCCGATTTTCGCCGTGGAGCGATGCAGAAGGCTGCGCAGGATGATCCCTTTATGTTGCCCGGCCGTCAGCAATAGGCCATGGCGATAGCTGACCGGCATGGCGTCCTTGAGCCCGAACGTTTCCACGTCTTTCTTTGTTAAATAGCCCGACGCTTCGATAGCATTGATGTCGTAGGGCACATACGTCCAGAAGCGGGCCGGCGCCAGCGCGATTCCGGTCCGATCGAAGGGAAACCCCGCGCTGAGGATGTCCCGTTCGGTGGCGAAACGGAATTCCGATCCGCGCGAAGTCAGGACGATCATCGGAAATTTCGCTCTCTCCAGCTCCGCCAGGATGTCCTTCAGAGCCGGGTCCGTGGCCGTCATGGGGGCGAGATAATACAGCACCCCCTGAAGGGCCAGCAATTCGTCGGTGTTCCCGGCCATCTTGTCCAAAGCGCCGGCCTTGACCTCGTCGCTTTGCCAGTCGTACCAAGCCTCCCCGCCGAGATCCCGTTCCGGCGGCATGCGCAGGATCGTGTGATCGACGTCAAACGCGATCAGGACCTGCGTGCCGGGATGCCTGGCCTGCAATTCCCGGGCCATGGCCGGGATCTTCGAGAAATCGCTGATTTTTTCGAATTCCTGGGCGGACAGGGGAATCCAAATCCCGGCCGCGATTATGGCAACAACAATGGCAATCCGAATCGTTTGTTTCATGCGCACCCTCGTTATCAGATGGAGACATTATAATCCAGTATTCCTGATCGATAAAACGGCCGCCGGATCGAAGCGGGAATATCGAACGGGTCTTACGCCCGCCAATTCGCATGAAAAGGCGCCGACGATTCTTGACATTGGGGCCGGTGTCTCCTAATCTGGAAGAGTTGATCTCCATGACAGAAAACATCTTGCGCAAGCTGCCCTCCGTCGACGCTTTGCTGGGACAGGACGAAGCCCGGAAGCTGATCGAGAAGTTCGGGCGGGAACAAACGCTGGCCGCAGTCCGCGCCGCGCTGGACGAGACGCGTGAGCGAATCCTGGCCGTCTCGAATGAAGCGCAGCCGGAATCCGCGGTTCAAGCGGCCGATTCGTTCATCGCCCCTGAATCGATTCTTGGCTTAGCCGCGGCGCGGCTCGAAGCCAAATCCGCCCGCACTCTTCGCCGAGCCATCAACGCCACGGGGATTCTCATGCATTCGGGCTTGGGGCGCGCGCTCCTTTCGGATGATGCCCGCCAAGCCCTGGACGAAGTCGTCGGCGGCTATTCGACCCTGGCCCTGGACATCGACACCGGCCTGCGCGGCCAGCGCGATGCGCACGTCGCCTCGCTCCTGCGCGAGTTGACGGGCGCGGAAGCGGCCACGATCTGCAACAACAACGCCGCGGCGACCGTGCTCGTCCTCAACACGATCGCCCGGGGCAAGGAAGTCATTCTTTCGCGCGGACAGCTCGTCGAAATCGGCGGCTCATTCCGCATGCCCGACGTCATGGCCATGAGCGGCGCCATCCTGCGCGAAGTCGGGACGACCAACAAGACCCACCTGAGCGATTATGCCGAGGCCATCGGCCCGAACACCGGGGCGATTCTGCGCGTTCATCACAGCAACTACCGCATCCTCGGCTTCCACGCCGAGCCGTCGCTCGAGGAGCTGGCGGCGCTGGGGCGCGAGCGCGGCATTCCCGTCATCGACGACATCGGCAGCGGCGCGCTCGTCGATCTGAAGCGCTATGGCCTGGAAACCGAGCCGCTCGTCCGCGCCAGCGTCGCGGCGGGCGTCGATTGCGCTTGCTTCAGCGGCGACAAGTTGATCGGCGGGCCGCAGTCGGGAATCATCGTCGGCAAGAGCGACGTCATCACCCGCATCAAGAAAAACCCGTTGGCCCGCGCCCTCCGATGCGGCAAGTTGACGCTGGCGGCGATGGAAGCGACGCTGAGGCTTTTCCTGGCGCCCGACAAGCTCGAGGTGCGGCATCCCATCTATCGGATGCTGGCGCGGAGAATGGATGAATTGGAGGCGCGCGGGCGGGCGATCGTCGAGCAGTTGAAGCCAACTCTCCCGGCAGGCGTATCCCTGTCCGTCGAAGACGGCGAGGCCCAGATCGGCAGCGGATCGGTGCCCGTGGAAACGATTCCATCCAAGGTATTTGCGCTCAAGGTTGGAGCGCTCAAGTGCGGCGCGCTCGCGATAAAAACCGATGCTCATTCGATCGAGACCGATGCGATCCCCCTTGAAGAATTGGCCCGCAGGCTCCGCCGCCAATCCCCCGCCGTCTTCACCCGCATCCATAAGGACGCCTTGCTCTTCGATTTGCGCACGATCCAACCCGCGGAAGACCAGGAAGTCGCCGCGGCCATCTCCAAATTATTCCGAGCGGAATAGGAAGCAACGGCCAGATGGAGAATTCCCTGCGGCGGCGCATATACGGTCTTTTCCTGGGGCTTTATTTTTTCCACATCCTCCATGTTCTCGAGGAAATCTGGGGCGAATTCCGGGTCATGCGGATCCTGGGGCGTGAAGGGTTTATACTCGGCAATGCTTTTCTTTTGGCGATTCCCCTCATCGTCTTCTTCTATATTCTCGATGACCGCCGGCTTGCCCTTCGGCTAAGTCAAATCTACGCCGTCATCATGGTCCTCAACGGTCTCGGCCACGGGTTGGCGGTGCTGCTGACCGGGCGTTATTTCGGCTTCTACGCGGGCGCCGTATCCGGAATCGGCTTGATCGCCATCGGCATCCCGCTGGCNNGTCTGCGTCTGCGCCGGCGAACGCGAAGCCGACGCCGCCGAGGACATCCCGCTGACCCAATTCGTCGAGAACGCCGGCTGCGCCTCCAAAATCGGGCAGGAGGATCTCAAGAAAGCCCTGGCCGGTTTGCCCCGCTCCGCCGACCCCAATGTCCTCGTCTCGGCCGACACCTGCGACGACTCCGGCGTTTACAAGCTCGACGACGAACACGCCCTTGTTCAAACGGTAGACGTTTTCACGCCGGTAGTCGACGACGCCTATCTCTTCGGCCGTATCGCCGCCGCCAACTCCGTAAGCGATGTCTATGCCATGGGCGGACACCCCATCACTGCGCTGTCCATCGTGGCTTTCCCCATCGAGCGCCTCTCCCACCGCGTTCTCAATAAAATGATGCAGGGCGGCGTCGACGCCCTTCACGAAGCGGGGGTGGCGCTTCTCGGCGGCCACAGCATCAAGGACAAAGAGATCAAGTTCGGCTTCGCCGTGACCGGCCTGGTCCATCCCGCCCGCATCATCACCAACGACAAGGCCCGCCCCGGCGACGCCCTCATCCTGACCAAGCCCATCGGCACGGGCGTCGTGAGCTTCGCCGCCCAGATCGGCAAAGCCCGCCCGGAGTGGATCGAGGCGATCGGGCGGTCCATGGCCGAGCTCAACCGCGTCGCCGCGGAAGTCATGATCGAAGCCTGCGTCCAGTGCGCCACCGACGTCACGGGATTCGGATTGATGGGCCACCTGGGCGAACTGGCCGTTCAAAGCGGAGTGTCGATCGAAATCCGCGCCTCAGCCGTGCCCCTCTTCGACGGCGTCCGCGAATTGGTCGGTCAAGGCGTCATCAGCGGGGCCATCGAGCGCAACCGCGAGTTCTCCAGCCGGTTCGTCGAGCGCTCTCCCGGCGTCCCCGAGGATCTGGAAACGATCCTCTACGATCCGCAGACTTCGGGCGGCCTGCTGATGTGTGTCGAGGCCGCGCGTGTCGAGACGGTATTAAACCGGCTCCGTGAGCGCGGCGTAGCCGCCGCCGCAGTCATTGGCCGGGTCACTGAAAAATCTCCCGGCCGCATCAGTTTGATTTAAACCGGGATCTAAACCGGGATCGCCATACAATCTTGTACTTTTGATACTTAACAGTATCGTTTGTCTCAAAATTAGCAGAATGTAGACGCGACCCCAATCTTCACTTCCAAATATTGGCGACGGCGGCCGTCGAGACTTTGCTCCAGGCGACTTCCCAGGAGCCCAAGGCCGAACCGCCGCCGCCCGCCGGCTGCGGCGGATGGAGTTGCAGCGTCGAGAATATGTGGTGGAAACCGGACAATAAATCCATGGCCTGATCGATCCGCCCGCCCAGCCGCCCGGCAAAAATCTGATCACTGCCGAATGCCGTAATGCCGATCCAATAGAACCGCTCCTCGCTCTCTCCCGGGAATTTGCCGCGCAACGTGATGATCGCCCCGGCTTGGCCGATGGGCGTCACCTGCACTTCCCGAAAAGATCCCGCGGCACCCGGCATGAGTAGTTGAACGAGATAGCGCGCCCCCTGCACAAAGCCCATCTGGCGCATCTGGGCGTCAAGGGTGACCAAGGCGAACAGCGCGCCCGCCGGGCTGGTCTGCGTGTTCAGCACTTTATCCCACGACGCCTGGTCGCCGCCCGGCCCGACAAATAGAAACGGCGTCTCCTGGATGACCTGCCATCCGCCCGTCCACGTCGCCGGATATTCGAAGCCCAGCAGATTGCCCTGGGCTATAAACCGCTGGATCTGTGCCGTCGGCGGCGCCGATCGTCTGGCCGAACAAGGGTGCCAGCCCCAAGACCGCCGCGGCGAATATGAAGACAGTGCTGATTTTCATGATCGCCATCCGATTCTCCTCACTTTTCTGCGATGCTGCCGTCCATTGTCGCGGTTTGAAGGGCAAAAATCAACTTATAGCGCCTGAATCACATTACCCGTTGTCTAATCCCAGATCGAAGATTTTTATTCGAGATACCATCGTTGCGACTTCATGAAAATTTTTGCTTGAGCGGGCGTCCTTATCTATGAGCGAAGCGTCGAAGAAAGAGACCGCGTCGGCAACGTGATTGACAATTTTACGAATATGCGCAAATATTATGAAACGTAAAGATCTTGAGCGAGAGCTCCGGACACTTGGTTGGCGTATCGTTCGGCATGGCGGTCGTCACGACATCTGGGCTTCCGGCAAATATGAAATCGCCGTCCCCCGGCATGATGAAGTCAATGAACGCACTGCCAAAGTGATTTTGAAGAAAGCACAGGAAAAATAGGCATGAGATTCAATGGGCGTGTTTTCGAATCAGGAAAATATTGGGCTATCGAAGTCCCCATCCTTGACGTTGTGACGCAAGGCTATACCAAGAAAGACGCTTTCTTAATGATCGCGGATGCGATCGAATGCTTGGTGAACCGTAAGGGATTCAAAATCAAAGTGTTTGGCGGCAAAAACGGAGAATTCGAGATAGGCGCCTCGGACGACGCAATATTGACCGCGTTTTTTCTCAAACGGGCGCGAATGAAATCCGGATTGACGTTGGCTGAGGCGGCCGCCCGGCTCGGCGCAAAATCCCTCAATTCCTACGCCCGCTACGAGCAAGGCCGCTCGATTCCCAGCGTTCGGAAATTATCTCAGCTCTATTCGGCCGTAACGGGCGGGAAAACCGCGGATTTAGTTCTTTCCGAAAGCCGAGCCTGAATATCCGCACCCGTACCTATATCTGCGCCCGCCTATTTATAAATACTCTGCCGCGGCCCAAACGAGAAAAGGGTTATCGCGTCCTGGTCCGGCTCGAAAAGATAAATAATCCGGCGCGCCTGGCCGCCCGCTTGGTAGGGATAAGACCGCAGGTGCTCGAACTCGCCCTTCCATTTTTTCCCTATGAGCGGGTTATCCTGAATCGCGATTACCGCGGCTTTCAGAGACTCTCGCTCTGCCGGACTCTTGATCTTCTTCCGGAGCTTCGAGAACTTGGACGTTTCGCGGAGGATCATAGCTCGTCGGGATTCAATTCCGAGACATTCTTGGATTCCAAATCGACCTGCGCTTCCAGAATATCCTTGATTTCCCCAACCGTCAGCTCGGGATTATCGAGGGCGATCAGGCCGATACGGGTGGCGTAGCGGACCGCATTCGAAAAATCCCGCTGCTCTTTCCTGGCGAAGCGATCCACTGCATAAAGCAAATGCTTGTCCATGACGATTGATTTTCTTACCATAGCATACTCTGTATGATAATATGTGTTCAGAGGACATTGTTGTCAAGTCGATTTTCATCCCCCCAACTCCCCCAAAAGTGTTATAATTCTGCTCGTTATACCCTTTATGTTGAATGTTGAGACCTGACCCCTTTTGACAACCATGCCTGAAAAACCGCACCTCATCGTCGGCACGGCCGGGCACATCGACCACGGCAAATCCGCGCTCGTCNNATGACGATCGAGCTCGGCTTCGTCTTCCTCGACGACCCGGCCTACGAGAAGCAGATCGTCTTCATCGACGTCCCCGGCCACGAGAAGTTCGTCAAGACCATGGTGGCCGGGGCGGCCAACCTCGATGCCGTCGTCTTCGTCATCGCCGCCGACGAGGGCATCTCAGTCCAGACCCGCGAGCACTTCGACATCCTGCGCCTGCTCTCCGTCGGCGAGGGAATTATTGCCCTGACCAAGTCCGACCTCGTGGACGAAGCCCGCCTCGCCGTCCTCATCCCCGAAGTCCGCGACTTCGTCGCCGGCACCTTCCTCGAATCGGCGCCCATCCTGCCCGTATCGGCCCACACCGGCGCCGGTCTGCCCGCCCTCGTCTCGGCCCTCCAGGCCGCCGGCCTCCGCACCGCCCGCCGCGACGACTGCGGCTTTTTCCGCATGCCCATCGACCGCGTCTTCATCAAGCACGGCTTCGGCACGGTCATCGCCGGCACCGTCCTCTCGGGCGAGGTCAAGACGGGCGACCGCCTGGAGATCCTGCCCGAGCGAATCGAGACCCGGGCGCGCGGCATCCAGGTCCACAAATCCAAGCAGGACGCCTCCGGCCTGGGCCGCCGCACGGCCATCAACATCCACGACGTGGACAAGGCCGAGCTCCGCCGCGGCCAGTGCGCCGCCCGGCCGGGCTTCCTCCTGCCCACCCAGCGCGTCGACGCCCGCCTGCGGCTCCTCCAAAACGCCCCCCGCGAGCTCAAGACGCGCGACCGCGTCCGCTTCCACGTCGGCACGGACGAGGTCATCGCCCGGATCGTTCTCCTGGAGCGGGAGAAGCTCCTGCCCGGCGAGACCATGCTGGCCCAGTTCGTTCTGGAATCGCCCACCACGGCCCTCTACGGCGACCGCTTCATCATCCGCACCTTCTCGCCCCTCAACACGATCGGCGGGGGCGAGGTCCTGGACGTCTCCCCTGCCCGCCACAAACGCTTCGACGAAGCCGCCCTGTCCGGCATCCGCAAATTCGAGGGGCCGCTCGAGGACGCCGTGGAGGCGGTTCTCGCAAAAGGCTCCGGCCGCGCCCGCGATGCCGAGGAATTGGCCTTGACGCTGGGCCGCCGCATCGAGATCATCAAGGCCGCGCTCGCCGCCCTCCTCTCCTCCGACCGCATCGTCCGCATTCTCGGCGACAAGGACGAGCGCTTCCTTCCCGCGCCCGCCTTCGCTGCCCTCAAGGAAAAAGCGCTCGCCGCCCTCAAAAAATATCTGGCCGCCAATCCTCATCGCCCGTTCATGCCCTCGGCTGATCTGGCTTCGACTCTCGCCCGCGAAACGGGGGATCCCGTCCTTAAATCCACCCTCGACGCCCTCGCCTCTGCCCAAGCCATCATCCGCTTCGAAGGCGGTGTCGCCCTCCCCGGCCACCAGGCCAAGCTGGCCGACAAGGACCAGGACCTAGCCCGCCGGGTTGAGGCGATCTTCAAGAAGGCGGGATACGAAGCCCCACTCGAGGACGACGTCTGCAAGGAGCTGCGCCTGCCCTTGAACCAGTTCCGCAAGATCATGGGGACGCTCGTTCAACAGGGCGTTCTCGTCCGGCTCGATCCCAAGGTCACCCTCCACCGCGAAGCCTGCGAGAGGGCCAAGACCTCGGTCCTTCAGTTCCTGAAGCTGCGCCGGGCGATCACGATCTCCGAGGCCAAGGACGTCCTCAAAGTGTCGCGCAAATACGCTTGCGCGGTTCTGGAATATCTGGATAAAATGCAGGTCACCCGCCGCAGCGGAGACGCCCACGTCTTGAAATGATCCCGGGACGGGAGGGAAAGAAGGAGTCTTCGCCGCTATGAAGGATGCGCGACGGCTGTTCGAGTCGGCGATTAACGATAGGACCGAAGGAGCTCCGCGGGATCATAGACAACGCCTCCTTTGATGACCCGGTAAAGCTTATGGAGGCTTCTGACATCGTCCAGCGGATTGGCTTCAACGATGATGAGATCAGCGAGCTTGCCCGCTTCGATCGTCCCTAGATCCTTTTCCTTCCCAAGCGCTTTGGCTGCGTCTCGGGTCGCCATGAGAATCGCTTCCATGGCGTTTGAGCCCATCTTCGTTTCGCCGTAGAGCGCTTTATATTCCTCTCCGTGTATCGCCAGATAAGCGCCCGCGTCAGTACCGAATATCAGGAGTACGCCTGCTTTGCGGGCCCGATCCGTTTCGCGGACGAAACGCGTCCGCACTTGTTCGGCATCCCATCCCGACGCTTCCATCTGGGCGGTCTGATCCCGGAGCGTATCGGCGCCCTTGCGGAGGGCCGACAAGACTTCATCGGGAAAAAGACGGATGGCCGCCGGACCGATCGAGCCGCCGAAGCTCGCATCCCTGAATCGCTGGATGTAGAATTCGCCGCTTCCGGCCATCAAGGTCATTCCTTTCCGGGCCATTTCGCCAAGCCAAGCCTCATCTTTTGCGCGAAGGGGCGCGTTATGTTCAATGCCATCAGCTCCGGCGTCGATCGAAAGCCGGACGAGATCGTCCGCGGGGACATCGGTATGAACAGTGGCGCGCAGGCCGAGCTTATGGGCTTCGTCAACGATGGCCCGGACCTCCTCGATCGAGGGGATGGCGCGTTGATGGGTCAAGCGGATTTTAATGAGATCGACTCGCTCGGCAAAAAGCTTCCTGACCTTCGCCCGGGCGTCGTCGGGGCCATCATAATCCAGAAACATCTTCATCTTTGTCGCGCCGGCGGTTTTTTTCACGAGCTGCATTCCCGCGGCCATGATGCGCGGGCCTGGATATTTACCGGCGTCGATTTCATCGCGTACCTGGAGGACGAGCTCAGTGGAGCCCAGGTCTCTGATCGTTGTTATTCCTCCGATGAGATCGAGCCGGGCATTGATCAGGATCAATTGCTTGATCTTATCCGTTGAATCCCAGGCGGCAGGCAGCTCTCCGACATCGGAGAGACCGATATCTTCGAGATGGACGTGGGTATCAATGAGCCCCGGAAGAAGGTATTTTCCGGTCGCATCGACGATCTTGGCGCCAGCCGGGATTTTAACCTTGCCCTGTCGGTCAACGGCCATAATGCGTTGGCCTTCAACGACGACGACCGTTTGCGGTAACGGCGGACCGCCTTTGCCGTCAATAAGAGTCGCGCCCGTGATGACGAGCGGCGTCTTCTGTTGAGAGAGTAATTGGATAGCGCTGAAGATCATCATCCCGAACCAAGTCATTCGGCTTTTCATCATATACTCTTTCTAAATCATCGTTCCTTTAATGACATACTGGAGGGAAAGACAAAAGGTTGCCTCCATGCGGGCCTATGAGGAGAAATGAAATGAACAACATGCATATTATTAGTATAATGTGGCCGATTATAACTAACGGGAGGGCATGG
>PMCY01000308.1:11353-13298 GCA_003154255.1 Candidatus Aminicenantota bacterium | reverse complement strand
CACCTCTCCCAAAACACTGACAAATCCCTCCCTATTCTAGGGAGGGAAGGGAGGGTAATATTTATAAGAAAAGTCGGGAGTGTTTTGGGCAATTTTTAAATCAACCTAATGCGTTGTCAAATCCCCCGTTGATTCTCAAGGGGGGTAGGGGGAATTAATGGTGTTGAAATCCTAATTTGGTAACGCATCGGGCCCTCTTTAAACGCGGCTTATTTTCTAAAAGGGAGTAGGGAGGTAAATACCACTTAGATAGAGCCGAGAGCGCTTCGGGCAGTCAAAAAAACTACCTTCTTATTGCGCTGACGAGTCCCTCCTTGTTTAAGGAGGGCAGGTTATCGATGGTACAATCATGAATCATATTCCGTCTATATTTAAGTAAAGATCAGGAGACCGGATTACGGGAAAAGGAGGCGGATATGACGCATCGAAGGTTGTATATCACCGGGATAACTATTTTTCTTGGTTTCTTGAGCGCATTTCTTTTCATCACCTGCAGGGGAAAAGGCGCCTTCACCTCAGGTCAGGCTTGGCGAGATTCGGTTTTTCAGCAGGGAAAAACTTTATTCTACCAGACAATTCGTAGCGAGATATCCGCCCATCCCGACCGCACCCGTCTGACCGCGACAGAACTTCAAAAAATCCAGGAAGTGGAAACTCGTTACGGCAGGCTATACGGGATCTTGATCAATATATTTTACCAGAAGGACGAACCGATTTTTTCAAGTCTGCTGCAGAAAGAAGATAACAATTCCAGGCAACGTTTCTCCGATATGTATCTCAACCTCGCCCGATTCGCCGGCCACATGTTCGTCCAGACGTTTTTCACGACGGATTTTGCGACCGACCTCGTTCGCAAGACCAATCCAGCTTACAAAGACTTCGATGCCGTGGATCTTGTTGTGCGGTCGGTGGGTTATAACGCCAAGCTCGACCCTCCTCCGCTAAGGGAGTTTTTCAAAAATCCCGTAAGCCCTGAGTTTGAACATCAGGGAGCGCTGGAGGGAGCCCGTTTCAGAGAGGCACACCTCCTCACTCGAGGAAAAGGGGCCAAGATCGCCATCCTGGATTCGGGAATCGACGAAAGCCATTCAGTCTTCAAGAACACGGCCTGGGGGAAGAATTTTTCCTTGGTCGGCCGCGATGGCCCGCCTTGGTCCGCCAATGCCCCGACCGTGGATTGGGGCTGGCACGGAACGCTCATCTCCTCGGTGGCCGCATGTTTCGCGCCTGATGCCCAGCTGACGGTTTACAAGGTCCTCGACGGCGATACGCAGAACGACCCTCCCTATCTCCTCCTCCTGGAATGTTTTCTCGCGGCCGGGATTTACCGTGCCGACCATGACGGCAATGATATCATCAGCATCAGCGCCTCCGGGGCCACGCTCGATTCCGATTACCTCAGGGAAGCTTGTCAGTACGCCTTTGATCATAACCGCGTTCTCATCTCGGGGGCCCTCTACAGCCGCTGGTTCAAACAGGGCAACACCCGCAACTTCCCGGCCCAATATATGACAGTCGTGGCCGTGACGGCCGCTCAGAAAAAGCCCGACGGCACCTATGGGTACTGGGATGTTTGTGCCGCTCAAAAAGAGAACACGGTGGCCGCCCCTAACGATATCTTCGGCGCCTTCCCGACCTATGTGGGAGAGAAAGACCGATACATCCCGAGCATCTCGGCCGCGATCCCGGTAGTCTCTTCCCTTTTTGCCCTCGTTGTCTCCGTCCATCCCAGGCGCGGGAATGAGCCTCCCGGTCAATATGCTCAGCTTCTGATGGATCTCGTCACGGGGAACGCCAATCCGGAACGGGTCGGATTTCATGGATTCTCGCCGGAATGCGGCCACGGCCTTATCGATGCGGAAAAAACCGTTCAAGCGGCCCTGACCCTAAAAGAGAAACGTTAGCCGAACGGGAGACAAGGTCCCCGGCGTTCTTGCTGATTCAC
>PMCY01000308.1:0-11273 GCA_003154255.1 Candidatus Aminicenantota bacterium | reverse complement strand
TTCAGGGTCAGTTCACGGAACGAAGACGCTCAGCCCGTTTTTGGCCAAGACGTTTTAGGTTTCAAACCAGGCGAAGAAGCGGTTTTCGATGCCAGTATTTTTGGCTTTCCCGTGGATAGCATCGCCAAAATTCCGCCCGGTGAGTATGTCATCCAGGCCCTTCTCCATAAGTACGAGACATTCCATCTGGTGGATGGCCGTACCCTCAAGCTGCCTATGGATCGCGGCGAAGGCCAGATGTGGAATATCGCGCCCGGAAACCTCCTCAGCACCCCGCGGAAATTCCGGATCGACCCCTCTAAGGATGGGATGATCCACTTGACACTCGACAAGGTCATCCCCCCCTTTCCCGAAGAGCAGGATACGAAGTTCATCAAACATATCCGAATCCAAAGCCGGCGGCTGACCGAGTTTTGGGGTCGCCCCATGTTCCTAGGGGCCAGCATTCTCCTTCCAGCGGGGTTCGAGGAGCATTCGGACGCCCGTTACCCGTTGATGGTTTACCAGGGGCACTTTTCCCGCACATTCGATACTCTCGTCGGATTCCGGGATAAACCGCCCGCTCCCGACGAAACATCAGAAAACGCCAAGAGGCCCGGGGTATGGGGTGAATACTTCAGGAATTATGAAAAATACAGCTACCAGTTCTATAAGGACTGGACGGGCCCCGGCTTCCCAAGGATGATCCTCGTAACCCTCCAGCACGCTAATCCCTATTTCGACGATTCCTATGCCGTGAATTCGGCCAATCTCGGGCCCTACGGGGATGCGATCACCTATGAGCTCATTCCCTACATCGAACGACAGTACCGGGGCATCGGCCAAGGTTGGGCCCGGACGCTCTACGGCGGGTCCACGGGAGGCTGGGAAGCCCTGGCTGTCCAGATTTTTTATCCTGACGAATATAACGGGACGTGGTCGTTCTGTCCCGATCCGATCGATTTCCGGGCTTACTCGCTCGTCGACATTTACGACCATAAAAATGCCTATTTTTCGGACGGGCGATGGAAGCGCACGCCGCGGCCGGCCTTCCGCAACGAAATCGGTGAAGTCCTCTCGACAAACGAGGAAACTAATCATCTGGAGCTCGTCTTGGGAACCAACGCCCGCTCGGGCTATCAGTATGACATCTGGCAGGCTGTCTTCGGCCCTGTCGGCGACGACGGCTACCCGAAGCCGATCTGGGATAAACTGACCGGGGTCATCGATCACGCCGTCTCAGCCTATTGGCGTGAAAACTATGACCTCCGACACATCCTGGAGCGGGACTGGAAGACGCTCGGGCCAAAACTAAAGGGCAAGATCCACATTTACACGGGCGATATGGACAACTGGTACCTAAACAACGCTGTCTACCTCATGGAGGCCTTTCTAAAAAGCACGAAAAATCCCTATTACGACGGGACCGTGGAGTACGGCGACCGTCAGCCCCACTGTTGGTGCGGCGGGAAGGAGCTTTCGCTTCCGGTTTCGATGTTGACCATCAACCAGCGTTTCGCCCCCGAGATGGCCGCCCACATCGCCAAAACAGCCCCTCCGGGTGTAGACGTCGCCAGCTGGCTCTATTAGGGGACTATCTGGCCGGAATCCGGATTCGCGGATTTGAAGTAGGGTCGCGAGGCTCCGCGACTCCGGGGTTATTGATTCTTAACGAATTTCTCAAATAATCTGGAAGCCTCTTTCCCGGGGGCGTCTTCGATACAAAGAAGGAGCAAGTTCCGGACGGCAAGGAGGCTCAGGAGCTTTCCCCGGTTATCGTTCACCTGGAATGAAAGGCCTTTGCCGGACTTGAACCCTCTGGATTTTGGATCGTTCTTGAGCGCATTTTCAACCGCCGGGAAGCCCTGCTGCAACGATTCTTCGTTCGGGTATCTGAGAATGAAAAGCGCCGCGCCCGAGGAATAATCCCCCCTGACGCCCTCCTGGAACCCGAATGCCTCATGGCCCAGGAACGGATAATTGTTCATGAAACCGAGATACCCCTTGAAATAGCGAACGCTGGTCTTGATGAGCCCTGATTGGGGAAGTTCGCTTACGAAAAGAGCCGCGGCCGAGGGGCCTCTGATTTTTCCCGCTACGGCCCGGGCGATCTCGAGCAATCCCCGGCGGGTCGCCGGGCTCTCGTCCTGTCCGGTGATGGTGGCCAGAAAATCGCCTTGCCAAAAATTCAGGTAATAGCCGTCAAGTTGGCCCTCCGCGCCGATCGAGACCGGCGCGCCCCGCGGGCTCCTCTTAAAAGTATACATGCCGTATGCGCTCTCAGGACTCGTCATCCGGAAGATCTCGAGCGAGAGCCTCGTCCCTTCACGGTCTTTGTATTCCTGAACAAGGACTTCCGCGAACCCATACTCCCGGTAAATCTCCGCCCCGCCGTCGATGTAAAGATAAAGGTCTTCCCCTTTGAATTCTTGGGGAGGGCCGTCCGTTTTCCATTCTCCCGCTTCTTGTCCGGATAGGAGATAGGAAAGAAGGCCGGAAACGCCGGGCGAGGATTGCCCCATCAAAAACAGGCTGAAAGCGAGGGAAACGATGATCGGGCGGCCGATTCTGAGAATTCCGCTCCTCGTCTCCATCTCCATGTTATTTAGACGGCGACTTCCCGGATACTGACTTTTTTCAGGTCGATTTCGCCCAGGCCGTGTTCATGGCCTTTTTTGATCATGAGGATTTCTTCGCCTTGGAGACCCCGCAGGGAGGCGCAGTAACTGTCGACGGCGATTCGGTCCACTCCGGCGACGATCTTTCGCGGCTTGGACAGCTCGCCGGGCCCGAAAGGACCGTTTGTGGTGATAAATTCCGTGGCGTCGACGATGCAGAGGGCGGGCTTGACCGCCAGGTTGAGGTCGGCGATGCACTGGTCGAGCCGATCGATATCGTCGGGCTCGGTCTTGAAGTCTCCGCTGTGGAACGTCCGGTTGACTTGAGCGAAGTTCAGGGCCATCAAGTTCTTCATGGCCCCGGTGAATTTGTTTCCGGCGTGATCCTTGGTGATGGGCAGGTTGATCAGACAATCATTATTGAACAATTCCTTCATGATCATGGCTTCACGAAGGATTTTACCCTTGGGCAGGGTGACCGGTTTGAAAAAGGCCTCGGTCTTAAGGTCGACGATCTTGAGTTCGGCGCCTTCTTCCTTGAGGACGCCGGCGAGGCCTGTCGCCGCCCAGAACTTTTCGGGGAGCCAGCTCAGGCAATTGACCTCACGGGCCCCGGCCATTTTGCACATCCGGACGACGGCCCTGACGATGTCCGGCTTGGTGAATGTTCCAGGGTGAGCGCTTTGAGTATTGGGCAGGATGGCCACCCGGGCATTTTTCGGAATAAACCGCCCGATCCCGCCGATGAGGTCCACGGCTTTCCGGGTACTCGCCAGATAATCCTCACTCTGAACGACGGCGACGTCCGGAAATTTCGAATTGGCCTCCCGGGAAAGGCCGGTCCCGGACCGGGGCCAGGCAAGTCCACCCCCCATGAGCGCGGCGGCTCCCGTCCCCACGCTCTTTTTTATGAAATCTCTACGCTTGAGCTTCCCGTCCATGATCACCTCCTGCGACGGACTTGACGAACTCCGGAGTCTCTTTCAGCGTTTTCCTTGGAGCAANNTTCTTGATCATCTGCAGCGAGCCGAAAGCGTCGACAAGCCCGTTGCCGACCACGTCGTCGGGCTCAGTCAGCCCGAGAATGTCCAGCCGGGCCGTTTTCGTTAAGCTGAGCGCGACCAGGCGGCAGTACTCGCCGGGCTTTTTAAGAACATCCTGAGAGGGGGGCGCGGCGCTCCGGAGAAGCGCCACGACGCCGGCCGCGAGAGGAGCGGACAGCGACGTCCCGGCCACGGCCATATCCTGCATGTCTTTCATATAAACGGGAACGATCACATAGACGTCGGCCGACGGGGTCGCGATGTCGATTTCATCATGGGGAACCGTGATCGGCCAGGCCCTGACGGCATTGCCTTCCAGGGCGACACCGCCCGCGAGGATGACCTCTTTTCTCATGGCCTTGAAAATCTGATCTTCCAGACGCAGGCCGAACTGGATGCGGGAGATGTTCCCCGCCGAGGTGCAGAGGGGGACGTTTTCATGATAAGCGTAGCGGACGGCGTCCAGCAGGGGCAGTTCGGTCGCGGGCAAGGGCGCGCTTAACGAGATGACTTGGGCCCCGTGATGGACGGCGTAGTAAATTCCGGCCGCGATGAACTCATAGATCCAATAATCATAAACCGGATCGTTCATCGTATCCCCATCATGGACCCGGACGGGCATGATTTTGCAATCCGGAGCGATGGCCAGGACGGCCGAGGAGCAACCCGTGCCGTGCATGCCCCAATCGATCATGGGAGGATTCTCATCCGCCCAGGGAGAAGTCGTCCGTTTCATAAAATTGAAACCGAGGACGGTCTTGTCCTTGAACAGCGAATTATACGGATCGATGCCCGAATCGATGACCGCGATCACGACTCCCGCGCCTTTGGTCTGGGACCAGCAAGGACGGGCGTTGAGCGCGTCGATGGCCCACTGGGACGTGTACTCGGGCTTGATCGTATTGCTGAACCATTTCTCTTTGGGGATTTCGGGCCGATCGTTCCTGGCCTCGTATCCGATAGTCTGGAGGACAAGGTCGAGCCTGGATTTTCCCCGGTTATGCGGGAGGGAGATTTCAAAGTCATATTGACGCGTTTTACGGAAGAGGGAGCCCACGAATCGGGCGGCGTATTCCTCGGCGAGCTCGACAAAGGCCTTGCGGAATTTTTCCAGCGATTCTCCGTCTCCGCGCCTGACCCACTGCGAGTACTGGGGCTCATCTTTCTGGTAGGCGAAAATCATCAGCCGTTCGAACAGATAGGGAATTTCTTTTTGGCCATTCAGGATCTTGGCCAGATCCATGGCGCTCAGCTGGGATTTCAGGGGATGATTTTCAAGGATCTTGCCGACCGTCCCGAAAAATGCGTTTTTGGCTTGGCTAAAAATCGGATCCAGTTTTTTATTGACTTCAGGAGAAGTCTGAGCCTGGATCGGGGCGTTCAAACACCCGAGGACGGCCGAGAACAACAGGGCTAGGCCTAGGGAACTCCACACTGTTTTTTGCATTTTACACCTCATCCGCAGCGGATTTCTCTTCGCCGTCGGCCGCGTTCCTCGAGACGTCTATTTGAAATTGATTTCCACGCCGATCTGAGCCCAACGGCGCGGGTTCGGGAAGTCGCTCCGGTCCCAATAGAGCTGGTTGGTCAAATTGAAAACGTCGAGAAAAATCACTAATCGGGTGCTTCTCATGATATTGAATCCCTTGGAAGCCCTGAAATCAACGATCCATTCCTTATCCTTGGGCCTGAGCAAGTCAGCGGTTCCGGGATCCATGTTCCACCAGATCCAGCGGGCCCTGAGGTTGACGAAGAAATCCAGCTTATCGTTTTTATACTTCAGCCCGACTTTATAAGTTCGTGTGGGAATCCACGTCATAATCTGGGCTTTGCTTTCCGTCACATCCTCGTGGTGGTTGTAGTTATCCCCCACATAGCCGGTGAGGCCGATAGGCGTCAGAAAACCGACCTCGGCTTCGTAGCCTTCCCGCAGGAATTTGGCGATGTTCCCCCAAGTAAACTTTCCCTCGCTGGCAGCTGGGACTTCGACGATCCCGTCGGTCATCCTATGGTAGTAGCCGGAGAGTTTCACGTAGATATAACGAAGCTCCTGGGACTCAAAGCCAACGCTGTAGGCCCAAGCCCTTTCCGGTTTGAGGTTCGGGTTGGGCAGAATCTGATCCATGTAGGATACGCCCAGAGTATTCCACAGGTCAGGGACTTTGAAGGTCCTGGCTATGTTGACCCTGAAAAGCGACGCCTTCAAGAAGTTGAATGTTGCCCCGAACGATGGGCTGAACTGGTCGCCGAACGAGCTGTCGTAGTCGTATCTCGCTCCGACGTGAAGTCCGAAGTTCCCGATCCGGTATTCCATGTTGACGAAAGGCGCCACGGAATCGACATAGATTACAGGCTGGCTGGCAATGAAGTGCGAGAAATCGGCTTTGATCCTGTAATAATCTACGCCAGAAACGATCGATAATGCCTCTCCGGGATTGTACGATCCCTTGAGGGTGAATCCAAGCTTCTGGTCCATGTATTTCGTGGAATCGATGGTCCCCGCCGGCGGCTGAAAGGCGGAACCTACGAGATAATCATTCGTCGAGCCGAAGTCCGACCTGTTGTACTTTAGCTGGCTTTCAATATTGATCGCCGGCGTGATGTTGGTCGAAAACTTGAGCGAGGCGACATTCTCTGTCCCATGGTAATCGGCCTTGTAATTCCAATAATAGGGATTATCGGTCCCTAACATATCCGGCAGGTACAGGTAGGCGAGATCCTGCGACTTCATAATATTCCTATTGTAGAGGAAGTCGAGAAACGTTTTGTCGCTGAAGTTATAGTTGAGCTTGCTGAAGAAGGAGGAATTCTTTTCCTTCCCATAGTCGACAAATCCGTCGTTGCCGATCCCGTCGTAACCGAACGTATAGCCGAATTTATTTATGTTGCCGCGGATGTTCGCGGAATAATCAATGTTGTTGCCCGAGACTCCGGTGGCGTTGGCCCCCTGAAAATCCATGGCGCCAAAGTGGGAGAAAGTGCTCTTGAGCGTAATCTCAGGCCTGGTCATATCATGCGGCCGCTTGGTAATGATGTTGACGATGCCGCCCATATTGGACCCCCAGACCGCCGACGAGCCACCCTTGATGACTTCGATCTGGTCGACCATTTCCTCGGGGAAGGAATTTAGCATACTCCAGTTGTTGACGACTTCTCCGACGTCTACGCCATCCACCATCTTCCGGATGTAAGTATCGCCGTAGCCGTCGATGGACATAAACGTCCCCAGCGTCGTACTTCCGCTTCCAGTCTCCACGTCGACGCCGGAAACGCTGTTGAGGACCTGAAGGATGTTAACCTGCGGGGTCTCCGTGATCTTCGTATATGTCAGGACTTCGACGTTCTGGGGTACCTGCTGAAGGCTTTCGACCGTGCGACTGGCCGTGACCTGGACTTCATGGGCGAAGCCCATGAACAGGGACACGTTGAGCTCGGCCGTCTGCCCCGCTGCGATGGTAACATCCTTGCGTGTTTCCGGGATGAATCCCGCGAGCTCAAAAACGACCTTGTAAACGCCCGGCGGGATGTTTTTCACGAAAAACGTTCCCTCCGGACCGGTCAGGGCGAATCTCTTGGTTCCGGAGACCGTCACCTTGACCGTGGGCAGGGGCAAATGTTCATTCGCGTCGACGACTTTTCCCTTGAGGTCGCCGCCTTCCTGGGCCTGAAGGGCCCCGGTGAACCAGAAAAGGGAAACCCCGAAGAAAAGGATCCCAAGCACCTTGAGTGTTTTGGTCATGTTCTCCTCCGCGGTGAATGGATTACGCGTGGCCGCCCGAAAAAGAATCTAGCCATCTTCATGTAAGGACGGCGAAAGCGGCGAGTTTGTACCATCCCCATTCCGGCCCCGGCTCGCTTCCGGTACCCGGGAACGGCCGCTCCCTGGTAAAATAGCCGGCAGGCTGACGTCCTTAATGAGAGCCGATGTTATCGTTCTTTTTCGACATTGCTTTTTCTTGGAGGGGCCATGAGAAGGTCGTTCTGTAGATCCCTGTCCGTGGGGTTGTTTTTGGGGGGCCTGATCCTGGCCGCGCAGGATCTGGTCGGGCATCCGAAGGTTCTCCCGGAGTCGTGGTTGAGCCTCATCGGCGGCGAGGTGAACGGCTACGCCGCATTTAATAACCTGGCCGTTATCGCGACATATCACCGGACGCTGGGCTCCGACCAGACCCACGAAATACTCATGAGACTTCAGAAAAAGTGCCGGGATTACGGTTTGAAGTCCACGGAGATCCTGCGGGTTCCCGTAAAAACCGGCTATGAATTCTTCGGCCTTCAGAATTTTGACGGCCAGGTCCCGACGCGGGGCGGCCGGGCGGAGCTCCGCCTCGTCGAGCCCATGGCCAGACTTATCACGACCACGGAAAGCGCGCCAAGCGCCCTCATCCAGGGCAGCCGATCGGCCGATCTCACAGCGCCGGTCGTCTGGATCGGCCTGGGGGCCGACCCGAAAAATTACGAGGGAAAAGACGTCAGGGGGAAGATCGTTCTAGCCGGAAATGCCCTGCCCGAGGATGTCAAGGAGATGGCCATCCATCGTTTCGGGGCCGCGGGCGTTCTTTTTTATTTCGACCTTCCCCATAACAGCGGCGACAATCAAGACGCGAATCTCGACTCGTACTGGTCCCCGTGGGGAAAGGACGGCCGGGAATCGACGTTCGGGTTTTCGCTGTCCAACAACGAATACCGGTTTTTGAAAAATCTGCTCGACCGCGGCCAGAAGGTCATCGTCAAGGTCAAAATCGACGCCGAGATCAAGCAAGGCGACGAAGCCGTCTTTGAAACGCTGGACGCCGCCATCCGGGGCTCCGAGTATCCCGAGGAAGAGTTTTTGATGTGGGCGCATATCGACCATCCCCTGCCCGGCGCCGTGGACAACGGGAGCGGCTGCGCCGTCATCCTGGAGGTCGCCCGAACTTTGCAGGCGCTCATCGACAACGGCCTCGTCCCCAGGCCGAAGCGGACCATCCGCTTTCTTTGGCTGCCCCATGTCTCGGGCCTGTACATGTATTTTTCGAGGCATCCGGAAAAAATCGGCAAAGTGCGGGGTGGAATTTCCATGGACAGCGTCGGGATCAGTCAAACCCTATTTTCCAATTATTTCGCGCCCTGCAAGCCCTCCCATGCCCTCCCCTCCTACTGGTCGGCGGTCCTCGAGAGCCTGGCCGGCGAGCTCGCGGAGCGGGCCAACCGTAACCTCCTGGATTACAGAAATCAGGACAACCTCTTCGCCCCCGAAGGAAGCCGCGACCAGTTCCACATGCGCGTCATCCCTTATAACGGCTTCGGCGATGAGATGCAGAGCAACAACAACACCGTGGGCACTCCCACCATGGCCTTCGGCTGCCTGCCCGTTCCGCCGCGCCACAGCCAGGTTAATTTCCTCTCCTACGTCGATCCCACGGGCCTTCACCGCGTCGCCTATCTCGGGGCGGCGCTCGGAGCCGTGTTCGGCTGGACGGACGGCCGGAACGCCGACCGGTTGATCAACGAGGTCTTCGGGGCCGGACGGACGAAACTTATCCAGGAATCCAACCTGGCCGTGGCCGCCTTGGCCGGAGCCGACGGGCGCACGATCGCCGCCGCTTTCAAAAGGGGGCAGGCCCTGCTCCGCTCAGGCCTCGAAAGGGAGCGGGCGATGCTCGAGTCCATCGGGCCCCTCGTCCCCGGCGATAAGGACGCTTTAGGGCTGATCGGCCTGCGCGTTCGTGAAGAAACGGATTTGGCTGATTCCCTCTCCGTCCAGTTCGGCGGAGAGTACCGCCGGCGCTGCGGCGAGTTGGGATGCCGGCCTCAACGGGCCGAGCTCTCCGCCGAAGAAAGGGAGCTCCACGGCCTTATTCCGAAGCCGGTCCCGGGGATCATGGGCACCTCGGCCTATTTCGGAAATTATTATGAGAAAGTCCTGGGAAAAGAAAAGCTTGAATCGTTCGGCCTCGCGCCGGACTTTGCCTACGGACACGTGGGCTACACCGAGGCCCATAATTTCATCAACGGCCGCCGGAGCATTCTCGAAATCTACCAGGCCGCCGATTCCGAACTCTGGAGTGAGGGATACCCGGCGATGCATGGAATCAGTCTCCTGGAAGTCGCGAACTATATGCGGATGCTCCAGGCGGCTCGAGTGATCACCCTGGAAAAGAAAGCTGCGAAAAGTCCGGGCCGGGAGGTCAGCCATGACTGAGAAAAGAGTCCTTCTTATCGCGATCGCGGGCCTGTCGGTGCTGCTCCAAAGCGGACGGGCTTCGGACCGGGAGGTCCTTCCCGGCCTGAGCCCGGGCCGGGTCCAGGCCATCATCGACCGGGCTTCCGGCGAGCGGGCGCTTAACGATATTCGGCGCCTGTCGCTCATCCATCGCTGGTTCGTGTCCCCGGGTTACGATGAAGCCGCTTCGTATGTTCTCCAGGAGGCGCGGAAAATCGGTCTCGACGGTGTCGCGATGGAAAAGTTTCCGGCCGACGGAAAAATCCATTACGCGACGAGCCTGAGCCTCCCCCGCTGGACGGTAGACAGGGCCGAACTCCGGATGGTCACCCCCCAACCGAAACATCTCATCTCCTGGGCCGAAATGCCGACTTCCCTGGCCAGCAACAGCCGCTCGGCGGCCGTCGAAACCGAGCTCATCGACGTGGGCGAGGGCATTCAGGCCTCGGACTATGAAGGAAAGGACGTCGCCGGGAAGCTCGTCCTGGCTTCCTCGCCGCAGGGAAAGGGCCGGATCGATCTCGTCCACCAGCTGGCCGTTCTCGAACGGGGCGCGGCTGGAGTCATTTCCTATCGCAGTTATTATCTTGACGATTTCCCGGACCTCGTCACCTGGGATCATCTCTTTACGTTCGAAAAGAACGGACGGACGTCCACGTTCGGCTTCTGCGTCTCCAAACGCCTGGGCCGGGAACTCCAAAGGCTTCTCCACGATGGGCGAAAAGTCGTCCTGCGGGCCGATATCAAGGCCGACCTCTCGCCCGGGGAATATGGAGTCGTCGAAGGCGCGATCCCCGGGAGGGAATTCCCCGACCAGGAGGTCTGGTTCATTGCCCACCTCGACCACGCCAACCCCGGGGCCAACGATAATGCCAGCGGCAGCGCGGCCGTCCTGGAGTGCGCCCGCGCCTTTCTCGACCTCATCAAGTCGGGCGCTCTGCCCGGGCCCAGGCGGACCTTGCGCTTTTTCTGGGTTCCTGAGGTCTACGGCACCTACGCCTACCTTGTCTCCCACGCGGAGCGGGTTCGGAAAGCGGTCGCCGTAATCAACATGGACATGGTCGGGGAGAATCAGACGCTATGCGGGTCGACCTTCCAGGTCACCAGAACCCCGGACTCCGTTCCGTCGTTTCTCAACGATCTCCTCTCGATCGGACTGGACACGCTCCTCGGAGGCCCCCTTCTCCCCGGCCACGAAACGCTGGGCTCTTTTGAGATCACATCGCCGACCGGGACGCGCGACCCATGGCGGGCCAGGCTCGTGCCTTACTCGGGAGGGAGCGACCATGAGGTGCTTATGGGCGGCGGCCTGCAGGTTCCGGCCGCGATGTTCGGCAGCTGGCCGGATTATTTCTACCACACGAACGAGGACACTCCCGACAAGTGCGACTCGACGCAATTGCGCCGGGCCATCGCCCTGGGGATGAT
>PMCY01000156.1 GCA_003154255.1 Candidatus Aminicenantota bacterium | reverse complement strand
GAAACGGGAGTGTTCCATGAATCCAGACTCATCGAAAACGAGGGCTTATATCCCCGCGCTGATCGTCTCCGCCGCTTTCATCCTCAGCATCATCATCGCCTCGCAGGCGATCGTGTCGCGGGGGAAGACCTCCGCAGTCATCACAGTTTTCGGGCTCGGCACGCGGGATTTCGTCTCGGACCTCATCGTCTGGGACGGCTCGTTCTCCTGCCGCGACCTAGAGCTCAAGACGGCATACGTCCGGCTGGAACGCGACAAGGGCGCCGTCAAGAGCTACTTGGTGGGCCATGGCGTCAAGGAAAATGAAATAGTCTTTTCCGCGGTCACCCTGGCCAAGGAATATGAGCAGCTGAACGGCGCGGCCGGGACGGAAAAGACGCGGTTCTCGGGCTATCGCCTGACCCAGGGCATGAGCGTCGAATCCGGGGAAGTCGACAAGATCGAAGCCATCTCGCGGACCGTGACCGAGCTCATCAACGCCGGCGTCGAGCTGGCCTCCCAGAATCCCCGCTATTTCTATACCAAGCTGGCCGGCCTCAAACTGGAGATGATCGGCATGGCCGCCGAAGACGGCCGCCGGCGGGCCGAAGCCATCGCCGCGAAATCGAACAACCGTCTGGGAGCGCTGAAGACGGCGACCACGGACGTCTTCCAGATCACGGCCCGGAATTCCTCAGATTCCTATACGTATGGCGGCGCATTCGACACGACCTCAAAGGTCAAGACCGCGACGATCACCATCAAGATCCAATATTCATTGAAGTGAGATCGTCCCGGTCATTGACTCCTCCCTGAACGTTGCATATGCTCGACGCTCCGGCCCATAGAGGGCCGGGAATGCATTCACTCCCCGATCATCCGGGGCCGCGAGGACATATGCGAATCAAGACGACGATAAGGATTTCGATCGCCGGACTGGCGCTGCTTATGGCCATGGGAATTCCGCTCCGGGCCCAAAACGGGGCGGCCGCTGACCATTTCTTGAATCTCTTGCGTCCGCCCGACGCCGTGACCGTGGTCATGGAATCCGGGACTGCCAAAGCCGTCCGGGACGGAGATTCATGGACCGGCGCCGACGCCGAAGTTACGACGGCGGTCCGGCCGGACGGCCTTCACATCGAGCTGTCCGCACCCAAGGCTGGCGCGCGCTACATTATTCTTCGCTGGAACGGTTCGCTCCCCTCCAATTGGAAATACCTGGGCGACGCCTGGGAACGGTCCTACGGCGAACTGGAATGGGGGGCCCTGGACGCCAATCGGGAAATGCCCTGGTATTTCCTGGCCTCCGATGACCGGATGACGCACGGTTATGGCGTGAAGACGGGGTCGGCGGCGATGTGCGGCTGGAAGGCCGACACGGGGGGCGTGACTTTGACGGCAGACGTGCGCTGCGGAGGCCTGGGCGTCCGGCTTGGCGGCCGGCGGCTGGCCGTCTGTGTCGTCACGACTCGCCGCGGCCGCGCGGGCGAAACCCCGTTCCAAGCGGGGCGCGCGTTCTGCGGCCAAATGAGTCCGGCGCCGCGCCTCCTCAAACAGCCCGTCTATGGATTCAACGATTGGTACTGCGACTACGGCAAAAACAGCGCCGAAAGCGTAGCTTATTACGCCGCCTTCGTCGCCCGCCTCTCCCCCGCGATCGCCAACCGCCCCTTCATGGTCGTCGACGACGGCTGGCAAGCGGTCGGCGGCGGGACGGGCTACGGCGGTCCATGGGATCGCGGCGGCCCTAAATTCCCTTCGATGCTAGGGCTGGCCGTGGCCATCCGGAAGGCGGGCGCCCGGCCCGGTATCTGGATCCACCTGTTGACCGCCCAGGCCGATCAGCCCGCGGACTGGCACCTGCCGCACAAGCCGAAAATCCTGGATATCTCCCGGCCTGAAGTCCGCGCCTATATCAAGGCCACGGTGGCCCGCCTTCGCGCCTGGGGCTATGAGCTGATCAAGCATGATTATTCCGGAGACGACGTGGCCTCCTATGGCCATGCCGCGCCCGCCGACGACGCCCGCTGGGCGTTCGCCGACCGCGGCCGCACAACCGCCGAGATCGTGCTCGACCATTATCGCAGCATCCGCGAAGCGGCCGGAGAGGACACTCTCCTGCTCGGCTGCAACACCATCGGCCACCTGGCCGCGGGCGTGTTCGAGATCGAGCGCATCGGCGACGACACGAGCGGCAAGGACTGGAACCGGGTGCGCAACCGCGGGGTGAATACCCTGGCCTATCGGGCCATTCAGCACGGAGCGTTTTTCGCCGTAGACGCCGACTGCGTCGGGCTCACGGAAGCGGAAGCGATTCCCTGGGCCTTGAACAGGCAATGGCTCGACCTCGTGGCCCGCTCCGGAACGCCTCTTTTCATCTCCCTCAAAAAGGGCGCGATCACGCCGGACCAGGAGAAGGTCGTCGCCGAGGCCCTGACGGCAGCCGCCCGGCCCCAGCCCCTCGGGGAGCCGTTGGATTGGTTCGAGGCCGTCAATCCGACCCGGGGCGCCGATCCGCTGAAGCATCTCGAGGGAGGAGCCGCGCCCCGGCGCTGGAAGCTCGGGGGGAAGATCGTGGAGTACGATTGGGCGGCGGCCCAATCCGGCCGCTGAAAGGGGTTTTCTTAACCGCTCTTTCGAGGAGCAGGAACGCCCTTATTTCCCCGCTTGGCATTGTCCGACGAAAGTTTCAAACTTCTTCCGGCTCAGGCCCAAAAGATAGCGGCCGTCCAGGCGTTTGGCCAGCTTCCCTTTCTCAAAATAGAGGACCGTGGGATAGACCTCGATCCCGTATTTCTCGACATGGGCATCATCGTCGTTCGAGAGGATGCGGACATAGCAGGGATCTCCCGGCACGGCCAGATCGGCGTAGGCCGGCAGAAAGGCTTGGGAAAAGGGGCACCAGGAAGCATAAAAAAGAACGAACAGGCGGTCGCGGGCCTGAATGGCTTTTTCCAGATCCTCGGGTCCTCCAAGCAGCTCGCAGCGTTCCTCTTCAGCCATGAGACACCTCTTTCCGGAATAAAACGGCCGCCCCGGATTTCTCCGGGGCGGCCGTGGTGAACGATTGGATAAGCGCCGCTTACTCGGCCAGCTTCTTGTAGGACTCATAGCGCTTTTTGGATTCTTCGGCCGCCGTAGCGAACAGCACCGTGGCGATCTCCGGGTATTGCTGGACGAGCGTCCGGTAGCGGATCTCGTTCTTCAGGAAGGTGTCGTAGCTCAGCTTGGGCTCCCGGGAGTCCAAGACGAGCGGATTCTTGCCTTCCTTGGCCAGCATCGGGTTGTGGCGGTAGAGCAGCCAGTAACCCGTCTCCACGGCCAGCTTTTCCTCGGCCTGGGCCTTGCTCATGTCGATGCCGTGGTTGATGCACGGCGAATAGGCGATGATGATCGAGGGCCCATCATAGGCTTCGGCCTCGGTGAAGGCTTTGAGGCACTGGTTCATGTTGGCGCCCATGGCGACGGAGGCTACGTACACGTAGCTGTAGCTCATGGCCATCCGGCCGAGGTCCTTCTTGGTCGTCTTCTTGCCCGAGGCGGCGAACTTGGCCACCGACCCCATGGGGGTGGACTTGGAGGCCTGGCCGCC
>PMCY01000129.1:9078-23786 GCA_003154255.1 Candidatus Aminicenantota bacterium | reverse complement strand
CGAATGCCAGACCCGTCATTCAACTAGAGGCGGCCACGTTTAGGCTGCTTGTTCGGCACTTTTAGCCCTGCCCGTCTCCAGATTCGTTCCCCTCGCTTGTGATTGACCGGCCATCCTTCGCTCCCAAGAAGCGCGGTTAAAGGTTATGGCTCTCCCTCTCCCCGGCGACCCGGTCTCATTCAACCGTCTTGAGCCATCCGCCATCGATGTAATAGACGGAACCGACGCAATAGCTGGCCCGGGGCGAACAGAGAAAAAGGTAAAGGCCAGCGATCTCCTCCGGGCTGGCGAAGCGCCCGATGGGCGCGTTATCCCTGGCGATTTTGTCGAGGTACTGATCAACGGTCGTAGCGGTCCCTTGCGTGAGCAGCCCCGCCGTCTTGCGCCAATCGGGCGTAAGAACGAGGCCCGGATTCACGGTATTCACCCGAATATTATCGGCGATGAGCTCGTTGGCCAGGCACTTGCCGAACATCACCAAGGCGGCCTTAGTCGTGTTGTAGATCGGCTCGTAGCCCAGGGGTTGCTTGGCGCAGATCGACGCGGTATTCACGATCGCCCCGCCTCCGCGCTTCCTCATCGAGGGCACGACGGCTCGCGCGAACCGGACCGCGCCCATGACATGGAGGTCCCAATAGTACTGCCACCGGTCGTCGGGCGCTTCCATGACCGTCTCGGAAGATCCCATGCCCGCGTTGTTGATAAGGATGTCGATCCCGCCGAAACGGGCTACGGCCGCCGCTGCGCAGCGCTCCGCGGATCCGGGGCGCGACACGTCGGCCTCGATCCCAATCGAGAGGACGCCGAAGTCGCGCTCCATCGCCGCGGCTTCTCTGACGGCGCGCGCACCGTCCCTCCCGCAGATAGCCGTCGAGACACCTTCGCGTGCGAAAGCTCGGGCCACGGCCAGACCTATCCCCACAGTCCCCCCTGTGACAATCGCCGATTTGCCCATGAGCTGCAAATCCATGAATCGACCTCCACACCCGCTCTAAATCTTGGCGATCCCGGCCGTTTTTGCCCGGGCGCCCAGGCCCCCGAGGGGCCCGACTAACGGCGGCGTCACCAGGACCTCGGGACTGTCGAGGTTCCCGGCGTCCCTTTCCCGCGCAGCGAGGATCATTCTTGTCGCGCCGTTCTTGATGATTGAAAACCGAACATCTCCTTTTTAGTGTACCACCTATCAAGTGAATAATCTCGGATGATGTCCGATAAGGTCCCTCGGAACGGATTTCCTTGACACCAGTTTTTATATTCTTGACTTCAATCTGCCGCGGGGAATATCCTCTGCGCCTGAGGAGCGGCACCGATTCCGAGTTTAGCGGGAGGGAAGCCGATGCTTCAAATAAAAGAAAACTCCTATCCCTCTTTACTCGAACGCACCGAGTAGACAACGGGGGCATCTAAGGCATTAACGCGCTTTGGCCATACGTTCACAATGACAAAGAGGATCGAAGCCTGGAGGGCAGAGAATCCAATGATAAAATTGCGCAAGAGAAAAACTCTGCCCTGGGTGTTCGCACTCGCCGCGTTTGTCTTAACGGCAGGCGGAACGACTGCAACCGAACGACTCTATAAGCCGACCTGGAATTCCCTGAAGAACTGGCGTACGCCGCAATGGCTGCGCGACGGCAAATTCGGCGTCTATACCCACTGGGGAGTGTATTCTGTTCCCGCGCAGGGGCCAAACGCTACGTGGTATGCCAACAAGGTCTATTGGGAAATGAATTCTCCTGAGCGGAAATACCAGGAACAGACTTACGGTCCGCTCGAAAAATTCGGCTACAAGGATTTTATTCCTATGTTTACGGGCGAGAGGTTCAACGCCGAGGAATGGGCGGACCTGTTCCAAAAGGCCGGCGCCCGTTTCGCCGGCCCGGTCGCGGAGCATCACGATGGTTTCGCCATGTGGGACACCAAGTATTCGGAGTGGAACGCGGCCAAAATGGGCCCCAAACGGGACATCGTGGGCGAACTATCAAAGGCGATCAAAAAACGCGGCATGAAATTCGTTGCCGCTTTTCATCATGCTGAAAACTGGCTTTACTTCCCGACGTTTGATAAGCGCTACGATTGCGGCGATCCCCGCTATTCCGGCCTCTACGGCTTCATTCATGAAAAGAACGCTCTTCCCACCAAAGGCTTTCTTGACCAGTGGCTGGGCAAGATTATCGAAGTCATCGACAAATATGATCCCGATTTGATTTGGTTCGACAACGGCTTGGAACTGATCACCGATTCCTACAAAAAGGAAATGCTGACCTACTATTATAATAAGGCGGCGGCGCGCGGGAAGGAGGTGGTGGTCACGTACAAACGCAATACCCTGCCGCCCGGTACAGGCCTGCTCGATCTGGAAAGGGGGCAGGAAGCCGACTTGACCTATTACGAGTGGATTACCGACTCGACCGTGGATATCGGAAGAGGCTGGGGATATGTCAAAGGTTTGGGTTTCAAGACGGTGGACAATCTCGTTGATAACCTTGTGGACCGTGTCAGCAAGAACGGTTACTTGTTGCTCAACGTCGGGCCAAAGCCCGACGGCAGCATCCCGGACGAGGCCAAAAAGCTGTTGCTCGGCATGGGGAAGTGGCTCCAGATCAACGGCGAAGCCATTTACGGAACGACTCCCTGGGTTATCGCTGGGGAGGGCCCGACCCGGCTGACGAAGAGCGGTGATTTCAACGAGATTAACGACATGCGTTACACGGCGCAGGATATCCGTTTCACGGTCAAGGACAATAATCTCTATGCAACCGCCCTCGATTGGCCCGGCGAGAAATTGCTTATTAAGAGCTTAGCCCCGCGATGGGAATCCTGGACCGGATGGACTGGGTTGTACCCATCGGAAATCGTCTCCGTCACCATGCTGGGGGACGGCAAGGAATTGAAATGGGAAGTTAATAAGGACGGTCTTTCCATCGAGACGCCGAAGACGAAGCCCTGCGATTATGCTTTCGTTTTTAGGATTGTGCGTCGGAAACCCTTTTGAGCCCATTGCCCGCGTCCGCCTTCCGAGCAATGACAGCGGTGGCCGTCGCTCCCAACTCTTGGAGCGGCTCCCCTATGTGAAAGGGGGGCCGAAAGAAGCATCCGATAATGTTCAGAATGATTTATCTTCGGCGGCCTGCCATTCCGCGGCCAGCGTCTTGAAGCATGGATCAACGTGTTCGAAGAATTTTTTGTACCCGGCGCAGAAATGGCTCAGGCCCCGATCCCGCGGGTCGCGGAGGCGGTCCTTGGGGCAGCCGCCCCGGCAGAGCGAGAGCCACCTGCAAGAACGGCACGGTTCTCTTAGATCGGCCTTGACCCGGCCGAAGGCGTTCTGGCGCGCGGAATTCAGCATGTGGTCGAGTCTGCCCTCCATAACGTTACCCAGCTTCCAGCGTGCATCGACGAAAAAGTCGCAGGCATAAACGGCACCGTCGTGCTCGACGACAAGATAATTGCCGCATTCCGGGAGGAGCGTGCATTCGGGCGGCTCGTGGTCGACGTAGAGGAAAAACAATGAATCGAAGGACCGGACAAACGTCGTCGGAGCTCCGTCCTTAAAGTCGGCCCGCCAGAGATCGAAGAGGGCGATCAGGAAATCTCCGTAGGCCTCCCCGCCGCAAGTGAAATCGGCCGCCCGGGAAAGATCGTCGGGGTCGGTCTCGACGCAGGGAATGAACTGCATGTAATTCAGCCCGAGCGATTTGTGAAAGGCATAGATTTCTTCCGGAAAGCGCACGGAATAATCATTGACCACGCTCAGGGCGTTTGTCTCGACACCGGCGTCAAGGAGCATCTTGGCCCTGTCGACGACCTCGGCCCAGCTGGCTTGCCCTCCGGCCCGGGTTCGATAATGGTCATGGATAGGGCGCGGCCCGTCGAGCGACAGGCCTACGAGAAAGCGATTGCGGCGGAGGAAGGAGGCCCAGGCCCGGTCCAGGAGCAGACCGTTCGTCTGCAGACTGTTGCCGACCGTTCTTCCTTCGCCCAAGCGAGACTGCCAGGAGACGGCTTGCTCGAAGAACGGCAAGCCCATGAGCGTCGGTTCTCCACCCTGCCAACCGAAGGAGACCGTTGGGACATCCTGAAGGAGCGCCTGGAGGACGATTTCCCTCAGGATTTCTTCGCTCATACGATGAGCGGCCGCGCCCGCAAATTCATTCGACTTCCTCCGGTAAAAGCAGTACGAACAGGCTAGATTACAGTCGGGACCCGCCGGCTTGATGAGCAGGGAGACGAGGCGCTTGCGCCGAAAGGGCAATTGTCTTTTCATAGGCAAGGCCCATTAAATAACAGATATTGGATTGGAAAGCCATAGAAGTAAAACGAAAACGATTGGATGCCTGTCCAAACCTGAAACCCGCGATTATTTGTCACTTACTAAGTCGTTCCTATGGTCCTTTGGTATGTCGGCCTATGGCCCCAAACATATTGAATTATCGAACTCTCCCTCTACCGGTGGTACAATCAGGATAGGAAGATCAAATGAAAAAAAAATTTTTATCATTTTTCATCTTCGTTACTGTCACAATCATGGCATTGTCCGGACAAACCCGCATCGATCCAGAAAAGGGCTTTTCACTGCAAAATGACTTTGCGCAATATATATTTGAACCTCGAGGACTTGGTCTATCCGGAATGATCGATCGGAGAACCGGATTCAACCATATCCGGGAAGTGGAAGGCAAGCACTTGCTGTGGGAGGTGGTTTTTGGGAAAGGGACCATGCACCCGAGGATTGATAATAATTATAAAGCTTGTAATTATGTCAAACTGTTAAAAAAACCAAACGGAGACCAGATTGTCATCTTGGAATGGAACAATCTGAGATTTTGGGAAGAAGATAACATTGTCACGGTTCACGTGACCATCGAACTGCCAAGAACAGACGGTGTCGCAAAATGGAGAATTTTCGTCCAGAATCTTTCCAATTACTGGGGATTGTGGGAAGTCGCCTGCCCCTCAGTCAACGGATTCCCTTCTGAAGCAGCTTACGACGTGGCCATGCCCGTTACAGGAGCCGGTGGTCAGCTGCTGAAAAATTGGAAAGGATTCTTTAAAACCCGTTCTCCTTCCGGATTTTTCCCAATGCAATTCATGTCCTTTAACTCCGGCCGTAACGNNTCGCTGATCAGGTACCCGGAAAATATGGGCGTCACCGGATCTGATCTTCCGGATCATTACGCAGTAGCGTTTGGACCCTATCAGGGTGGATGGCTGGAAGCGGCTCATCGTTATCGGCCGTGGGCTCTGCAGCAAATCTGGACTCAAAAAGGGCCTATTTCGCAACGACCTGATTTCCCAAAATCTGCCATCAATATCGGTTTCTGGATACGCGACACCTGGGTCTGGGATCTTCCTCCCGATGTCGATAAAAACACCGGTGATCCTTTCACCTGGACCCGTGATCATCGCGATCCTCATGAGATGAATCTGCCCTTCCTTAAGGTGATGAAGTTGATGGGGGTTCCCATCGCTTTCCAGTGGTACGGATGGCACGAAAACTTTTTTGATAATAATTACCCCCACTTTCTTCCTGCCTTGCCGGGATTTAAAGAGCGTGTAAAGGAACTTGTCGATGCCGGAGCTTTGATTGTTCCTTATATCAATGGATTAAGCGCGGACAGCAAAATAGCCGATTGGGATCGGTTCGATCCTTATGCCATTAAGGATGAGGAAGGTGGGTTGCGGCAGAAATTCTATTGGGACGGAGCAGGCCGACTCACTCCCATGTGCCCGAGCCAGACATTCTGGCATCATACAATAACCAATCTGGTCGACAGCATTGTGGGCCAATACGGAGCCAATGGGATTTACATCGACGAAGTGTCCTGCAACTCCCATGAGCTTTGTTTCAATAGAGACCATCGGCATCCTCTTGGCGGGGGCCGTTATTGGGCCGACGGTTGGCGTGATTTCTACCAAAAAATTCTTAATGTCGCTCATCGGAATGGAAGGGACGTCGTGGTAACATCCGAAGCCGCCAACGAGATATTCTTTGATCTCATCACCGCAAATTTGTACACCGAAAGTCCATCGGATTGCGAAATCCCATTGCAGGAGGTCGTTTATTCAGGCTATACCTTGTTTTATGGCAGTGTTTGCGATTTTAGAAAGAGTAATCAGCTCTTCAATTTTTCCGTGGGGCAGGGTTTTATCGACGGGAAACAGGTCGGCTGGATGGATTTCGATCTTTTCCGCAGGCCGCAGTTTTCGGCGAAAGTTGATTTCCTCCGCCAGTGTGCAAAATTAAGAATGGCAACTCAAAAATTCCACACATTCGGCCGATTATGGGAACCGGTCACTCCAACGAATTCCATTCCGACTTTTGAGGAGGAATTCAAGGACGGGGGACTGCATAAGGGCCAACTTCCATCCGTAGAAGCTAGGTTATGGCAGGCCGAAGATGGGAACTTGGCTGTATTTATAGCTAATTATACGGATAAGGAAATGCCATTTTCGTTTACAATTGATCCTTCCAAATACGGCCTTGCAGGCGTTCACTATGAGGTGAAAGAGATCCTCCCGGAAAAAGTTTTGCCATTGGCAAAAGAAGACAAGCCGATCAAACGTATTGAAATCATGCCGCCAAATAAAGTGAGAGTGATCGAAATCGTTCCTCTCCGATGAACTAATTCTTGTCAATCGCGGGCATTCATCTGATCAACATCTTGTCGGCTGATCCAAAATCGTTGATAATCGCCTAAACAAACAAAAAATAAGAAGGAGTCATCCGATGAGATTCAAATTCCCTATTCGGTCGATTCTGGGAATCAGTGTCATGATGTCCGGGATGACTTTTGGGGCGTTCGCCCAGAATTTCGAGGGAACATGGGAATCGCTGGGACTATACAAATGTCCGGAATGGTTTAGGGACGCCAAGCTCGGGATATTCCTGCATTGGGGTCCGAGCTCCGTGGCGGCCGTCGACAGCTGGTATGGCCGAAACATGTACGTCCAGGGGCAGCGGGCCTATGAGTATCACGTCAAGACGTTCGGGCATCCCTCTAAATTCGGTTTCAAAGACCTCATCCAACTCTGGAAGGCCGAGAACTTCGATCCCGATAGACTGGTCAGAGTGTTCAAGCAGGCCGGCGCGGGATATATCGTTCCCGTGGCCTCCTTCCATGACAACTTCGACCTTTGGGACTCGACGTACCAGCGCTGGAACGCCGTGAAGATGGGCCCCAAAAAAGACATCGTGGCCTTGTGGAGAAAGGCGGCGCTGGCCAACGGACTGAAGTTCGGCGCCTCCACTCATATGGACAGAACGTTGAGCTGGTTCAACACCAGCAAGGGAAGCGACACGACCGGCCCGCTCGCGGGAATCCCATACGACGGCAGCGACCCCCAAAATGCGGACCTCTACGGTCCGAAGAACGACGAGGACCCGGCCTGGCCCTATTTGCCGAAGAACGCTCCCGAATTCTGGAGAAAGACCTGGGCAATCCGCACACGGGACCTCATCGATAAATACCACCCCGATCTGCTTTATTTCGACGGCGGCATTCCTTACGTCGACGTCGGCTTGCCTCTTGTCGCCCATTTCTACAACGAGAATCAAAAGTGGAACGGCGGTCGACTGGACGCCGTCCTGAACCTCAAGAAGACGAAGGTTTCAGGGGCTTACCGCGAAGGGATGTGCGTCCAGGACCTGGAGCGGAGCAAACTCGAAGGCATCAAGCCCGAGCCGTGGCAGACGGATACATCCATCGGGCCGTGGTTCTATGAACGCGGGGCCCGCTACGAGACGCCGGACGCCATCATCGACATGTTTGTCGATATTGTGTCCAAGAACGGGAACCTGCTTTTAAATATTCCTCTTAGGGCCGACGGCACGCTGGACGCCGAAGAAACGGCTCTCCTCGCCGAGATGGCCAAATGGATGGCCGTCAACGGCGAAGCCATCTTTGGATCACGTCCCTGGATCGTCTACGGCGAAGGCCCGACGTCGGTCAAAGCGGACTATTCCGAAAGAATCGAGGATGTGTTTACGTCGCAGGATTTTCGCTTCACTACCAAGGGCAACGCGATTTACGCCGCCTGTCTGAACTGGCCGGGCGAACGGGTTACCATCAAATCCCTGAATGTCCTCCGCCCGGATGAGATCCGTTCCGTCAGGATGCTGGGCGTCGATCAAGATCTGGAATGGACCTTGAAAAAGGAAGGCCTTTCTATAAAAAGGCCGGCAAAAAAACCCTGCAACTATGCCTTCGTCTTCAAGATCGTTCGCGGGAACGGCGGCGGCTCTGATCATTGATCGACGACCGATTGATCATCTCAACGAAAGCATTTTCCTATTTTTTTATGATCTCCTGACGCGTGACGATCGGCACATAACCGACTTCAAGACCGGCGGGAGGCGTTACGATGAGAGCCGGATCGAGGGAGACGAGCGGCTTCCCGTCTCTCGGCGCCGGCATATAGTCCTTGTCGATCGTCCAGTTCTCCTGGATTTTTTCGATGAGCGACTGCAGCTCCGGTTTCATCGAATCGCTCCACACGTTTTTGTCCTGTCGTAAAGAGGGCTGATCGATGAAATGATACCAATCATAGGTAGCTCTGGAACCATCAGCCAAATCGGAATATTAGGGACCATGGGCTGGTCCGGGACTTGCCCAAGCGCCGGAAGGCGGAGAAGAATAGTCGTTTTTAGCGGGGCTGAATTCCTTGGCTCTCAATTGTTCGGGCACCTCTGAAGCGGCTACGGCAGTCCGGTTTGATCCTGTTTCCTTGTAGTACCGGGGGAACTCTCCCTCGGGGCTGATCGGGCTGCTGTTCCATTGCAGGCCAAAGGTATAGGAATCAAACACGGCCGTCTGCACGACCTTGTCAATACCCCTCAAAGATTTTCTTTCTTTTGTTGAACGGAAATTAATGGGAGACGCTTTGATCTCGGCCGGATAGCAGGCATCGGCCGATAGCTCGAAACGTCCGGAACAGACCGCATTCCCTTTG
Organism: Candidatus Aminicenantota bacterium; assembly: GCA_003154255.1. Taxonomy (GTDB): domain Bacteria; phylum Acidobacteriota; class Aminicenantia; order Aminicenantales; family UBA4085; genus UBA4085. The sequence continues at coordinate 14,837 of PMCY01000129.1, read as the reverse complement.
CGCCATTTTAATAAAACACCGGCCAAGGCTTTATTTGAATAATATCGCACATCCTGCATAAGCACAGTTCTCCCTTTTGCATCCACCGGGTATATGAAATTGGGAACTTTCGAATACGTCGTGCCGTGATCGTCTTGGGCTTCGAAAAAGGGAACAGTATTGAATTCCTGAGCGCCTCCTCCCGCATACCCTTCCTGGGCATCGAGACCGCGGCCGTAGTCGGATAAATAATTAGCCGAAATCTTACTCCACGATTCCGGGATGACAAAGGCGAGCGGCTATTTTTTCTCCAACTGTTTGACGGCGCTTTCGGCGGACCGTTTAACCATGTTCTGGTGGGAGGGCACGGCCGCGGACTGCCGCAGGAAAGGGATCACAGCCGGGTCGCCGGTCTTGCCCAAGGCGCGCAGGGCCTCGGCCTGTACGCGCCCGCTCCCGTCCCTTTTGAAAACATCCTTGTAGAATTCGGTCAGGGTGCGGTCTTTGCGCTCCCCCAGGGCCAGGACGGCCGCCGCCCGGACCACGGAGCTCGGGTCATGGCAGGCCTTTTTGAGGAGAGCGGAGATTTTCGGCGAGACGATCGGGGCCAAGGCCTCGACGGCGCTCCGGCGGACCGCCCAGAACGGATCGCTTTGAGCGCCCCTTTCCAATCCGGCGAGCACCCGGGGATCGTCCTTGAAACGCGGGAGCTCGGCAGCGGCCGCCATCCGCCCGATCACATCGTCGTTCTTGAGCTGGTAGAGCAGCTCATCAAGGTCCTTTGGAAAGTCGACTTCCTTGATGAGCGTGTTGCCTTCATCGAAGCGGACCAGCAGGGGCTTGGTGTCGGCCGGAAATTCGAATGTCTCTTCGCGCTCGCGGATCCAGACCTTCCGGATGTCCGGTCCCTTGGCCGTGACGATTTTGACGGCCACGGGAACCCTGAACACGGGAATGCCCCGGGTAAAATCCTGGACCTGGACGACTTTGAGCTGGACGACTTTCCGCGTCGCGTCCCATTCGCTCTTGATGTCGAAGATCGGGTGGCCGGGTTTGAACAGCCACTGATCGAAGAACCAGTCGAGGTTTTGCCCGGTGACCGTCTTCACCGAACGGATGAAGTCGTAGGTGTCCACGGGCTGGAACGCGTTGTGGTGGAGGAAATGGCTGAGGGTAGCGAAAAAGGGCTCGTCGCCGACGAGGGTCCGCAGCATGTGTAGGACCAGGGCTCCCTTGGGATACGTATGGGAGTCGAACATGTCTCCGGGCTGATCGTAGCGGTCGGAGACGATCGGCCGGATATAGCGGGTCTTGGCCTCCCGGAGATAAGCGTTCAGCTTTCCCAGAAGGTTGACGGCGCCCTCGTCGTCGCCCTTCTCAAAGCGGAAATAGAGGTAATCCGAATACGTGGCGAAGCTCTCGTTCATCCAGGTGTGGGCCCAGCTCCGCAGGGTGATGAGATCGCCCCACCACTGGTGAGCTAACTCGTGGGAGACGATGCTGATGGCGGTGAAATCCGGCTCGTCCTTTTCGCCAACCATGATCCGCTGGGTCATCGCCGTAGCCGAAGTGCTCTCCGCACCGCCGCCGGAGGGCACGGAAATCTGATCGTATTTCTGCCAGGGAAAGTTATAGCCGAACATCTTGTTGAAGAACTCGATCATTTTCGGCGTCTGGCCATAGGTGGGGAGGGCCTTCTTTTCGTCCTGCGGGTAGACCCAGTAGTTCAGCGGCAGGGTCTTATAGGAATCCCGGACCACCACGTAGGGAGCGGCGGCGAAAAAGATGAGGTACGTCGAATGGGGCAGCTCCTGGGACCAATGGTATGTGACGGTCCCGGCCGCTTTGTCCTCGACGACGCTATCCAGCCGGCCGTTCGCGGCAACCTTATAGCCGGATTTGACCGAGACGATGATCTCGTCGGTGACTTTGTCGTTGGGATAGTCGAAGCAGGGGAACCAGTGGTGGACGTTGTCGGGGAACGAGTCGGAATAGGCCAGCTTGGGATTGTCCGACGTTTCCTCGGCGAAGCGCAGACCTTTCTTGGGATCCCGGCCGCTGTAAAAACAAGTGAACGAGACGATCTCGCCGAACTTGTAGGGCCGGCCCAAAAACACCTTGAGCTCCTTGTCCGATTGCTCGAATTTCAAGGGCGCGCCATAGTCGCTGAGGACGGAGGTGACGGTGTATTCCTCGGCGTCCAGGACGCAGGCGTCCAGCCCTTCCCTGAGCGAAGACACGGTCACCGTCGTTTCCCCAAGGAAGGATTTGGCATCGATGTCCAGAGCCAGCTTGATGCGATAATGGAGCGCATCATAGCTGCGGCTGCGTTCGGACTGCAGGGCCTTTTTAGAAAAATCAATGGTCTGGGCGGGGGCCGCCAAAATCAAAGCCAGGATCAACCCGGCCAGGACGGGGATTCTTTTCTTCATGGTTTTCATCTCCTTCTCCTGTGTCCGCTCCGCTTTCACCGGAGGCCGTTGTTCTTCAGGGTCTGGAGGATCCCATCCGCTTTCATCAGGGCTTCGACCTCCTGGACCGTCCGGGGGACCCCGGCCGATAAATTCTCGTATCCGGTTTCGGTGATGGCGATATTGTCCTCGAGCCGGATGCCGATCTCCTCTTCGACGCGGAACAGCTGAATGTCGCAGGCGAAGACGAATCCGGGCATAAGGACCTCGTTGGACCCGGCGAACGTCCCGGTCACGTCGTGGGTGGCCAGGCCGACCATATGGTTGTAGCCGCCCAGGCGGACAATCCCCCGGAAATCCTTTTCATATTTGTCCAGGTTTTTTTCCTGGAGCATGGCCGCAACCTTCTCTCCGACCTGGCCGAAGGTGATGCCGGGCCGGTAATTGGCCTGGCAGACATTGCGCACGGCCAGGGCGATTTCATAGAGCTCCTTCTGGCGGGGGGAAAAAGCGCCTGAGACAGGAAACGCGGTCGAAATGTCCGCGTGGTAGTCGGCGTAGTCGGGGGCCGCGTCCAGGATGATGAAATCTCCTCGTTTGAGAACCCGATCATACGCGTGGTAGTGCCCATAAGCGTGGTTCTTCCCCGACATAAGGATGGTGTAGTAGGCCATATCGACCGCCCCCTCCAGCCGGCAGACGAATTCGAAGACGGCGTCCAGGGCCTTTTCGGAGACGCCCGGACGGGTCGACTGGATCAGAGCGTTGTGGGCCTTGACGCCGATCTGGGCTGTGCGGCGCAAGACGTCGAGCTCGGCGGCCGACTTGATCTTGCGCAGGTCCCAAACTTTGGCTGAACAGTCCAGGACATCAATCTGAGGGAACTTGTCCCGCAGCTCCTTGACGAACTGGAGCTCCCGGGTGAGACGACCGTCCCAGATATTCTGGGTCATCGTCTTCTGCAGGACATTGAATTTCTCGTTGGAATTTTCGGCCCCCAGTTCCTCGGGCTTGAACATCGTGTAAAATATGCGGGTCCGCTGGCTCAGCCCCGTCAGGGTGGACGTGAATTGTTCGGCGCTGAGGACCTTCTCGATACCCGTGTATTCCTTGGGATTNNTCGGCCGCGCCGAGAAAGACGGCCACTCCGTCGGGAATCTTGTCCATCAGCCGGCCCCGGCGGGCGGCATATTCCTTTTTATCAAAAAGAGGTGCCGCCTCAACCGTCTGGACCGCCAGCATCAGTCCGAGCATTCCCCCGCAAACCGAAATCCATCGCTTCATTTCCATTTCTCCATGCGGAGAGACGCCCGTCGGGCGGGAGTCCCCGCTTACCCGATTTTCCGCGATCGAGGGTCCGAACTTCGATCGGGCCCTCCATTTCAACACAAGCCTGCCGGCTTCCCGACCGGAAATCGGCTATTTTCCAACCGGGCCGTCGGTCGGGAACAGAACAATCCGGACCGGTGTTTTGGATTCCTTACGGATCCACAGCACAAGATCGTCGCTTTCGAGCCCGTGAATGAATCCGGCCCGGACGTCCGGACCGAGCGGCGCCGGCCGGCCGTCGATCCCGACGCGGGGCGCCGCGGAGCCCCAGCCGCGGATAAGAAGAACCGGGTTCACGGCCGGCGATTCCGCTGACGCGCCGAGCTCCACGGACAGGACGGACGACGCGTTCGGGCAGCTCCGGTTCACCACGTAGGCCCGCTGCGTCGGATCGTATCCCGCCGCGGTGAAGCCGGCGCCGGAAATCCGGAACGGAGCAGGCGAGAGCCAGGATTTGGCCAAGGGGAGCAGATCGGCCGCCTGTTTTTCGGTCAGGCCGTTGAGCATGAGCATGGTCACGCCGTCGTCCGTCTCCTCGTAGGGGCGCCACGATTGGATATGGGCCAGCGAACTGTGCGAGACCCGGTCCGGGGCGACCGCCCAGCGGCCGTTGGAGCGGATCTGCTGGGAGACGGGCCAATGGTTCCACCAGGGGAATATGGACCGCTCCCGGATGATCTCCCCGGCGTAGCAATCGATGGCCACGTTTCGGGGATCGACGATGACATACGGGCTGAATCGGGCCTTGAGATTCACGCGCAGAATATTGCCGCCCCGGGGGCGCGTCAGCCACTTGTGGGCCGCCGTGTCCTGGTCGCTGATGCGGTGCAGGACGCCCAGCGTTTCCGGGTCGTAATCGGCTTCATACCCCGGCGCCTCGAGGGCCCAGGAATAAGTCCGGGATTCCCCTTTCATGTTGGCCAGGGTCAAAGCTTCGGCGTTGATATTGTCCTCCGGGCGGGTGCCGGGGGGATTGATGATGATGGCCTCGTGATACTGGCGGAAATTCTCCAGCCCCTTGCCTTCGGCCGGCTTGACCTTCGGATCGGAGGACCACACCCGGATTTTACGGACGCACGTCCCGTCTGGATAAACGGTGTAGGTTTCCTCGACCCAATCGCCCCAGCCGGTCAGCGGATCCACGTAAACGAGATCGTAATTCACGCTGACCGGAGCATAGCGCCAAAGCACGACGACGCGGGCCTCGTTGCTCTCCAGGATCCGAGCGTGCGAAAAACGGGCCTGTTTGTCGGCCATCGGCTCGGCGCTCGTCTCCATGGCCGGAATCTGCGTTTCATAAAACTCGTTGGTATACCAGATCCCGTTTTCGGTCACCCAGGCGGGGATGTAGCTGGTGCCTCGCCAGAAGACGAGCCGGTTCGGAGTCTCATCGAATCGGACGACGACGTCCGCGGAGTCCCCCACACGCCAGGGGTTCTCCCATTCTTCGGCGTAGCGGAGCCGCGTGTAATAGGCCCCGAAGCGGCCCGGTCCTTTCGGGCCGGACGGCAGGAGCGGAGGCCGGAGCGGCGCAGGCCCGGAAGGAACCCGGGCGGAATATGCGGCGGCGGGCTCCGCGGCGGCCAGAACACGGTCATAAATCCGGACCTCGTCGATGATGCCGTCAAACGAAAACGCCACCGGGGCCACGATCCGGATCTCTTCGCTAAGACCGAGGGCGGTCTGGTTTCGTCCGACCCATACGTCCGCGTCCGGCGCGAAGCGCGGCGTCCCGGCGAACTTCGTTTCGCCGGCCGGTTTCCCGTTCAGGTACAGCTTGATCCCGAAGGCGGGATCGAAAGTACCGACGATATGATTCCAGGCATACAGCGGGAGCTTGGCCGTCGATCGGCTCTCACGCCAGCGGCCGTCCACGGCCACGTGCAGTCCGAATCGTCCTTCCGGATCGAGGCCGAAAAAATAGCCGGCTTGACGGTCTTTCTCCTGATTGACGACGGCGCACCACGTCCACGGCAGCGTCTGCAGGGCGACCCAGGCTTCGACGGAAAACGCGCCGCCGAGGCGGGGCGCCTTGGATGC
>PMCY01000129.1:0-8991 GCA_003154255.1 Candidatus Aminicenantota bacterium | reverse complement strand
TTATTTTATTCAGTTCGTAACAAAGATTCCCGCGTTTCGTCCCGTCTGTTATACTTTCCTCCGGCTGATGCTTGGAATAAGCGGCAGCGGCCTGATCCGACCGGAAGGAGACCTTCGGATGTCGCGAAAAATGAATGACCGACGAGTGCTCTTCGGTGCCTTCCTTTTGGGATCCCTGGGATGGTTTTCTGCGGCCGGCGGTCCTCAGCTCCCATCGAAATCCCCCGCTCCGGCCGGCCCAGCGTTCACCGTCGCGGTCTCCGGCGATGACCGCAATTCCGGCACTCAAGCGGCGCCGTTCGCCACCCTGGCCCGGGCCCAGCAGGCGCTGCGTTCCCGGAAAAAGACGGTGTTCGGCCCGGCCGTCGTCGAAGTGCGCCAAGGCACGTACGCCCTCGACCGGCCGCTTGTTTTTTTGCCCGAGGATTCCGGATCGGATGCCTCTCCCGTCATCTTCGCCGCCTTCCCCGGCGAACGCGTGACCATCACCGCAAGCCGAACCTTGGACTGCCGCTGGAAACCCTACCGCGACGGGATCCTGATGTGCGACATTCCGGCGGTCAAAAAAGAGGGGCTTCGCTTTTCCCAGCTTTTCGTCAACGGCAAGCGCCAGACTCTGGCCCGGTTCCCCAACCGGGATGATGCGGAACCGGGGCGCAGCGGCTATATCCAACCCGAAGGCCCGATCCCGGAGGGACAGCCCGATCCCAAACGGGGAGAAAACGACGATATGACCTTCTCCGGCGGCGCCCCGCAGGGCATCCTCTTCGACCCCGTATCCTTCACGTCCAAGCGCTGGGCCCGGCCGGAAGAGGCGGTCATCCACATCTACCAGGGCTGGGAGTGGGGCAACATGCAATGGCGGCTGAAGGCGATCGATTATGGAAGCCGGGCTATCTGGTTCGGCGAGGGCGGGTTCCAGATGGGGGCCAAATGGTTCGAGGACCCGGCCAAGATCGAAAAGGCCTCGCGCTTTTTCGTCGAAAACGTCTTCGAGGAACTGGACGCCCCGGGGGAATGGTATTTGGACGTCAAGGCCGGAATTCTCTACTACATGCCGGAGCAGGGCGTCGATATAGCCGCCGCGCGCGTCGAAGCCCCGCTTCTCCAGCAGCTTGTCCGTTTCGTCGGGACGCAGGACGCGCCCGTCCGCCATATCGCCCTGGAAGGCTTCCGCCTGACCCAGACCGCCTCGACCTTCCTGGAGCCGTATGACGTCCCGTCCCTGAGCGACTGGGCCATCCACCGCGGCGGGACCGTCTTCCTGGAGGGGACGCGGGACTGCGCCGTCAGAAATTGCTGGTTCGACGCCGTCGGCGGCAACGCCGTCTTCATCAACAATTTCAACCGCGGCGCCGCCGTGACCGGCTGCAAATTCACGGAAACCGGCGACAGCGCCGTCTGCCTGGTCGGGACCCTGGGGGCGACGAACGGGACCCGCCGGGCCTTCCCCTACGAATGCCTGGTCTCCAACAACCTGATCCACGATTGCGGCGTCTTCGGCAAACAAATCGCCGGCGTCTATATCAGCCGGGCCAAGCGCATCACCGCCGCCCACAACACCATCTACAACATGCCCCGGGCGGGCATCTGCATCGGCGACGGCACGTGGGGCGGCCACGTCATCGAGTTCAATCACATCCACGACTGCGTCCGCGAAACGGGCGACCACGGGCCATTCAACGCCTGGGGGCGCGAACGCTTCTGGAGCCTGACCCAATCGCACTCCGATTACAGCAAGAGCCGCAGCCTCGAGGCCGGGGCCGTCAAGATCGACGCCATGGAGCCGGTCATCGTCCGGAACAATCTCTTCGAGGACCATTCCGGTTGGGGGTTGGACCTGGACGACGGCGCCTCCCATTACGAAATCTACAACAATATTTCCAAGGGCATCAGCATCAAGCTGCGCGAGGGAGCCTACCGGACCGTCTTCAACAACATCTGGGTCGGCAGCAACGTCGCGCCCTGCTTCCATGTCGGCAACGAGGACAACCACGACCGCTATTTCCGGAACATCACGGTCATGGCCCGCGATGACGTCTATTCGATCATTGCCCCGCCGGCGCGGGGCCTCTGGCTCGAGGAGATCGATCACAACTGCCTTTTCAGCGCCTCCGGGCGCTTTACGGCCCGGATCAGCCAGATCCGCGGTGAGAACGGACCGGAGCGCGGCTCCCGCCGGGTTGATCTCGAAGAATGGCGCAAGCTCGGTTTCGACCGCAACTCCGTCTTCGCCGATCCGCTGTTCGTCGATCCGGCCGGGAACGATTTCCGGGTCAGGCCCGAATCCCCGGCCTTGCGCCTGGGCTTCCAGAACTTCGAGATGGGGCGCTGGGGGATCACCGCGGAATTCCCGCAGGCTCTTCGCTGATCGGCGGCGACCCCTCGTTTTTCGCCTGCCGGGCCGGCGCGGGGCATCGGGTCTTTTGAAGGGCTTCGTCCGTTTCCGTCACCGGAACAAGAGGATGCCGAACAGCCAGGGGCGATGGAAATCGATTTTTCGAACGGGATTCCAGGCATAAAATTTCTGCCGTCCCGGCTCCGTCGCATCGATCCGATAGAGGTTCATCCGCCAGGCATCGCCCGGCCGGGGTGGAATGTGTGGAGCGCCGATCAGCCCCGAGAACGGGATGGCGTATTCGACCGTCCAGGAGCGGGCACCGCCCTTTCGATCCGGCTCCCCGTCAATATGGACGCGCGTTTCCAAACCCTCGGGATGATAGTCCTTCAGCCCGACAAACTTGAGCCCGGGATCGGAGGGCGTCCGGGGATTGAGGATGCAGGCGTCAAAGACCGTGTTTTTCGGGCTGACGTCGATTTCATAATATTGGTGGGACGCGCCAGAGGGATTGAGAAAGACCTCGACGCATTCCTCCCGATAGATGTCGCTGTCGGGTTCCGTTTTCGTCCCCCAGACGAAATCGTCCCGGCAAACGAATCCGACATATAAAGTCGTCGCGCTGGCGAGAAGGCGCACATCGGTCGATTGATCCGCCGGACCTCCGAAATCCGCGGCTACCAGCCGTACGACCGGCGCCGTCTTCCACAGCGGATCGGAGAGCCGCCCGGCCAGGACGATCTCCCGGGCGATGCGCGGGCAGACGTAGACGGGCAGCGGAGCCTCCGCTCCCGGCCGGATGCCGGCGCCGCAGAGGAAGGCCCCGAAAATCCAGGCCGCCGTCATCATTTTAGTCGCGGCGCGCTGCGGCCGTCTCTTTTGTATTTTTCCAGAAGCGCCGTCAGCCTGGCCACGATTTCGGGCCGCTTCTCCCAAAGATCGTTGCTTTCGCCGGGGTCCGCGGCCAGGTTGTACAATTGGCCGGGCGTTCCGGGCAGGGGCGGACTGCCCGCGGGAGCCATCCAGCCGCCCGAGGTCTTATTGTCGATAATGAGCTTCCAGGGGCCCTGGCGGATGGCGAATGTCCCGTTCTCAGAATGGGAGACGAGGGCTTCCCGAATCGGATCCGGACCTTTTTTGCCGAAAAGGGCGGGTGAAATGTCATAGCTGTCGGGGCCGGCTTCTTCGGGCAGGCCCGCGCCCGTCAATGAGGCAAACGTCGCCAGCAGGTCGACCAGGCAGATCGGCTCGTCGCTGACCGTCCCCGGTTTGATCCGTTTCGGCCACCGGGCGACGAAAGGAATCCGATGCCCGCCCTCCCAGATCTGGGACTTGAGGCCCCGCCAAGAGCCGGCGGACTGATGGCCGTTCGTCCCGGGATGGGGGCCGTTATCGCTGGTGAAGATCAGGAGCGTGTCCTCGGCCAGGCCCAGCCTGTCCAGGGCCCGGACCATCTCTCCGGTGCAGCGGTCGGCGAGCATGACCAGGTCCCCGCGCGGGCCGTCCGCACTCCGTCCCTTGACCAAGTCGGGGGGCAGCCAGGGCGTATGCGGCGCGGAAAGGAAAAGTGAGATGAAAAAGGGCTTGTCGGGCGTTTGTTTACGGCTCCGTTCCATGAATTCGACGGCCCTTTTCGTGAACTGAAGGTCGACCTCCTCGAGCTTGTATCCGGGGGCTATCCAGCCCGGCCGCGGGCTCCCCTCCTCGCCCTTGGTCATGTTATAAAAATCGGAGACCGGCCTGTCGGGAATCCCGACGGTCCGGTCTTTGTCGATGAAGACGAAGGGCCCGTCGATCGTGGAGCAGGCGGCGGTGAAGAAGGCCTCGTCGAAGCCATGGTCCGCGGGACCTCCCCGGACGGCCTTGCTGAAATCCGCGTTCAGCCCGGTCTTGGGATCGGCGTCCTGATGGGAACCGGCCAGGAATCTCTCCCCGTCTTTCCAGGTGGGCGTCCATCCGTTGGCCCGGGTCCAGCCCAGGCCCAGGTGCCATTTTCCAAAAAACCCGGTGACATATCCCCGATCCTTGAGCAGGGAGGCCAGCGTCGTCCGGTCCGGCTCTAAGAGAGGAGGAGTATAGCCGCCGACGACCCCATGCTTCAGCCACGTTCGCCAAGCATAGCGTCCGGTCAGAATGCCGTAGCGGGTCGGAGTGCAGACGGCCGAGGGCGAATGGGCGTCGGTGAAACGGACGCCGCGCGCTGCAATGCCGTTCACGTTCGGCATCGGAATCCTCGAATCCGGATTGTCGCATCCCGGGTCTCCATAGCCGAGGTCATCGGCCAGGATGAGGACGATGTTCGGGGATTTTCGCCCGCCGGCCCGGAACGCCGCCGCGGGCCGGGCGGCCGCGGCCGCGGCGCCCAAGGCCATGGTTCCCAGGAACTCTCTCCGCCCGATTTTTTTCATGGCTGCCTCTCTTCGGTGCCCCGCGGGGCAGACGACGGCCGCGGGCCGCCCGCGCTTTTCTTCCCTTCGAACGGCGCCTCGAAGGAATAGCGCCCCGAGCCGATTTCAAAAACCGCCGCCCCGGCTTCGACGCGGAGAAATCGAACGCCTTCGGACTTGGCCGCGGGACGACCGCTTTCCCGAACGGCCGCCGGATTGGCTCTCGGGATAAAAACCTCCGCCTTGGTATTGGGGGGGATGCCCGCGTCAAGCAGGAACCGGCCGCCGTCCGACCGCCATTCGCTGCGAACTTCGCCGCGCGCCGTCAGGACCCTCCCCTTGACCCAGGTCAGGTCCCCGACCGGCTGCGGCCGCAGGAGGATCCGGTCGAACCCCACGGCTGCGGGATCGACCTGGATGCCGGCCAGCCAGGAAAAGAGCCATTCGCTCACCGATCCGAACATGGGATGATTGTGCGAGTAGGTGTTGTCGCTGAATTCCCAATGCTCCCAGAGGGTCGTCGCTCCGCATTCCAGCATGTATCCCCAGCCGGGGAATTCCCGCCCATCGACCAGGGCCAGGGCCAGATCGGCCCGCCCCGCCCGCGACAGGGCGTTCAAAAGGAACCGCGTCCCGAAAATTCCCGTCGTCAACCGCGGCCCCGCGGCCCCCATCACTTTGCGGACGAGCGCCTCCTCGGCCGCGGCCCGCTCGTCGGCCGGAACAAGCCCGAGCTCGAGGGCGGCAGCCAGCCCGGCTTGGGTCAAGGCCTCAAAGGGACCCGGCCCGGGCGTGAGGAGGCGTTCCCGATAGGCCTTCCGGACGGCCTCGGCGATTCCCGCGTAGCGGGCGGCCTCCTTCGTTCGACCCACTGATTTGGCCAGGAGAGACATTATTCCGGCGTTTTGATGAAGAAACGGGGTCAAAAGCTGCGGCGCTTCAGTGGGAGCTAGGCTTTCATGGTCGGAGAGTCCTTCGCGGACAATGAAGTCGGGGTTCTCCCGAAGCACGATTTCGAACCAGCGCCGGGCAGTCTCGTACTGTTCCTCGGCGGCGCGCCGGTCACCGTAATAGCGCAGGAGCTGGGCTTGGAGAAGCGGATGGGCCATGGCCCAAGCCAGGCCGCAGTATTGAATCCCGACATACGGCGCGGTGTCCGTCAGCATGCCGTCCGGAAGAGCGGCGTCCCCCCAATCGCGGGCCGCCTTGGCATAAAAAGCGTCCATGCCGAAGTTCAACAGGAAGGCCTCGTTCGTAGCCACCAGGTCCCCCCCGTAGCCGAATTTCTCGCGGTGCGGGCAGTCCGACTGGACGCTGAAGATGTTGCTGAGAAAAGTCCGGCGGGTCATGTCCTGGATGCGGTTCAGCCGGTCATTCGAACAGGCGAACGCGCCGGTCTCGGGGACATCCGCATTCAAGCGCAGGCCGCGGAGATCGTCGAGCGCCGGTTTCCGGGACAGGCCGCTGACCTCCACGTAGCGAAAACCGTGGAAGGTGAAACGCGGCGTGTAGGTTTCTTCACCGCCACCCTTGGCGATATAAAGGTCGCCGGCTTCGGCGACCGCGGGCGCGCCGGGGCCCCCGACGGAAACGCCGTCTTTGTTCAATCCTTTGATCTGGCCGCATACGCCGGTCAGGGTGTTGAGGCCGCCGTCCCCGTTCAGCAGCTCGCCGAAGCGGAGCCTCACGGGCGTTCCGGCGGTCTCGTGAAGGCGCAGGCGGGCCCATCCCGCAAAATTGAAACCGAGGTCGTAGATGAAGATTCCCGGCTTGGGCTCGCTGATCTTGACCGGCTTGAACGCGGCCGTTACCCGGATGGGCGGCTGGGGCTGGGCCTCCAGGCGGCCCAAAGAATCGGTGCAGAGGACGGCGTTTGTCCAGCCGAACGGGTCTGTTTCAGGTTCATTCCATCCCGGGATTTCCCGGCGCGCGTCATAAACCTCTCCGAGATAAACATTGTTGCGGAGGAGAGGGCCGCCGCGAACCTGCCAGGAGCCATCCGTGGCGATCGAAAGGCGGGCTCCGTCTTCACACTCGACGTCCAGTTGGGCGATCAGGCGGGGACGACCGACGGGAAGGGCCTCGCGGAGGTTTCGCTCCCCCCACATGCGGAGCGGCAGTGGATTGAACCAGCCGTTGCCGACCTGGACCCCGATCATATTGGCGCCCATGCGGAGAAGCCCGGTCACATCATATGTGCTGTAATAGACGCGCTTCCGGTAGTTCGTCCAGCCCGGATCGAGGACCTGATCACCGACGCGCCGTCCATTGAGAAAGGCTTCATAATAGCCGAGCCCGGTGACGTAGAGCCGGGCCCTTCTCACGCCCCGGGGCAGAGAAAAGGCTTTCCGGAACAAGGGCGCCGGGTCGTCGGCGTAGAATTCCTCGTCTTTTCGCGGCGTCGGCTTCCCGTCTTCAATCCAGCGGCCCGCCCAGTCCTTTGGATCGAGAAGGGCCGTCTCCCAGGCCGCCGGAAGGCTCCAGGCCGAAGGCTTATTCCCGCCGTTCCACACCCGGACCTTCCAAAAGCACCGCTGCCCGCTCCGCAAGGGCCGGCCGGCGTAGGCGACGGATAGGGATTCCCTGGATTTGACGGGACCGCTATCCCATAGATTTCCCAGGTCCGCGAACAGCTTTTCCGGCGAATCGGCGACGAGGACCTGATAGGCGCTTTGAAACTCCCCCCGGCCCGAGGACTCCAGCATCCAGCCCAGCCGCGGATGGGAAGCGCCGATGCCCAGGGGATCAATCCGGTATTCGACCGTCAAGCCCAAAGGGACNNGTCATTGGAATTTTTTCCTGGCTTCGAGAAGATCCCGGATCCAACGATCGCAGCTCCCGCGCATTTCGGCTAGAGCGGCGGCATTTAGCGGGTTGCCGGCCAGATTGCGCTTTTCCTCGGGATCCGCCTGAAGATCGAAGAGCTCCAAATATTCGGGATGCTTGGGATAGCGGATGAATTTCCAGCGCTCCGTCCGGACGCATTCGCTCTGGGGGATCTCCGGGTTGTCCCAAAGCTCTTCGCAAAAGATCTCCGCTCGCCAGGCCGGAGTCCGGCGGCCAAGCAAAGGCCGCAGGCTCATCCCCTGGATCAAGGGGGGCATTCCGACGCCGGCAAAATCCATGATCGTCGGTCCCAGATCGATGTTGAGAGTCAGGTCTTTCTTGACCAGGCCGCGGTCTTCGCGGGGCGCCCGGGGATCGTAGACAATGAGCGGGACATTGATCGACGGTTCATACATCAGCCACTTGTCGGCGTATCCCCGCTCGCCGAGGAAGTAGCCGTTGTCCGAGGTGAAGAGGATGATCGTATTCCGGTCCAGGCCGAGGCGGGCCAGCTCGGCCGTGATGCGGCCCAGAACCAGGTCGATGCCGCTGATCATGCGGTAATAGCCTTTGACCATGGCCTGGTATTTCTCGGGGGTGTCGAAACGCCAGGCCCAGCGGGTCCGGCTCATAGTATTCTTCAGAAACTCTGGCTGGGCCTCGTAGTAGGACGGCGCCGCCATCTCCGGGACGGGAATTTCAACATCACGATACAAACCATCCACGGCCGGCGGCCAGAAGTACTGCTTCGGATTGTCGTCGTCGGCGTGGGGGGCCCACGGGCACCAAGCCAAGCAGAAGGGCTGCCCCGGTTTGACGCCACGGAGAAATTCCACGACGGACTCCCCTTCGACCTCCGTCATGTGGCGCTTGACGCCTCCGATCGTCTGGACGTGGGGAAGACTCGTGAATCGGGCAAAGTCGAACATCTCCTTCTCGACGCCGTTCTCGACCGCCACGCCGAGCTTGCCGACGAAGCCGGTGCGGTATCCGGCTCGGCGAAGAACGACGGGGTAGCTGATCGAGGTAAAGGCTCGGGTGAGCGGCGGCTTCGTGAACGTATAACCGTGCGTCCGTTCGAAGACACTAGTGAAAATGCTGGCTCGGCTGGCGGCGCAGATGGGGGTCGTGACGAAGCTCCGCCCGAAGCGCACGCCCTCCCGGGCCAGCCGGTCGACCTGGGGGGTTTGGATGATCGGATTGCCGGCGCAGCCCAGCGTGTCGAAGCGCTGATCATCGGTCAGGATGAAAAGAATGTTCGGACGTTCCCCCTTCGTCTCTCCGCCGCCGCTGCGCGGGCCGAGGGCCAGGCCGCCAAGTCCGGCCGCCGACGCTTCCAGAAACCGCCGCCGCGAAAGCGTGGCCATGGCGTCACCCGGCTTTTTGCTTGTCGCTGTAGATTTCCCGGACCCGGTCCACGACGATGGCCAGCAGGATCAG
>PMCY01000087.1 GCA_003154255.1 Candidatus Aminicenantota bacterium | reverse complement strand
TTGGCCAATGGCGGAACGAACCCCGTCTCGAACATGACCGTGGGCAGCATCGGGATGGAGGCGGCGGCCAAGATTTTCTACGACGCCTACATCAACCACATGACCAGCTCCACGAATTTCCTTGGAGCGGCGAACGCCCTGCTCGCCTCCGCCTACTCTCTTTACGGGGCCGCTTCCAACGAGTACGGCCAGATGAAGAGCGCCCTGCGGGCCATCGGTTACATCGTTAATTGAGGAACCGACCATGAAACGCAAACTCCCGATTCTTCTTGTTCTCACCATTTTCATATTCGCAGCGACGGGCGTTTTCGCGGCCGCCGCGCTCAAGATCAAGGTCAAAGTCCCGCTGGCCAACGTCCGTGCGGCCAACGATGGGACCGCGACCGTCCTCGTCCAGCTTCCGCAGGGCACCATCCTCAACGTCGTGGAGAAGGTCGGCGTCTGGTACAAAGTCTCCCTGACCGTCGCCGGATCGCCGCGAACCGGATTCCTGCACAATTCCGTCGTCGAAGAAATAGCCGAGGCGGCCCCTGTGGTTGAAAAGCCTGTCCCGCCGCCGGCGCCGCCGGCCGGCCGGCCGGCCGGGCCCACGCCGGCTTCCCGCGAATCCGCCCCCAGGTTCTTTGTCATGCTCGGCTACCAGATTGGATTCGGCACGGACAGCCAAAACCTGAATGCCACCGAAACGATCTATCAGGAGACAGCCTCATATGACCTGTCCTATCAGCTGCTGAAAGGGAACGCCATCGACATGGCCGTGGGCTATTATCTTGGATCGTCGTGGGGCCTCAAACTCGGCGGGAGCCTGATCTCCCGGGACTTTACGGAGACGACACACTTCTCGGTTCCGCATCCGCTGTGGATGGACTCCCCCCGCACGGGGGATATTACGGGCACCGGCATGGCGGTGAAAGAGACCGATCTCTTCCTCAACCTGTTCTATTCCTTCAAGCTCGGTCCCCTCGCCGCGGACCTCTACGGCGGGCCGTGCCTGGCTCTGTCCACGGCGACGATCGTTTCGGCGATCACCAACATCGAAACGGGGTATCCTTATACGTCGAATACGGTCACCCAAACGGCGGCCGACTTCAAAAGCAACGCCTTCGGCTTCGATGCCGGGCTGAATCTGGGATTCCGCTTCGGGTCGTCTCTCGGTCTGTATCTTGATGCCCGCTATGTCTCAGCGAGCGCCACTTACAAGCCGGGAGGGATCATCCCCGATC
This sequence comes from Candidatus Aminicenantota bacterium, assembly GCA_003154255.1. Lineage (GTDB taxonomy): Bacteria > Acidobacteriota > Aminicenantia > Aminicenantales > UBA4085 > UBA4085. The sequence goes on along the minus strand of PMCY01000087.1, from coordinate 14,972 downwards.
TCCCGGCCGCCCTGGGGGGGTTCCGAGCGGGCGGCGGACTCAAAGTGATGTTCTGAAACCGGGTCTGAAACCGAAATTCTCTTTAATCCGGCCGCTAGGGGCGATTGTCATTCAGATCGAAATCAGAGCTCGCCCCAGTTGGAAATCTCCGGGTTGTTTTTCTCCATGGCGTCCGTATTTCGGTGGGGGCGGATGACCAGGGCGGGTTTGGGCAGGGAAGGATCGGGCAGGGGAAAAACCCGGGCCCGGTCGCCATACTTACTGCGCAAATCGGCCAGGTCACCGAAGTCCAAAGCCCTGTTGGGGCAGGCGGCGACACAAGCCGGCGTACCGCCCGCGCCGACCTCGTCCAGGCAATAATCGCATTTGGTCACGGCATTGGAGGCGGCGTCATAGCGGATGGCCGAATAAGGGCAAGCCGCCAGGCAGGCCCGGCAGACGGTGCAGCGGGTCCGGTCGATGAGGACGATCCCATCGTCGCGCTTCCAGATGGCTTGGGTCGAACAAGCCGGCGCGCAAGCCGGTTCGACGCAATGATGACAGGCCTGGGAGAGATGATAGGCGGCCACGGTCGGAACCCATAGCCCGTCCTTCATGGACCAGCCGCCGGCTGTGACTTCATAAACCTTGCGCCAGAGAATACCCGGCGGAAGATCGTTTTTATCCTTGCAGGCGATCTGGCAGGTTTTGCATCCCGAGCAGGCGTCCGAGTTGACGAAAAACCCGTACTGGCTTACGAGCGGGCTCATGCTTTCTTCACTTCGACCATGATCGTATGCTGGGCGTTGCCAAAGGCCAGCGGCGTCCAACGCGCGGAGGTCAATACGTTGATCGATCCGGCCTGGTCCACGCCGTTACGATCGGGCGTCCACCAGGCGCCCTGGGGGATGGCCACAGTCCCCGGCATGATCCGGCGGGTGATGCGGCAGGCGATCTTCATCTCACCGCGGGCATTGAAGACGCGGACCGCGTCCCCGTCCTGGAGGCCGCGGGCGGCCGCGTCAACGGGGTTGATTTGAATTCGTTGCGGAAAGGCCTCCTCCAGCCAGTCGATGCCGTCCAGCGTCGAATGGACGCGGGCCAGGGTGTGGTGGCCGAAGGCCTGGAGGGGATATTTNNAGGCGGCGGGAGAAAATCTCGATTTTGCCCGACTCCGTGGGCAGGGGATTCTTGGCCGGATCGCGGCGGAAATCGGCGAAGGCCACGGCCGGCTTGGAAACGGGGATGGCGTACACTCCGGCGTTCGATTTTTCCATGTCCGCCAGCCCGGGCAGACCGGGATAGCGCGCTTGCCGGAATTGGCCCATGGCCCGATCGACCCAGCCGCGTTCGTCGAGTCCCTCGGTGTAGGCCTCGCCGATGCCCAGCCGGGCGGCGATTTCGGCGCCGATCCGGTAGTCGCTCTTCGTCTCGAAGGGCGGCTCGACGGCCGGTGGCATGAGAAATACCTCGTCGCCGTATTTCCAGCCGTCCTCGACGCCCCAGGTCTCGAGCTGGGTGCAGGCGGGCAGGACGAGGTCGGCGAATCGGCCGGACGGNNAAATTGTCCTGGACGGCGATGAACTCGACCTTCTTTTCGTCGCGCAGGATGGCCGCCGTGCGGTTGATGTCGGCGTGCTGGTTGATGAGGATGTTGGAGGCCACGGCATAGATCAGCTTGATGTCGTTGTCCAGCTTCTCCGCGCCCCGGACGCCGTCGGCCGGACCCATGGCTTTGCCGCGCACAACGGCTTCGGTCCAGAGGAATGTCGGGATGCTCGTCCGGACCGGATTCGTTCCGGTGGGGAAGACGTTCCAGAGCGGGCCGCCGTCGGGAGCTTGAAGGCCCATTCCTCCCGCCCAGCCTCCGGAGATGCCGACATTGCCGGTCAGGGCGGCCAGAACGCAGCCGGCCCGGACGACCTGTTCGCCGTAGGCCCGCCTCTGCATGCCATAACCTTGGTAGAGGACGCCCGGCTTCCGCGTGCCGTAATCGCGGGCCAGGCGGACGATCGTGTCGCGCGGTACGCCGCAGATCGCTTCGGCCCAAGCGGGCGTCTTGGGGATCTTGTCCCGCGTTCCCAAAAGATAATCCTTGTACGTTTCCTCCGCTTCCGCGCCGGACGGCATCTGCGTCTCGTCGAAGCCGAGGCAATGGGTACGGACGAACGCGGCGTCGAAAAGGCGTTCGGTGACGAGGACGTGGGCCAGGGCGGTCATCAGGGCCGCGTCCGTGCCCGGGCGCACCGGGATCCACTCATCGGCCAGCGCGACGGCGCTCATCGTCATGCGCGGGTCGAGGCAGACGATGCGGGCGCCCTTTTCCCGGGCCGTTCGCAGGAAAAGCTCCGTATTCGTCCCGTCGCGCATCTCGCTCGGGTTCCAGCCCCACATCAGGATGATCCTGGCGTTGACCCAGTCTTGGCGCTGGTTGCCGGTGACGCCCGTTCCATAAACGGAGTCCGTGGCGGCGGCCATACAGGCCCAGGAGTAATTGTTATAGGCGCCGAGCGAACCGCCGAAGAGGTTCAGGAGGCGTTGAGCGGTCTGCCGTCCGTTGGTCTGGTTATAGCTTCCGGTGCCGTAAGGGATGAAGAGGGCCGAGTTGCCGAATGTTTTCTTCACCCGTAAAAGCTCCCGGGCCATGATATCCAAAGCTTCGTTCCAAGAGATGCGGGCGAATATTCCTTCGCCCCGGGCGCCCGTGCGTTTCAGAGGATAGCGCAGCCGGTTGGGATGGTGCTCGCGGCGGCGGTAAGCGCGGCCGCGCGGGCAGGCCCGGAGCTGCGGCGCTTCGATCGAATCGGAGGGCCGGTCGTCGCTCTCCACGCGGACGATGACGCCGTCCCGGACATGCACCTTGAGCAGGCAGCGTCCGCCGCAGTTATGGGAAGGGCAGCCCAAGCGGACAATGCGGATGTCGGACACGGCCTCTTGGGCGGACGAAAGAGGGGCGGGGAGCGGTGGCGCGGCCGGATCGATATCGCTCCCGAGCGCAGGGATCGCCAGCGCCGACGTTCCAAGGAGCGCGCTCCATTTCAGGAAACAGCGGCGGCTGACGGGCGGGCGATCACTCACGTTCGATATTCTATCAATGCGATCCAGAACCGTCCAGAAGGAGGGCGGGGCCGGTCACGTTCTGTCCCCTTCCTTCCGTTTCTTCACTTGGCTTTTTTCAGGACGTCCAGCTCCAGTGCGGCGAGCTTCTGTTCATCCAGGGCCGAATCCAGGGTGGTTTTGAGCGCCTGGGTTTCTTCCGGAGATGCCATGCCCACCGCTTCCAGGGATTCCTGATGTTTCATCCGCTCACGGAGGACATCGACCTTGGCCGCGGCCGCGGCCAGATTCTCTTCGGCGGCGGTCAGGCGGTCTTCGATTTCGGCCGCTTGAGCCGTGAGGCGGCCGGAGAGGAAGCGCTTGCGCAGATCCAATCTTTTTTCGATCCTCAGGATCGCGGCCTTCTGCACGGCCGTTTCCGCCTCGATCGCTTTCATCTCATCCGCCGAAACCAGGCCCAGACGATACGACTGCCGCTTCCGGTCCCGGCGTACTTCCCGGGCGGCCATCTCGAGTTCAGCTTCTTTTTTCATGATCGCCAGCCGTTCGGCGACGAAGTCCCGGCCTCCGACCGTCGGGGCATAAATCTCGTCGCGCGGAGAGGCCCCGGCCGCCCTGACCTCGTCCCGATTCAGGAGCGATTCGTCCAAACTCAGCCCGGCTTTCTCCGCCGCCAGTTCCATGGCCCGGTCTTCGCCGCCTTGGATCATTCCCACGGCGGCCATCTCGGCGGCTCGGGCGGCCGACTGCCGGGCGGATTCCCGCCGGGCTTCCTTCAGCCGGACTTCCGTCTCCACGCGGGCGATTTCGATCTTCTTCCGCCAGGAATCCTTGAAATATTCGGCCGCCTTGATCGCGGTCACGCCGGTCATGAAGAATCCGGCGACGAGGAGTGCCGCGGCCATCCGGCGGGATATGGTGATATTTCGACCGGCCGGCCGCAGGAGCTTCTTCCTTCGGTATTCGGAGGCCAACTGCCATTCCAGCCGCTCCACGAAGCGGTCGTCGGGAACGAAATTTTCACTCATTTTTTCCTCCGTTCGAATGCAGATCGGGCAGCAAAGATTTCAGGGACAGGCGGGCCCGCCTGAGCTGTCCTTCCACTGCCCGTTCCGAGATTTCCATGTCCTTGGCGATTTCATGAACGCTCTTCCCTTCGTAATAGAAGGCATCGAGAATCCCGGCCTTTTTTCGGCCCAGAGAAGAAATGGCCGAAAAGATCTCCAGCGACTTGATCGGATCGGAAGCCGGGGGATCAACCACACTCGCCTCCGGACGGATTCCGGATTTGTCGATCCATTTGGAGCGTCGCAGATAATCGATAAGGATGTTTTGGGCCACCCGCTTCAGCCAGGCGGGTGGGGAATCCGGCAGGCCCTTATGATTCCAGCTTTGGAGAGCCCGCAGGTATGACTCCTGGACGATGTCTTCACTCAATTCCCGGTTTCCGCCGGTGCGCCGGGCCAGATACCCGTAGAGGCCGCAAACTGTCTCCCGATATGTCGTCAGCCACTCTTGTTCGGTCACGGCTTCGTGCTCCTTAATGAGGCTTTCACCCTATTAGACGGTTGGGCCCCGAAAAACCCACACCCGGGCTTTGGAAATCCGCGCGGAAACGAGGGCTAAAAAAGCCGGCCGGAAGGAGGGATCCAAAGGGGGAGGGAAGGTCCTACCCGGTAATTCTAATATCTCCAGCTCTTGAGGTCCGCTCCCAGAGGCGCGGTCTTGAGCATCCGCTCGACGGCTCTGGGGATATACATCTGGTGGTAGCGGAGTCGGGAGAGGTAATTCGGCTTGGATGGATCGCCGTTCCAGCAATGTTCGGCCCGGTTGCCGTATTTCACCTCACCTTCGTAATAGGGGTTCTTGGTGCTCTCCAGAATCGATTCCACGAGGTAGACGGCATTGTTCAGAAAGTAGTTGTCCATTTCGCCGACGTAGATGTGGATCTTGCCCTGAAGCTTGCGTCCGATTTTGCCCCAGTCGCGCTGGAGGATGTATCCCAGATCGAAGTTTTCCTTCCAGTATAGAGCCACGGTCGGATCGATGCGGCCGGTNNAGCTTGTCCCAGATCGGCTTGGGATAACCGTCCGTGCCAACCGGGCCGAACACGGCTTGCCAGATGTCCCATTGCTCGCCCGAGCGGGCTTTGGCGGCGATGGCCAGCTCGCGGTGGTTCTCCTGTTCCATGGTCGTAGCGACCTCGCCCAGGTAATTGCGCAGGGCGGGACGCGGCGTTTTTTTCCAAGGAGCGTCGGCGTTATAAGCGTCCTGGTATTCGTAAATATTGACCACGGTGAAGGCGCGGAAGTCGATCGGGTCGGGGCAGGCGGCGTAACATCCGTTGAAATCGTCGGGATAGAATATCTGGGCGGCCAGGGCTTCCCAGCCTCCGGTTGAGCCGCCGTAGAGGAAGCGGGCCCAGCCCTGCCCGATGCCCCGGAACTTTTGTTCGACGCAAGGAATGAGCTCCCGGACGATGGCGTCACCATAGGGGCCGAGATTGGCCGAATTGACGGCGTAGGAATCGTCGTAATAGGGGTTGGCGTGTTGGATCTCTATGAGAATCACGCGGGGAAAGTTCTTTCCGGTCCACTCCTTGTAGAATTGGTTGGCGTACTCCTCCTGGATGCGGTTGTAGCCGGCGATCTTGAATCGGTCGCTGTAATCGGGTTTGAGGTCGCGGTCGGGCGCTTCCGGACGGAACCCGTCGAAGGTATAGGGGAAGTGGCCGTGGTAAATGATCAGGGGATAATGGGCCTTGGGATGCTCGTCGAACCCTTCGGGCAGAAGAACGCAGGCGCCCACATACGTCGGCGTGCCCCAAAATTTCGTCAGGAGATCACTTTGGATCTTAATGTGCTTGATGTATTTCGTGTCCTGAGGCGCGGGGATCGGGGGGATTTCTTTGTCGAGGGCGATGCGAATTGTTTCGCCCGAAGACGGATCGATCTTTAATTTGATTGGCGTGCTGTAGAAATTACCCGGCTTGGCGTTCCAGCGTTGGCCCTCGCCTTTGTCGGGCGGAAGCTTTACGGTGTGGCCGTCAGCGCGATGGAACGTTTCGTAGCGGTTGAGGAGGGCCTGGACGAAGTACTCGCCGACCGGAAGATCGGCGATGCTCCGCAGGGGGTATCCGAAAGCCGAGGCGTCGACCAGGGCCTCTTGTCCCGGGGCTAGGCCGTCGACATCGAGGCCGAAAATGAGCTGGGTCGTCGCCCCATCGCTGATTTGAAAGCGCGGCTCGGCCGTGCCGTCGTTGGAGACGAGAAGCAGGATGCGTCCGTCGAGCGGCGCTTTCGAACGTTCCGCCGTAAAAGAGACCGCGAACTTCAACCCGGATGTTTTGCCCGCCGGGGCGCAGCCGCCCGCTAGGAACAAAACAATGAGCGCGCAAACGGTAGCAGCGGCGGAGGAATGATGTCTCCGGATCAATTGTTTTGGCATGGCCGGCCTCCTGGTAATCGCAGTTGACCCGAATTTAATCCGCGAGCTTGCGGAATGTCAAATGAATTGACCGGGATCATATCTGCAATTCGCCCTGTTTGAGACCCTCTCCGTCAAATCATATCAAAATCAGCGAGTTGCAGACGCGACCCCGATTCACGGCCCGGATTTTAGGCCAGGCGTCAACACTTCGCCACTCATAAAGGAAACTCTTGTTCTAAGTAGAGGTCCGGCGACGAATTGCGAAATGTAGACGCGGCCCCTGTCCATTTAATAGAATCACCCCGTACGAAGCCCGCCCCTCAGAGCGGCAAGGAGGCTTAAAATGATAAAAGCGACCGGCGCTCTGCTGGCCTTTCTCTTGTCGGCAGCGCCCGTTTTTTCCGCCGGGCTGCCCAAAGTCTTGATTAAAACTCCGCTCGGCGGCATCACCGTCGAGATCGACTCGGCCAAAGCCCCGATGACGGCTGCCAATTTCCTCAAATATGTCGACGCCGGGAACTATAATGGATCGGTTTTCCATCGGACCGTGACCTTGGCTAATCAAAAGCCCGAGGAAGTCAAAATCGAAGTCATTCAGGGCGGTTATTTTGAGAGCGAAGAAAGCCTTCCGGCCATTTCTCTGGAGCGGACGAGCAAAACGGGCGTCCGGCACACTGACGGAGCCATTTCCATGGCCCGCAGCGGTCCGGACACGGCGACTTCAAGCTTTTTCATCTGTATCGGCGACCAGCCCGAGCTGGATTTCGGGGGCCAGCGCAACAAAGACGGGCAGGGATTCGCTGCCTTCGGCCGCGTCGTCGCCGGGATGGACGTGGTCCGGAAGATCCACCAATCGCCATGCGAAGGGCAGACTCTCAAGCCGGCGATAAAAATCCTCTCCATTGTCCGGATCGGAGACTAAAATGAAAGTCTTCCCTCGACCTTGGCGTTCGTTCATCATTATGACGGCGCTGTTTTCGGCGGCCCTGCCCGCCCTGGCCCAACGCACGGGCTATTCCCGCGAAGAATTCCAGCGCCGCCGCCAGGCCCTTCGAGAAAAGGCCAAGGACGGCCTGATCGTCCTTTTCGGCGAAGACCATGCGCCGGCCGCGGCACCGCTACGCCAGGACAATGATTTCTATTATTTCTCCGGCGTCGAGGACCTCGGCGCCATCCTGACCATGGATGCCCGAACGGGGGAGACGAACCTGTTTCTCCCGCGCCAGTCGCCGCGCGAAGAGATGATCAGCGGCGCCAACCTGCTCAAGGACGAGAAGGCCGGGGAGCGGCTCGGCTTTTCCCATCTCTATGATCTTGGCTATTTCGATGAGTATCTGGCCCGCAGCGCCCGCGGGGCGCTGGCGCTGTGGCTGCGGCTCCAACCCGGCGACGCCGTGGACAACGCCCGCAGTGAAGTCCTTATCTTTGAGGCCCGCAAGAACCGCACCCACTACAACGCCCAGATCACCCGGGACGATTTTCGCGTCCAGCGCCTGCGCGAGCGCTATCCGGCCTTCGATTTCCGCGACGTCACGCCGTTCATCGACACCCTGCGTTCGATAAAAAGCGCCGAAGAGATCGCCGTCCTCCGCCGGAACGGCCGGCTGTCCGGCGAGGCCGTCAAGGCGGCCATGCTGGCCTCGCGCCCCGGCGTTTTCGAATACGAGATCGAGGCGGCCGCCCGCTTCGTGACGATCAAGGGCGGATCGCCGGGCATGGCCTTCGCTCCCATCGTCGGCTCCGGCCCCAATACCTGCATCTGGCATTATGAAGCCAACGGCCGGCAGACGAAGGCCGGCGACCTCGTTTTGATGGACTTCGGGTCGGACCTCGACCATATGGCCATGGACATCACCCGGACCTGGCCGGTCTCGGGTGTTTTCTCCAAGGAGCAGCGGGAGGTCTATGAAGTCGTTCTGGCCATCCAGACGGCCTGCATTGAAGCCTACAAACCCGGCGCCACGACGGCCGATGTCCAAGAACACGTCGCCGAAATCCTCAAACAAAAGGGATTCGACGGCCGCGGCGAGCGGGGCGGTTTCGGCCATTTCGTCGGCATGGGCACGCACGACGTGGGCCCGCGCATCACCCGGCTCGAAGAGGGCATGGTCTTCGCCATCGAGCCGGCGCTTTATTATCCCGAAAAAGCCATCGGCATACGGATCGAAGACACCATCCTGATCACCAAGGACGGCTGCGAGGTCCTGACCGCCGCGGCCCCCAAGGAAATCGCGGACATCGAACGCTTGATGGGCAAACGATAGAAACCCGGAGAGGGCAACATGAAAAAAGCCATCGTGACTCTTCTTGTCGCGGCTTGCGCCGCCGCCCTGGCCGCTCAGACGATGTCACCGACGGAAAAGCCGGCCGGCGAACCCGACCGCATCCAGGTCCAGCATATCCTGATATCGTTCCAGGGCAGCGCGGGGACCGTCCCCAATGTCACCCGCACCCAGGCCCAGGCACTGGCCCTGGTCAACCAGATCATGGCCAAGATCAAGGCCGGCGAGGACTTCAAAGCCCTGGTCAAGAGCCAGACCGACGACAAATACCCGGGCATCTACCGGATGGCCAATTTCGGGGTCACGCCGATAACCGAGCCGCCCAGCAAGAAGGAATATCTGCGGGCCAAGATGGTCAAGAATTTCGGCGACGTCGGTTTCAAGCTGAAGTTGGGCGAAGTCGGGCTGGCCGTCTATGACCCGAAGGATTCGAAATTCGGCTGGCATATCATCAAGCGGCTGGAATGAGCGAGAGGGGAGAAGCCGAAATGATCAATCGCGCCAGAAACACGATCGTTGCGTTCATCATCCTGGGGCTGTTCACCGGATCCTTCTTGGCCGCCCAGTCCCGAGGCCTCCAGGCCATCCGGGCGGCGGGTATGAGGGGCCACCTGGAATTCCTGAGTGCCAGGGAGTTGGAGGGCCGCAGCGCTCCTTCGGCCGCCGTCAACATCGCCTCCCGATACATCGCCCTGCAGGCTCAGAGGATCGGCCTCAAGCCGCTCCTTCCCGGCGGCTCCTATCTTCAACAGATTCCCGTTGAAGTGACGACCCTTGCGCCGGACCTTTCGAAGCTGCGGATTCTTTTTCCGGGCGGCGAACAGTCATTCGCTTTCCCGCGGTCCTTCGGCATGAACGTCCGGAGCGGCGGGGAAGGCGTTGTGAGCGGCGGGCTGGCCTTCCTGGGCACGCTGCTCAACGGTCCGGCGGCTGAGTGGGCCAAGTTCACCCTGCCGGAGCTCAAGGGCAAAATTGTCATGATCCTGGACGTCCCTGCGCCCGCGCCGGCTTCGACCGCCTCCCCTGCCGGCTCGGCGGCCATGGGCCGGGTGCGTTTTCTGCGTGAAAAGGGCGCCGTTGGCTTGTTGACGGTCATTTCCGCGGAGCGGGAAAAGAATCTGATCGATAAGGGGTTGAGCTTCGATATCGGTGAGCGTCTGCGTTTCCCTGACGTCGATACGGCCATTCCCGGTGCCGCTCCCGCCCCGCCGCCCAATCAGCCGGTCGCGCCGTTCTTCCAGGCTGACCTCCGCCACGAAGCGGGCGCCGCGATCATGGGCCTACCCTGGACGGAATTCGAGGCGATCTTCGCCGGCGCATCGCAAGGTCAGGCGGCCGGAGCCAAGGATCTTCCCAGCCGGACGGCCGAAATCAGCCTCTATTATGAGACACGCAAGACGACGACCTCCAACGTGGTCGCCTGGATCGAAGGCACGGACGCCAAGTTGAAATCCGAATATGTGACCATCAGCTCCCACCACGACCACCTGCCGATGCGGGAAGGCCGCATCTTCCCCGGCGCGGACGATAACGGCTCGGGCGCCGTGGCCATGCTCTCGCTGGCCCAAGCCATGATGATCGAACGGCCCAGGCGCTCCGTCATCTTCGTCTGGAATACGGCCGAGGAGAAGGGCCTCATCGGATCGTATTATTTCGTCCAACACTGCCCCGTGCCCGCGGAAAAGATCAGCGCCAACCTCAACTTTGACATGATCTCGCGCAACGATCCGAACATGATCTATCTGATCGGCTCCAACAAGCTGTCCTCCGAGCTGGACGCTGCCATCCACGCGGCCAACGACAAATCCGTGAAGATGAAGCTCGACTACACCTTCGAGTCGCCGGCCCATCCGGACCAGTTCTTCTTCCGCAGCGACCAATATCCCTACATTCGCTACGGCATCCCCGCCGTCTGGTTCTTCTGCGGAACCACCCCCGACTATCACACGGACGGCGACACGTTCGAGCGGGCCGACCTGGCCAAGGCGGAGAAAGTCGCTCAGCTTGTTTACCTGACCTGCTGGGATATCGGCAACAAGCCGGCTTTGCTGAAGCTGGATCTCAATCCGGAGGTCACGACCCGCGGCCGAGCCAATATGAAGATCAACTGGCGCAATCCGCCTCCGCCGCAGGAGAAAAAATAAGCGGGAAACGAAAAAACTTCGTTTGACCCTTCTTAACGCACCTCGAAAGGGCTAATGAGTTCGGAAAATTTCTTTTTGAGTTCGAAATTGGCTAAACGGGCCTATTTGATCTCCGCGCTGATGATGAGAATGACTGCGCCAATCATCGGCATTCCTCCTACTCCTACGACAAGAATGCCTTTTTCCTTAAAGGTCAAATCATGGGCATCGATGATGGTCGATCCCTTGGAATTCTGGTTGCTGGGTTCATTGAGCTGAATCTGCGTAATATAGATGATTCGTTTTCCGATTTCCTCCCCCCGGATTTGGGGGTGGAGGATGATCAAATTATATTGCGGCCATTCTGAAATTAAACGGAAGAAATTGTCGCCCGACTCATCTTTAACGGAAAAGAACGAGGGGCTGTCGACCCGATAGGATTTAAAATTCCAGAGCCCTTTCAACTCGTCCAAGATGCGTTTTAAATCGGGATCATCGATGGAATTGGTCATAGAAAACGCTTTGAGAGAGGCATCATCAGGGGCTTTCCGAGAAGCCAGGACGGTGTAAATTCGAAAAAGAATGTTCTTTTTCTCCACGTCGAGCTTTTTGATTAATTCGTCGAGCTCCTGGACTTTATTTTTATAGACAGTGACCGTAAGGATATTGCCGGCGATACTCTCTAGTCGCAGGATTTTCGTAATAACTCGATGATAGATTTCCTCAGCATTTACGTACTTGAGGGAATAGGATCTGATGACCGTGGACGCATCCTCCCGGGCTTCTTTGCTCGCGTCTTGTATTTTTTGCGTGGGAGTTGCCGTATTTTGATCGGCGGAAGTCTGGGCTTGAATAAAAACTGGAGTCATTAAGCAGACCAGAATCAGAGCGGCAAAGGACCCGAGCGCTGCAGCGAGTTTTTGATTCTTCACATCAATTCTCCTCGTAAAAAACAAAGTCGGGCTTTTGTATGAAAACGATCGTAATATTTTTATCCGCGATCTCGAATTGAGTACGGATTTCGGAAATATCGGAATTCCGCGGCTTCATCGGCGCTTGCCTGAGGAGCATAACTCCCAAAATCAAGGCCGCCCCGCTGGGCAACAGGGTCCATAAAAGCCGGCGATAGGAAGGGAGATCCGGGCGAGGCTCCAAGGCCTCCGATTTCCGATGAATCTCCTCCTCCATGGAAGGGGGAATATCGTGTTGAATCCCGTGAACCAATCGCGAGATCGACTCGTCGAGGCGTTTATCTTCAGTCATGGGAGACTCCTAGCTTTGTCTTAAGGTTGGTGCGGGCCTGATGGAGCAGAAGCTTGATATAGCCGGATTTCAGATTTGTGATTTCTTCAATCTCGCTTATGGCAAAGCCGCTCTCATAGAAGAGAAAGAAGATCTCCCGCTCCCGCGGCTTTAGGCCGGCCGCATAGCGATAGATCTCTTTGACAAGGGCGGCCTCATCGCCGGGAGATGTCATAAGCGGAAGTTTCAGAGCGCCGAGCTCGGAGCGCTTCCGGGTCTTCCTGAAATGCCGCTTGATCTCGTTATGGGCGATCGAGAAGATCCAGGCTCGGAATTCTTTATCCTGTCGAAACGACGCAAAATACTGAAACCCGTGGAGAATCGTCTCCTGATAGACGTCGTCCGCATCGGTTGCGAAATTAAGGGATTTTAGGATGAAGTTGTATAGATTGATCTTCAGCGGCGCAAGAAGATTCCAAAAAGCGGTGTTCTCTGCGGCCGCCATATCTCTTGGATTCATTCCCAATCGCTCGAAATCGAGAGTTGAATTGCCGAATTCCGGAAAGGTTCCCGTACCATCCCAAACATCGGATTCGGTGTTCACATAAGTAATATGCGAAAACCGGGAAAAAGGTTAGTTTTTTTTCGGCAGGGAACGGTCCTTCCAGTTCCACCATTTCAGCAATTCGGGATTGTGGGTCTTGCGGGAGGCGAAATAGACAACCGAGCGGAAGACGTAAAGCTGGCAGGGATCGATCCGGACGCCTTTTAGCTTGCATAGGCGGTCATACATCTTCTGCGGGTCTGCATCCTTCAATTCGGCGATCGATCGGACACCCAGCTGCCAAAGGTCCTCCGCCGTTCGCGGCCCGACATTGGGAATCGTCTGAAAATCCTTAAGAATGACGTTTCGGGCCGGCGATGCGGGGGTGATTCGAGAGCTTTCTTTGATCCTGCCGGGATTTTTTGCTTTGCTCATTTTGAATTCATGCGTGCGATGAAGGAATCGGGGGAGCGGCCGGTGCAACCCTTCGAGGGTTTAGCCGTTCTGAGCCTTTTTCGAAGGAAGTCCGCCCGGAATGAGGCGGACCGGCGAAGATGTTTGAGCGGCCCGGGCAAAAACCGTTGAATCGAGTTCGGGACGCGAGTTCTGAGCCGCTGAGAAAAAGACGAAAGAACGGCGTATGAAACCCGAGAGGGTTGTGAGGCCGTTCCCCCGATTCCGTTTTCAATAATATTAGTCCTTCTTACCGTCCGCGATCGGATCAAGCCTCACTGAAACCTTGCCGGTATACGTCTTTCCGCCGACCATGAGTTTGACCATGTAGGTCCCGGGTTCGGCGTTTACCCCGCCCCCTCGCCGCATCATGCCGCCGCCGCCGGCGAACATGCCGCGTCCGATGATGGGCATGACCGTTCCCTGAATCTCCACAACCTTGCGGAAGTTGGTTCCGAAGAGCTCGAGCTGCTTGGCGGCGTTCTGCAGGATGGCCTTGTTTTCCTCGGTGATGTCCTTCCTCAGCAGGGCGCCGTCGATCTGCTTTTTCAGATTGTCGGCGATGCCCTTGGCCGTGCTCGCCGGCGGATCGAACCGCAAGTCCCAGACCAGCCGGTTGATGCCCGCATCGGCGCCGTCCAGGATGATCGTCGTCTTGAGAGTGCCGCTAATGTCCGTGATTTCCATCGTCCCCGGATTGGCCGGCTTGGCCTTCAGGAAATAATGGATCAATGCGCCGGCGGGCGGGTTCTCGCCCTTATAGAAGAAATCGCCGCGCCCGTATCCGCCGCCGCGCTGGATCGGCAGCCAGCGTGTGCCCGGCTTGCTGGTCTCGAACAGGGCCGCGTCTTCGGTCGGGAGCTTCTGGGCGGCCTGGCGCAGTCCCGTGATGTCGTCCATGATCCAGATGCCGCGGCCGTGGGTCGCCGCAATCAGGTCGTTGTCGCGCGGCTGGATGAGCAGGTCGTGGAAGGCCACGGTGGGCATGTTAAGGTTGAAATCCGTCCAGGTCTGGCCGCCGTTGAGGCTGACGAAGGCGCCGAATTCCGTGCCCAGGAAGAGCAGGTTCTTGGCCTTGACGTCCTCCCGGATGACGTAGACGGACTGCCCCTCGGGAATGACGCTGCCTATGTTGGTCCAGGTCTTGCCGTAGTCCGTGGTTTTGAAGACATAGGGATGGAAATCGTCGGATCGGTGCCCGTCGAAAGCGACGTAGCAGGTCCCGTCTTCAAAGTGCGAAGCTTCAACCCGGCTGCACCACGTCCCGGCGGGAACGCCCTTGAGGTTGGGCCGGACGTTGGTCCAGGATACGCCGCCGTTGCGGGTCACCTGGATGTTGCCGTCGTCCGTGCCAACCCACAGCAGGCCGGGCGTCAAGGGGGATTCGGAGATGGTGATGATCGTGCAATGGGTCTCGGCGCCAGTCACGTCCGGCGTCATCCCGCCGGTCGGTTTGGCGAATTCGATCTTGCTCTTGTCGTTGGTCGTCAGGTCGGGGCTGATGAGCATCCAATGATCGCCCCGGTCGACGGACTTGAAGAGATGATTGCCGCCGAAGTAAAGCGTGCGCGGGTTGCTCGGAGATAAATAGATGGGTGTGCTCCAATTGAAGCGGAAGGGGCCGGACTGGCGCATCTGGGCCATCATGGCCGCCTCGGGATCGNNCGGCTTGTCGGGGAAGTAGTCCTTGTAATTGACGATGGTCGATGAACTGGGACGGATGCTCTTGGATTCGCGCGTTTCCACGTTCACCCGCTGGGCCGAGCCACCCTGGCTTTCGCCATAGACCGTCCGCCAATCGGTCGGATCATTCTGGGTGTGGAAGCCGTCGCCGCCGCCGATGTTGAACCAGAAGTCGGTCAG